>JAJTBJ010000084.1 GCA_021286985.1 Propionibacteriales bacterium | reverse complement strand
GGCGATGTCGATGCCGAGGTCTGGCTCGGGATCTTCGAGGTTGATCGTCGGCGGGACCATCCGGTCGTGGAGCGCCATTACCGAAGCGACAGTCTCCAAGGCGCCGGCGCCACCGAGCAGATGGCCGGTCATCGACTTGGTCGAGGTGACCACCACATGGTCAGCATCGGCTCCCAACGCGGCCCGGATCGAGCCGGCCTCGGTGAGGTCGCCTTGGGGGGTCGAGGTGCCGTGGGCGTTGACGTGGTTGATGTCGGCCGGGGTCAACCCGGCATTCTTCAACGCCTTGCGCATCGCGCTCGACTGGCCACCACCGGACGGGTCGGGCTGGACGATGTCGTGGCTGTCGGCGCTGATGCCCGAGCCGGCCAGGGTGCCGTAGATCTTGGCGCCGCGGGCCACCGCGTGTTCGAGAGTCTCGATCACCATGACCGCAGAGCCTTCACCCATCACGAAGCCGTCACGGCCGCGGTCCCACGGACGCGAGGCACGCTCGGGCTCGTCGTTACGGCGGCTCAGAGCCTGCATCTGGCCGAACGCGGCCAACGGCAGCGGGTGGATGGTGGCTTCGGTGCCGCCCACCACCGCGACCTCGGCGCGTCCGAGCCGCAGCTGGTCGATCGCCAAGGAGATGGCCTCGTTGGAGGAGGCGCAGGCTGACACCGGGGTGTGGATCCCGGCCTTGGCATGAATCTGGATACCCACATTGGAGGCCGGGGCATTGGCCATCAGCATCGGGATGGTGAACGGGCTGACCCGGCGGTAGCCCTTGTCGCGCTGCGCGTCCCAGTTGTTCAGCAGGGAGTGCAGACCGCCGATGCCGCTGGCCAGGGAGACCAGCAGGGTTTCGGGGTCGACCTGGGCGCCGGCGTCGGCCTCCCAGTCGAAGCCGGCGTCGGTCCAGGCCTCCTGGGCCGCGACCAGAGCCAGCTGGGTGGAGCGGTCCAGGCGGCGTGCCTTGACCCGGTCGATCTTCTCGCTCGGATCGACCGCGGCGACCGCCGCGATCTGCACCGGCAGGTCGGCGAACCATTCGTCGGTGAGTCGAACGACGCCGGACTTGCCGGCGAGCATGTTCGCCCAGGTGGAGGACAGGTCGCCGCCGAGCGGGGTGGTGGCACCGATACCGGTGATCACGATCTCAGTCATGGTTGCTTCCGTTTGTCGATCGAAAATGGTGAGCCTGGGATGGGCACACCGGGACCAGTTGTGGCGGTCCCGGCGCGCCCGATCAGTTGGTGTCGGCGCCGCCGGTGGGCGGCACGTCGCACCGATCAGTTCAGCTGTGCGCCTCGACGTACGCGACAGCGTCACCGACGGTCTTGAGGTTCTTGGACTCCTCGTCGGGGATGGTGACGCCGAACTTCTCCTCGCAGCCGACGAGGATTTCGACCATCGCCAGGCTGTCGACGTCGAGATCGTCAACGAAGGACTTGTCCAGCTGGACGTCCTCGACCGGCACACCGGCGACCTCGTTGACCAGTTCAGCCAGCTGTGCGCGGATCTCTTCCGTGGTGGCCATTTCTATCTCCTTCTTTGTTGGGTTGCTCTTGCTCCGGCGTGCGCCGGTGGTTCAGGGGAGGGTGATCACTTGCCCGGAGTACACCAGGCCGGCACCGAAGCCGATGATCAAGGCGGTTTGGCCGCTCTTGGCCTCGCCGGAGGTCAGCAGGGCGTCCATCGCCATCGGGATGGTTGCTGCGGAGTTGTTGCCCAGGTGCTGGATGGTGCGGGCCACCACCACCTTCTCCGGCAGTTTCAGGTAGCGCAGCAGGGTGTCGGTGATCCGGTTGTTCGCCTGATGCGGAATGAACACGTCCAACTCGTCGGGAGTGATCCCGGCCTCGTCGAGGCAGCGCCGAGTGGCCTGCGCGATGTGGCTGGTGGCCCACTTGAAGACCGCCTGGCCGTCCATGGTGATGGTGGGGAACTCGCCGGCCTTGACGCCGCCGGCGATGTCGTGGCTCATCCGGATGGCGTCGAACTGGCCGCCGTCCGAACCCCACACCACCGGGCCGATCCCGTTGACCTCGCTGGGGCCGATCACGACCGCGCCGGCGCCGTCCCCGAAGAGGAAGGCCGTGCCGCGGTCGGTCATGTTGGTGATGTCGGAGATCGTCTCGCCCGCGATCAGCAGGACGTAGCGGGCCTGGCCGCTACGCACCAGCGCCTCTGCTTGCGCGACGCCGTAGCTGAAGCCTGCGCAGGCCGCCGAGATGTCGTAGGCCGCCGCGTCGCCAAGACCCAGCAGATGGGCGAGCTTGGGGGCCAGCGCGGGGGTCTGCTCGTAGTGGGAGATCGTGGAGACGATGACCGCGTCGATGTCTTCTGGTGCGATGCCGCTGCGTTCGATGGCGCTGGTGGCCGCAGTGATCGAAAGGGTCTCGATGTTCTCACCCTCGCCCACCCAGCGACGCTCCTTGATGCCGGTGCGCTGGGTGATCCACTCATCCGAGGAGTCGATGAACTGGCACAGGTAGTCGTTGTCGATCACCCGGGACGGTACGGCGGAGCCGACGGAGAGGATCCGTGCGAAGGGTGAACCGGTGCTGGCCTTGAGGGTCATGAAAGGGCTCCTGAAGAGTCGTGGGCCGGGTAGAGACGAACCAGGGGCTGGCCGGGGGAGACCGGGTCGCCGTCCTCGACCAGCCATTCGGTGATGGTGCCGGTGTGAGTCATGCCGACCGAGATCGAATCGCGGAGGTTGGCGACCGTGCCGACGCTCGCGCCCGCCTCGAGTCGCGAGCCAACCTCGACGCCTTGCGCCGTGTGGAACTCGCCCTTGCCGGGGGAGACCACCAGCATCCAGGAGGGGGTGGAGTTCAGCGGGCTGGCCGAGGCGGTGTCGCCGTGCTTGGCCACGAACTCCTGAGCGGCGGGAATCTGATCGGGGGTGTTCAAGCTGAACAGCTCCACACCCTTCAGGTTGCGCTTGGCGATGCCGGTGAGCGTCCCCGACGGCGGGAGTTCGAGCAGACCGGTGACCCCGAGGTCGGCCATGCTCTCCAGGCACAGATCCCAGCGGACCGGATTGGCGACCTGGTTGACCAGGCGCTTGAGGTACTCCCGGCCGGACTGAACGACCTGGCCGTCGGCGTTCGACAGCAGGCGGGTCCGCGGATCGTGGGTCGTGATCGCCTTCGCCAGTTTGGCCAGGTGCGCCACGGCGGGCTCCATGTGCACGGTGTGGAAGGCTCCGGCCACCGACAGCTGAATCAGCCGGGCTTTGGCCGGCGGATTGGCCTGCAGCGCGGCGAGCTGTTCGACCGTGCCGGCGGCGACGATCTGGCCCGAGCCGTTGTTGTTCGCAGCGGTGAGCCCTTGGGCCTCGATCGCGGCCAGCACCTCGGCGGGGTCACCGCCGATCACGGCCATCATCGAGGTCGGACGGGCTGCGCTGGCGACGGCCATCTGTTGTCCGCGCTCGCGGACGAACACCATGGCCTGCTCGGCGCTGAGGACGCCCACGGCGGCGGCTGCGGTGATCTCACCGACACTGTGGCCGGCAGCAACCCCGGTGCGCTGGAAGCCGTCCGCCGGTTGGGGGAACAGTTCCAGCGCGGTCAGCAGGCCGGCAGCAACCAGGAGCGGCTGAGCGATGGCGGTGTCTCGGATGGTCTCAGCGTCGGCTTCGGTGCCGTAATGCGCCAAGTCGATGCCGGCCACGGTCGACAACCAGGCCAGTCGGTCGGCGAAACGGGATTCGGTGAGCCAGGGTGCGAGAAAGCCGGGTGTTTGAGCGCCCTGACCGGGCGCGACGATTGCGAGCACGCATCAACTGTCTCGGATTCCGCTGCTCCGCCGGGCATTGGACGCCACGAAAATCGGGGGCGGTCACTTGTAGGAATCATACAAAGCGGGCACGAAGTCAGTCGGTTTCCCCGGGGCTTTCGTTGGCGGCTTCTGTCAGTCGAGGAGGCGTCCCAGGCTCAGCGCAAGTCGCAGAGCGTACGCGTCGCGGGCGTCGGTCGGGGAGTGGCCGGTGACCTCCTGAACCCGACGCAAGCGGTAGCGCACCGTGTTGGGATGGACGAACAGTTCGCGGGCCGTGGCCTCGATCGATCCGGACGTGTCGAAATAGGTGGCCAAGGTCTCGCTGAGATCGCCACCGGCCGCGAGCAATGGGCCGTACAGCTCCGTGGCCAGTGCCCGTCGCGCATGGCCGTCACCGGCCAGGGCGCGTTCGGGAAGCAGCCGCTCTGAGGAAACCGGACGCGGGGCGTTCGGCCACGCACTCGAGGAGCGCAGCCCGGACAGGGCGCTGCGCGCGCTACGGGCCGCGTCGGCGAGGCTGGGCACGATCGGACCGACGACGACCTCCCCGTCGCCGAACTCACCGACGAAGCCGGCAACCAGGCCGACCAACTCATCGCTGGTGGTTGCGGCCGTCCCCAGCACCAGGACCAACCGATCACCCTGCTGGGCGGCGAGCAGGTCCAGCGAACTGTGTAGAGCAACGGTTCGGATGGCCTCTACTGCGGCACCGGGGTCGGCCGGCGCGGGACCGATCACGACGGCGACTCCCGGGGTGGGGGAGACCCAACCCAGGGTGGACGCACGGGAAACGACCGAGTCGTCGGCATCGCCGCGGATGATCGCGTCGACGACCATGGCCTCCATCCGGGCGTCCCACGCCCCACGGATCTCGGCAGCGCGGGCGTACACCCGAGCAGCGGCGAACGCCACCTCCCGGGAGTAGCGCAAGATGCCGATGCGCAGCGGCAACTGATCGGATTCGGGTAGCTCACCGATGCGTTCTTCGACGGTCTCGATGGTGGTGAGCACCAGGTCGACGGTCTGATCCAAACTGATCCGCCGGGTCAGGGCTCGGGGTGCAGCGTCGAACACCGTCCCCGGCTTGCTCTGGCCGCCTTCGGCGAACCAGGTGACAAACCCGTCGATGCCCGCGCGGGCCACGACCGTGATCCACGAGCGATGCTCAGCGTTGAGCTCGGCCAGCCAGAGGTGCTTGGCCGAGATCCGCGCCATGGCGTCGGTGGTCAGCGCCGAGGCAACGGACGCGAGCCGGGCGGCGATTTCGGTGCGCACGTCAGGGGCAGGCCACCACTGCGAATCGGTCTCGACCGACATGCCTGGGTACCCTGCCCCTCTCGACTCAGCCTTCGTGATGGCCACCGGCCATCAGTTCACCGATCTTGGTGCGGTCTGCGCCGGCGGCAGGCATCTCTGCGACGACCTTGCCTGCGTGAACCACCGCGATCCGATCAGACAGCGACAGGATCTCGTCGAGTTCGGCCGAAACCAGCAACACGGCAGCTCCGGCGTCGCGGGCCTCGACGATGCGGCGATGAATGAACTCGATCGAGCCCACGTCCACGCCGCGCGTCGGCTGTGCAGCGAGCAGCAGCTTGGGCTTTGCGCTCATCTCGCGCGCCACCACCACCTTCTGCTTGTTGCCACCCGACAGGCTGGACGCCGGCAGTTCGCCCGACGGTGTGCGGATGTCGAAGACCTGAATCCAGTTCGCCGCATTCTCCTTGATGGCCCCGAAGTCGCGCATCACGCCGGAGGTGAACTCCGGCTCGTCAAAGCGATTCAGCACCAGGTTGTCCGCGATCGAGTAGCCGGAGACCAAGCCGTGCTTCTCACGATCCTCGGGAATGTGCCCCAGCCCGGCAGCATGGGTCGCATGCGGGTCGGCCGTGGTGATGTCCTTTCCCGAAAGGCTCACCGTGCCCGACACCGGACGGCGCATGCCGGCGATCGCCTCGACCAACTCGCGCTGCCCGTTGCCTTCCACGCCGGCAACGCCGACGATCTCTCCCGCGCGTACGGCGACGGTGAAGCCGTTGACGGCCGGCAGCTTGCGATCGTCCAGGACGTGCAGATCGTCGACTTTCAGCACTTCATCGCCGACCTGCGGATCCGCCTTGTCGACCTGCAGGACGACGCTGCGTCCCACCATCATCTGGGCCAGCCCAGCCGCGTCGGTATCGGCAGCGCGTACTTCGCCTACGGTCTTGCCGCGGCGCAGGACGTACACCCGATCGGCGACGGCCAGCACCTCACGCAGCTTGTGGGTGATGAACACGATGGACGTGCCCGCGGCAGCCAACTCCTTCATGACGGCCAGCAGTTCGTCGGTCTCTTGCGGAGTCAACACAGCGGTGGGCTCATCGAGGATGAGCAGGTCGACCTGGCGTGACAGCGCTTTGATGATCTCTACCCGCTGCTGGGTTCCGACCGGGAGATCCTCGATGGTGGCATCGGGATCGACGGCAAGACCGTGGCGTTCGCTGATCTCGGTCACCAGCGCCCGCGCCGCGCTCAGGTTGAGGCTGAGGCCCTTGGTGGGTTCATGGCCGAGGATCACGTTTTCGGCGACGGTCATCACCGGGACCAGTTGGAAGTGCTGATGCACCATGCCGATGCCGCGGGCGCTCGCGTCGGTCGGATCCTTGATCTTCGCCGGATCACCGTTGATGGTGATGGTGCCGGCGTCGGGCCTGCCCAGCCCGAAGATCTGCTTGACCAGGGTCGACTTGCCCGCCCCGTTCTCACCGAGCAGGGCCACGATCTCGCCCCGATCGACGTGCATGGTGATGTCTTCGTTGGCCCGGACCGAGCCGTAAACCTTGGTCAGGCCGACGATGTCGAGAATGCGCTCGCTCATCAGGAACCCTCTCCCTTCACGAACGGAATACCTTCAGATGCCGGCGCACGCACTCGACCTGCGGCCAGAGCGAGCACCAACAAGGTCAGCACGTAGGGCAACAGGTTGACGAACTGCTGCGGAATGTCGACGACCTTGTCAGCCTGCAACTGCGAGGCCACAGCCGAGGCCAAGCCGAAGAACAGCGCTGCAGCCAGCGCGCGTCCGGGGAACCAGGCACCGAAGATCATGATCGCCAAGGCCAAGAAGCCCTTGCCGGCGCTCATGTCCCGCGCGAACGACGAGGTCTGCTCCATGGACATGAACACGCCAGCCGCACCGGCCAGCAGGCCGGCGATGGTGGTGTTGATGATCCGCATCTTGTTGACCCCGATGCCTGCGGTGTCGGCAGCCGTCGGGTACTCCCCGATCGCGCGGGTGCGCAGCCCCCAACGGGTGCGGAACAGCGCGTACCACGTGCCCAGCACCGTGAACAGGGTGAGCAGCGCGATCGGGCCGCCCTGGAAGAACACCCCGACCAGCGGGAGATCAGACAACAGCGGGATGGAGAAGGTCGGCATCGCGCTCGGCAGCACCTTGCCTTGCACGTAGTAGAAGGAGGTGACGCCGGTGGCGACGATGTTCATCACCACGCCCAGAATGATCTGGTCGACTTGGAAGACCACCGCGATCCAGGCCAGGAAGGCACCCATCACGGCTCCGACCAGGAGGCCGGAAAGGACACCCAGCCACAGGTTGCCGGTATTGGCAGCGACGAAGAAGCCGGTGAAGGCAGCCGCCAGCATCTGACCTTCGATGCCGATGTTGACGATGCCGGAACGTTCACCGATCACACCGGTCAAGGCGCCCAACACCAGCGGAATCGACAGTGTCCAGGCGAAGCGCAGCATCGAGGTGGCCTTGTCCGGGCTCATTGCCCAGAAGCCGTAGGCGACAACCAGAACGACCAGGGCGATGATCGCGGCCGACTTGTTTTTGGCGAGCCACTGGGTCATCGCAACTCCTCCTCGATCGGTGCAGGGGTCGGTGCGGCCGTGGCGCCCTTGCGAACCAGCAGCTTGGCCAGGATCGGAATCGAGACCAGAAGCAAGGTGATCGCCAAGACGAGGTCGACGATTTCGGGCTGGACGCCCAGGTCGAACTGCAGCCCCGGCGCGCCGGCACGTAGGGAGGCGAGCAGGAAGGCCGCAGGCACCACTCCGATGGGGTTGCCACGGGCCAGCAGCGCCACGGTCACCCCGTCGAAGCCGAGCGATCCGGCAAAGCTCTGCTCGAAGTAGTGGGTCTCGCCGAGAGTCTGGACGCCACCGGAGAGCCCGGCCATGCCACCGGCCAGGGTCATGCCGGCCGCATACATCCGCGGCAGCTTCACCCCGGCGTAACGGGCGGCTTCAGGGTTGGCACCCACGGTGCCGAACTGGAAGCCCAGGACGGTTCGACGAAGCAGCCACCACGAGAAGGCTGCCAGCACGATCGCGATCAAGAAGCCGACGGGGAACGGGCCGAGGTTGCCGATCTGTGCCTGATCGACGATCTTCGGCGTCTGCGGGATGGCCTGGCCAGGGGCCTTGAGGTAGCTGTTCAACAGCCAGTCGATCAGCTGAGCGGCAACGTAGTTGAGCATGATCGTGCTGATCACCTCGTGGACGTTGCGCTTTGCCTTGAGAATTCCCGAAATCCAACCCCAGACGGCGCCGCCGATGATGCCGCCGACGAGGGCGACCAGGATCAGCGGGATGCCCGGCAGATTGCCGAACTGGTAGCCGACGAATGCTGCGGTGATCGCGCCGACGAGGAACTGGCCCTGGGCGCCGATGTTGAACATGCCGATCTTGAGCGGGATCGCCACCGCGAGGCCGGTCAGGGCCAGGCCGGCGGTGCGAAGCAAGGTGACCTGGAGTCCGTCAGAGCTGAACCAGGCGTAGTGGAAGAGGCTGGCGTAGGCCGAAATCGGGTTGACCCCCTGGCCGGCGATCAGAATCGCGCCGATGGCGAAGGCGACGATGAGCGCCAGAATCGGCACGATCACCGATTGGCCGCGGATGATGGTCGCCAACAGGGCCCCGTTCCCGGGAGCGGCAGTGGTCGCGGGTTTGGGATTGGACAAAGTGGTTTTTCTTTCTCAAGGGAGAGTTGAGCGGTGGGCACCCGCTGATGCGAGCGCCCACCGCTCAGGTAAAACAATCAGCCGAGGGTGACCCCGGTCTTGAGCGCGCCGGAAGCGAGGTCAGCCACAACCTTGGCAACCTCATCCTTGACGGCCTGCGGAACCTTGGCGTCGAAATCGTGGAACGGCGAGATGCCGGCCTTGCCGACCCAGTTGCCGCCCTTGATCGAGCCGTCCTTGGCAGCCTTCACCAGCGCGGCGGTGCCGTCGGCGATCTTCTTCTCGGCCGAGGTGACCAAGCAGCCGTGCGCCTCGGGAACCGTGAACCACTGGTCGGTGTCAACGCCGATGCAGAAGACGGAGGTGCCTGCGCCCGGTGCCTTCGCAACCTGGCCGAGTGCGCCGTTGCCGGTGCCGCCGCCAGCGCCGAAGATCACGTCGGCCTTCTGGTCGAGCTGCTTCTGAGCCTCAGCCGCACCCCAGGTGGGATCGCCGAAGGCGTTGTTGCCGGCCGGGTGGTACACCGTGGTCACGGTTGCCGTCGCGTTGGAAGCCTTCGCACCAGCGATGAAGCCCTTGGCGAACTTCTCCACCGGAGGAATCTGCATGCCCAGCACCTGGCCGAGCTTGTTGGTCTTGGTCAGCTTGCCGGCGAGGTAGCCAACGGCGTAGCCGGCCTGGTCTTCGGGGAACACCAGTCCGGTGAGGTTGGCGATGGTGTCGGTCTGACCCTGGTCAACGCCGATGAACTTGATGTTCGGGTTGGCCTTGGCGGCGGTGGTGGTTGCTTCGGCCAGGTTGAAGCCGACGGTCACGATGACGTTGTACTTGCCGTCGACGAACTTCTTGATGTTCGCGGCGTAGTCGGTCGCGGCCGAGGTCTCGATGTACTTGGTCTTGGCGCCGGGAATCTCCTTGCCCGCTGCCTCGATGCCTTCCCATGCCGACTGGTTGAACGACTTGTCGTCGATCTTGCCCATGTCGGTCACCAGGCCGATGCAGTAGACGCCTGCGTCGCCACAGTTGCCAGCCGGCGCGCTCGGCGCACCACTCGGCGCGGGCGCGGACGTGCAAGCCGTCAGAGCCAGGCCGGCAGCGGCGATACCCGCCAGAATCCGGAATGATTTCATTAGGAACTACCCTTCTCCCCGGCGATGTGACCGAGGGCGTTGCTCTTCACAGACCGGCCAACATCCGACCTTTTTGGGGCGGCAACCGGCGTGGGTCGCCCTCGTAGTAGCGTCGAAGAATCGCGGGGCAACCTGCCAGGGCCGAACTGCAACCTGATGGTGATCTTCGGACCATTACCAGCCGGGCGAAGTGCTCCAGCCAGCATCGATTTCGAGGGTGGTGCCGGTGATTCCCGACGCCGCAGGTGAGGCAAGGAAGCTCACTGCGGCCGCAACTTCATCGGCGCTGACCGGCCGTCCGAGCGGGACGGTGGACGCCCAGCGTT
>JAJTBJ010000083.1 GCA_021286985.1 Propionibacteriales bacterium | reverse complement strand
CATGAATGCAGGCATTCCGCTGGATGCGGTGGACTTCTTCGCCGAGCTTGAGGCCGACAACTCCCGGGAGTGGTTCACTGCCCACAAGGAGCGTTGGCAGGCGTCGGTGCGGGCGCCGCTGCAGGTGTTGGTCGATGCGCTGGCCGCCGAGTTCGGCGAGGCCAAGCTGTTCCGGCCCCACCGCGACGTGCGCTTCAGCCTCGACAAGTCGCCGTACAAGACCCACCAGGGGGCGGTGGTCGGCTGTGCACCTGGCGTGGGCTACTACGTCCAGATCAGCGCCAGCGGATTGATGACCGGCGGCGGCTGGTACCAGCCCAGCCCGGCGCAGGTGGCCGCCTATCGTGCGGCGGTGTCGGACGACCGTAGCGGCGCCCAATTGGATGACGCTGTCGCCCCACTGATCGCCGACGGTTTCGAACTGGGCGGAGACACCCTCAAGACGGCGCCACGCGGCGTGGATCCAGACCACCCGCGCATTGCCCTGCTGCGTCACCGCAGCCTGCTGCTGTCGCGGGAGTACGGGGCGCCGTCCTGGTTGGAGAGCGACGAGGCGATCGAGCGGGTACGTGACGACTGGCGCGCCTACCGTCCGGTGATGGTGTGGTTGGCCGAGAACCTCGGCTGAGGCGGGCCCGGAAAGCAGTTCGGCCCGTCCTCGCGGACGGGCCGATCGTGGGGTGAGTAACGGGACTCGAACCCGCGACCACCTGGACCACAACCAGGTGCTCTACCAACTGAGCTATACCCACCATCGCGGCCGGTCAGCCCGGCAGCCCGCCTAGCTTAGCCGGTCAGGGCGGTCAGCAGAAAATCAGTCGGCGGTGGGTGTGGGACGGTTGCCGGTGATGGTGCCTTGATGCTTCGCGGCGATCTCCCGCAACGCGTCGGTGGCCGGCCCGGGCGGGCTCACGAAGAGCGCGTCGCGGTAGTACCGCAACTCCTCGATCGACTCCTGGATGTCGGCCAGCGCCCGGTGGTTACCGTTCTTGGCCGGGGTGTTGTAGTAGGCGCGGGGGAACCAGCGATGCGCCAGTTCCTTGATGCTGGACACGTCCACGTTGCGATAGTGCAGGTGGGCTTCCAGGTTTGGCATGTCGCGGGCCAGGAAGGTGCGGTCGGTGCCGACGGTGTTGCCGGCCAGGGGTGCCTTGCGAGCGTCGGGGACGTGCTGGCGAATGTAGGCCAGCACGAGTTCCTCGGCTTCGGCCATCTCGATGCCGTGCTCGAGCAAGGGGAGAAGTCCGGACTTGGAGTGCATGTCGCGGACGAAGTCGCCCATCTGGGCCAAGGCCTCGGCTGGGGGCTTGATGACCACCTGGACGCCGTCACCGAGGACGTTCAGGTCGCCGTCCGTGACCAGGGCCGCGACCTCGACGAGGGCGTCGGCCTTGAGGTCCAGACCGGTCATCTCACAATCGATCCAGACCAGGTGCTCACTCACGGCTCCACTCTAGGGGTTTTGCCGACTGCCGGGTGCCAACACCGATTGTGCAGACGCCCCGGACAGACGAAGTGGGGTCGGGAGCGGGTGGTGCTCCCGACCCACCAGGGTCGTCACAGCTGTCGTTGGCCGAGCAGCCAACGGGCCTGTTCGATCCGCAGCGCGTCGAGGCGCTGTTCGATCAGTTCCGGGTCGGCGTTCCATACCCGGCGATCGATCCGGCGCCGGCGAGCGGCCGCGAGGCGGACCGAAGCGCCGACCAGCGCCTGACCCAGGCCGAAAAGGGCCTTCTCGGTGAGTCGGGCGATGGTCGCCGACGGCGGGTGAGTAGTTTCTTGGACAAATTCGAGTTCAGACATGTCTGATTCCTTTTGGGCAGCACGAAATAACCGCATGATGGCGGAGGAAAATGGCGCCGAAGAACCACGATTGGTGGTGTTCGCCGATGGGGTCGCAGGGCAGTGATGCGCTGCGGTAGAGAGGGGAATATCCCCTGATGGGAGCGTCGCTAGCTGATCAAGCGAGGCGCGAGGCTGCGGCCTGAACGAGGCCAGCGTCGGCGCGATCGCCGTCGAAGTAGCGACGCTTCACATTGGTGTTCATCAACATCTGGCCTCCTTTCTGATTGGCATGACGCAACGGGACTTACGATAACCAACAATGCGCCGCTATTGCAAGTCGAACCCGACGCCTGCGGCTACGTTGTTTCGCCCATCGCCACCCCCACCCGCCACGCGAGCGGATACGGGTGCCGATGCCGGGCCATCGCCGGCTGAGAGATACCATTGGCGCGCAGTGCCGAGCCCCCGTAGCTCAGTGGATAGAGCAGCGGCCTTCTAATCCGTCGGTCCCAGGTTCGAGTCCTGGCGGGGGCGCCGATCGCGGCTCGTCCGGAGCTAGACTCCGGCCACCGACGATCCCGCATGGTGGTGTTAGCGATGGCCGTGACCAATGGCCAAGTGTCCTTCTGGTGGCAGCAACTTGGCCTGCCTGAACCCCGTCCCGCGTTGTCCGGCTCGGTCGATGCCGATGTCTGCATCGTCGGCGGCGGCTTCACCGGTCTCTGGGCGGCCTACTACCTGAAGAAGGCCCAACCCGATGCGCGGGTGGTCATCGTGGAGGCGCGCTTCGCCGGCTATGGGGCGTCCGGTCGTAACGGTGGCTGGTGCGTGAACTCGATCACCGGCGGACGGGAGCGCTACCTGCACAGCCACGGCCGGCAAGCGGCGATCGACTTCCAGCAGGCGATGAACGACACCGTCGATGAGGTGATCGCCGTCGCCGCGGGGGAGGGCATCGATGCCGGCATCCGCAAAGGCGGGGAGTTCATCGTGGCCTACAACGCCGCCCAGGCGGCGAGGATGCGCGCCTTCCACGCCGAGGAGGCCGCCTGGCCGAACACCGACGTGCAACTGCTCGACGCCGACGAAGCCGCCGAACGGATCGCGGTCGCCGGCGCTCTCGGCGCCACCTGGCAGCCGCACTGTGCGCGGGTGAACCCGGCCCGGCTCGTCCGTGGGTTGGCCGAGGCCGTGGAGCGGCTCGGGGTGCAGATCTTCGAGGAATCACCGGTACAGGAGATTTCGACAGGACAGGCCCGCACCGAGCATGGCGTGGTGCGCGCCCCGGTGATCATTCGCGCCACCGAAGGCTTCACCGCCAACATTCGCACCGAACACCGCACCTGGCTGCCGATGAACTCCTCGATGATCGTCACCGAACCGCTGCCATCGTCGGTGTGGGACGAGATCGGCTGGAGCGGGGCCGAAACCCTCGGCGACTACGCGCACGTCTACATGTACGCCCAGCGCACCGCCGACGACCGGATCGCCTTCGGCGGCCGGGGGATCCCGTACCGCTACGGCTCGCGGGTGGATGCCGACGGCCTCACCCCGCAGGCCACCATCGACAGCCTGAGCGCGCTGCTGCACCGGTTCTTCCCAGCGACTGCGGCCAGTCCCATCGATCACGCGTGGTCGGGAGTGCTCGGCGTCCCGCGCGACTGGACGGCTACGGTCGGCCTCGATCCGAGGTCGGGCCTGGGCTGGGCCGGCGGCTACGTCGGCACGGGGGTGGCCACCACCAACCTGGCCGGACGCACCCTGGCCGACCTGATCCTGCAGCGCGACACGGAGCTGACCCGGCTGCCCTGGGTGGGGCGTCGGGTGCGGAAGTGGGAGCCGGAGCCGTTGCGCTGGCTGGGGGTCCAGGCGATCTATGCCGGTTATCGGGCCGCAGATCGTCAAGAGCAGGCCGGACGTGCCACCACCGCGCCGATCGGTCACCTCGCTGACCTGATCTCCGGCCACTAGCCGGAGCCGGTCAGACGACGGTGAAGCCCGCGCGCATCTGTCGCTCCGCTTCGGAACTCGGCCCGACCCGTAGCTCGAAGGCGCCTGGCTCCACAGCGCGTACCCCGTCGGCGTTGACGATGCTGCAGGCGGCGACCGGGATCTCGATCACCGCCGCGACGGTCTGCCCGGGCAGAACCTCGACCTGAGTGAAGCCCTTCAACTCCTGGTCAGCCCACGACGCGCTGGTCACTGTGTCGCTGACGTAGGCCTGCACAGTCTCCAGCGCCGTGCGCAGTCCTCGGTTGTGCAGTGTGACGGTTGCTCGCACTGTTGCGTCAGGGGTCAACATCGTGGCATCCAGGCGCAGGTCGGTGTAATCGACCTCGGTGTAGCTGAGGCCGTGTCCGAAGGCGAACAATGGTCGCTGGGTGAGGTCGGCGTAACGGGACCCGTGCTGCCCGCGAACCTGGTTGTAGTACACCGGCTGCTGGCCGACGTGGCGGGCGAATGACAGGGGCAGGCGTCCAGTGGGCTCGATCAATCCCAGCACCAGTTCGGCGATGGCTTGGCCACCGCGCATCCCAGGATTGAAGGCGGCGATGATCGCTCCGGCGGTCAGCGCCGAGGTAGGCAGCGTGCTCGGTTTGGACGCCACCAGCACCACCACCATCGGGGTGCCGGTCGCCGCGATCGCGTCCAACAAGGCGATCTGGCCACCTTGAAGGTCGAGGGTGGCGGTGGAGCGGCCTTCGCCGGTCAAGGCGATGGTGTCACCCACCACCACGACCGCAAGGTCGGCCGCGCTCGCAGCCGCCACGGCCTCGGCGATCAGGTCGGGATCCGGGTCGGCGGGCACGAAGATGTCGGGACGCGGCTGGCCGTCGGGGAAGTGGGTGCCCGCAGGGTCAGGGACGAGGTGGCCGATCTCGGCGCCGAGGTGGTGGCTGATCCGCCAGTGCCGCGGGGCCACGTCACCGAAGCCGTCGAGGACCGTCTGAATCGCAGACCGCGGCTGGCCGTCCGGCAGCCACCCGACCTGTCCAGACGCCCCGGCCCAGTCGCCGAGCATGGCCTGGGGATCGTCGGCATTCGGGCCGATCACCGCGATAGTCCGCACAGACTCGCTGGTCGCCCGTCCGTCCACGTCGGCGGACAGTCCGCCGTCGAACGGCAGGGTCTGATTGTTGGTGAGCAGCACCAGACTGCGGCGGGCGATCTGAAGGTTCGCCGCGGCGTGGGTCGGGTTGGCGATGGTGGCTTGGCGGGCGAGATCGGGGTGGCGGGGGTCCTCGAACAATCCCAGGCGGAACTTCAGCCGCAGGATCCGGCGCACTGCCGCGTCGAGTTCGGCGTGGCTGACCCGGCCTTCTTCGAGCGCTGCCAAGGCGCCCTCGAAGAAGGTGGGCGTGGTCATGATCACGTCGTTCCCGGCCGCGATCGCCACGGCAGCCGCCTCGGTGATGTCGAGGCAGACCTGCTGCTCCCACACCATCCGCCCCACGTTGTCCCAGTCGGTGACCAGCAGGCCGTCGTAGCCCCACTCGCCCTTGAGCACGTCGCGGATCAGCCAGCGGTTGGCGGTGATCGGCACCCCGTCCATCGACTGATAGCCCAGCATGAAGGTGCCGGCGCCCGCCTCGGCGGCGGCCTGGAACGGGGGCAGGAACCAGGAACGCAGCTTGCGTCGACTGATGTCGGCCTCGCTGGCGTCCCGGCCTCCCTGGGTCTCGGAGTAGCCGGCGAAGTGCTTGGCGCAGGCCAGAACCGAGTCGGGATCGCCCAGTCCGCGGCCTTGGTAGCCGCGGATCATCGCGGTGCCGAGCTCGCTGATCAGGTAGGGGTCTTCACCGAAGGTCTCGTTGACCCGACCCCAGCGCAGATCGCGGGTGATGCACAGTACCGGCGAGAACGTCCAGTGCATGCCGGTGGCGGCCATCTCGGTGGCGGTGATGCGTCCGGCGCGGGTAATGAGGTCGCGGTCCCAGGTGCAGGCCATCGACAGTTGGGTGCCGAAGATGGTCGCCCCCGGCCAGAACGAGTGACCGTGGATGCCGTCGTCGGCCACCAGCAGCGGAATGCCCAAGCGGGTGGCGGCGGCGAGGCGATGAGCCTCGCCCATCAGCTCCGGCGAGGTGTGCAGGATGCTCCCGGCTCGCCGCACGGTGATGGCCTCGTTCAGGTCGCCGCGCGCGTCCAACATCAGCATCTGCCCGACCTTCTCCTCGGTCGTCATCCGGGAGAGCAGGTCGTCGATCCGGGTCTCGACGTCGGCGTGGGGGTCGAGATACGGGGGAGTCGTCATCGCCGGGACGCCGATCAGTCGGCGCGGGCGGCGCTGACCGCCGCCGTCAGGCCGGTGGACAGGATGTCGACGTCGGTGAGGATGGTGAGCCAGTCGACGCCGCGGTCTCGCCACTCGCGCGCCATCTCCACGTCCGAGCAGTGCAGTCCCACCGGCTTGCCGGCGTCGTTGGCGGCGCCCACCACCGAGGCCAGCAACTCGTCGACCGCTGCGCTGGTGCGATAGGTCTGCCGACCCAGTCCACAGGACAGGGCCAGATCGTTGGGCCCGATGTAGAGCGCGTCCACTCCGGGCGTGGCGATGATGTCGCGCAGATTGGCGATGGCGTCAACCGTTTCGATCATCACCACGCACATCACCTCGTCGTCGGCCTGGGCGGGGGCGGCGATCGGGCGGGCCGACCACAGCGGCCCCCAGGATCGGATCCCGTGGGGAGGGAACCGGCAGGCCCGGGCAGCAGCAAGCGCCTCTTCGGCGTCGTTGATCATGGGCACGATCACGCCGCTGGCGCCGGCGTCAAGGGCGCGCATGATCTGGCCGGGGTCATTCCAGCGCACCCGGACCAGCGGGACGCGTCCGACCGCGCGCATCGACTCCAATACCGGCGGCAGAGTGGCCACGTCGACAAAGCCGTGCTGGGCATCGACACACACCACGTCGGTGGCGGTCGCGGCGACGAGCTCGGCGACCAGCGGGTCGGCGCTGACCGACCAGGCACCGAGGGCGGCGTCGCCCCGGCTCCAGCAGGCGCGCAGCCGAGCGCTGTCAGGGACGGGCTGGTTCATGGGGTTACCACCTTGCTGAGGAAGTCGAGTTGCTTGTTGAAGTGACCGGGCCCGCCACCTTCGTGGCCGGCGAAGGGATACGGCTCGATCTGATGCGGGCCGGCCCAGGCATTGAAGGCGGCAAACACCGACGACGGCAGGCAGACGGTGTCCATCAGCCCCACGGAGAACAGCGAGGGCGCGGTAGCCCGGGCAGCGAAGTGCACAGCATCGACATAGGACAAGGTGTCGAACACCTGGTCCACGCGATCGGTGTGGACGGCCAGGTAGCGCTTCACCTCGGCATAGGGATCCTCGTCGCTGTGCTCGACGCTGTGGCGCCAATGGCAACCGAAGGGCACATCGGGCATGGCGGCGACGATGCCGTCGGCCAATCCGGCCGCGGCGATGGCGATGCCTCCGCCCTGACTCACCCCGGTGACCGCCAGGGCGCCGACCTGGGGGAGGGCGGTGAGGGTGTCGATGAGTCGAACTGCGTCGGTGTAGACCCGGCGGTAGTAGTAGTCGGCCGGTGTCTCGATGCCACGGGTGGCGAATCCCGGCGCGGAGGCGCCGTGGCCGACCGGATCGCCGGTGACGCCGCCGGCGCCCCACCAGGCGCCCTGACCGCGGGTGTCCATGAAGGCGTAGCCGTAGCCGGCGGCGACCCAGGGCAGATGCTCGTGGGGGAGTCCGCGTCCACCGCCGTAGCCGTTGAAGCCGACGACGGTGGGCAGGTTGTCGCCCGCGCCGCGCGGACGCAGCAGCCAGGCGGCGATCGGGTGGCCGCCGAAGCCGGTGTAGCGCAGATCGATCACCTCGACACCGCGCAGGTGGGGTGCTGCTGCGCGAAGTTCGGGCTCTGAGGCGGCGTCCCGCGCCTCGGCAAGTGTGCGGCCCCAAAACGTGTCGAAGTCGGCCGGGATGCGCAGGAGGGGTCGATACTCAAACAAGTCGGGCAGGGGCATGTCGACCAGTGCCATCAGTTACCTCCTGGGACGGGCGGACAACTCATTGGGTGACTTGTCCTCTGACGAGTTAGAGACTAGCATCAGACCACCGCGAGGACACCCCCCGCGCAATTCACGACGAGGGAGCAGTTCATGGCAATTACCCTGTCGAGTCGGACCAAGGTGAGTGAAGACCTCGCCATCCTGCTGGCCGAGCCTCTCGCCAAGGGCGAACTGGCCGCCGGTGACCCCATCGCCTCCGAAGTAGAACTGGCCGAGACCTATGGCGTGAGCCGTCCGGTCGCTCGCGAGGCCGTCCAAATGCTGGCGCTGGCCGGAATGCTGCTGGTGCAGCACGGCAAGCGCACCACCGTCCGTCCCGAGCGTGAATGGAATGTGCTCTCCCCGTCAGTGCAGGCCGCGTTCGAGCGCGCCGGGCGCGGCGATGAGCTGCGTCGCCAGCTGTACGAGGTGCGCCTGGTGCTGGAGAGCGCCTGCGCCGGTCTCGCCGCCCAACACGCGTCCACCGATGAGCGAGATCATGTCCGTGCGATCATCGAGCGCACCACACAACTGGCGGCCTCGTCCGGTTCGCTGGAGCGGTTCTTGGAGCTGGACCGTCTCTTCCACGGCCTGCTGTACTCACTCACCGGAAACCTGCCGCTGAGCCAGATCGCGCGAGAGGTGCAGGGCTACCTGGCCAGCTCGTGGGAGTCCTCGAAGCTCACTGAGTCGGAAATGTCGGAGTCTGCGCGGCAGCATGAGGTGATTGGCCAGGCCATCCTCAGCGGCGACGTCGAGACGGCCAAGAAGGCGATGGATCACCACATTCGGTGGGCAGCGACCATCGAGCGGGTCGATCCCGAGCCCGCAGGGTCGTGACGGCACTGAACAGCGCCGTCGTCACCGGTGCGGCATCGGGAATCGGACGCGCGATCGCCGAGCAGCTGCACCGAGACGGACGCGCTGTGGTGCTGGTCGACCTCGACGCTGACAAGCTGTCGGCTGCGGTCGCCCAGTTCGGCGCCGGGGCCGTCGCGGTCGTCGGCGATGTCAGTGCGCCGTCCACCCATCACCAGGCGCTGGCAGCGGCTGCCGAGCTGGGAGACCTCGACGCCTGGGTCAACTGCGCCGGCATCACCCACAATCACCCGCTGCCGCAGCTCACCGCAGCGCAGGCCGACCTGGTGATCGACACCAACTTGTATGGCACGTTGTGGGGGACCCAGACCGCCGTCGGGCACTGGTTGGCTGAAGGCCGTGGCGGTGCCATCGTCAACATCTCATCGGTGCACGGCCGTCGCGCCTACCCCGATCACGCGGTCTACGAGATGACCAAAGCAGCCATCGAAGCACTCACTCGCAACGTAGGGGTCACCTACGCCGCTGCGGGGATCCGCGCCAACGCGGTCGCGCCGGGCGCGATCACCACGGAGGCCCTGGAGGAATCCATCGCCTCAGCAGCCGACCCGTCCGCGGCCGAGGCCGAGCTGACCGAGTTCATTCCGGCCGGGCGGCTGGGGGAGCCCGGCGAGATCGCCGCGGTGGTGGCCTTCCTGCTCTCCGACCAGACGGGCTACCTCACCGGGCAGACGCTGGTCGTCGACGGCGCCATGACTGCCCACATCGGCTTTGCCCCCGACCCGAACGCGAAGCGACCCCAATGAGCGATCCGACACTGCGCAGCGCGGCGTGGTTCGACGGCGACGACGAAGTCGCGGTGTTGCACCGAGTGGCCGCCGGAATCACCGCCGAGGAACGTGGACGTCCGGTGATCGGCATCGCCGACACCAGCTCCCAGCTCAACCCGTGCCAGGCCGGCTTTGCCGCCTTGATGGAACCGCTGGAGCGGGGCATCCGCGACGGCGGAGGCGTCCCGCTGCGGTTCCCGGTGATGTCTCTGGGCGAAGACCTGATGAAGCCCTCGGCCATGCTCTATCGCAACCTGGTGGCGATGGAGTTGGAAGAGCAGGTGCGCGCCCACCCGCTCGACGCGGTGGTCTACCTCGCCAACTGCGACAAGACCGTGCCTGCGGCGCTGATGGCCGCGGCCAGCACCCGGCTGCCGGCGCTGCTGCTCCTCGGTGGTGCGCGTTCGGCGCCCCTGTTCGCCGGGCGCCGGCTGGGTTCAGGCACCGACCTGTGGCGTGCGCTGGAAGACCGTCGAGCCGGCACGCTGGGCGATGACCAGTGGCACCAGCTTGAACAGACCTTGGCCTGCGCGGGCGGAGGCTCGTGCAACACCATGGGCACCGCCTCCACGATGGCGCTGGTCACCGAAGCGCTCGGGATGGCGATGCCGGGATCGACCGGGTGCGCGGTGGATTCGCCACAGCTGGCCGAGATCGCCTACCGCACCGGGGTCACCGTGGCGCAGACGGTGATCGCCGGTGGTGCGACAGCGGACCAGGTGATGACAGCCGCGGCCGTGCGCAACGCGGTGCGACTGGTGGCTGCCGTGGGCGGCTCGACGAATG
>JAJTBJ010000082.1 GCA_021286985.1 Propionibacteriales bacterium | reverse complement strand
CCAAGGCCCGCCTCGACTTCGGCGACATGCTCTTCACCCACGCCACCGCCGAACGGCTCAACCTCTCGATCAAGTGACGAAGGACCGGACGCGCCACGGCCACCCTGGAGTCAGCGGCGCTTGGCGGGCAGCAGGTCGAGGTCGTCGGGGGTCACGATGCGGGCGGCCATGGCGTACTCGATCAGGCGCGCCTTGCGGCTGGACGCGGCCCCGGCGACGCCACCACGCAGGCCGGCCACTCCGGCCTCGGTGAACTTCTCGCAGATCGTGTCGAGCTTGCGGTTGAACTTGGTCACCGGCCAATCCAGGCGCTTGGCCACGTCGGCCGACTGCGGCACCGCACCGGCGCCCACCTTGCGGCGACTCAGCAGGTCGAAGCACAGGGCCACCAGGAGCAGTTTCTGCTCGCCGGTCAGCGTCACCGGGCCGAGCGTCAGCTGCCCGTCGGCAGCTTCGGTGATCGGCAACGGCTCATAAGGCACGTTGGTCACATGAATGTCGAACTCGTAGGTGGTCGGGCCGGCGGTGAACCACACCACCGTGGACGGGAACACCAGCGGCAACCGAGCCCCCGGCGCCAACCACGCCTGGAAGGTGCCGGTGCCGTCAGCGACGGTGGCCGACAACTGCGAACCGACGTTCTCCAGCCACCACAGGTCCGCCCCGAAATACACCGACAGAAACGACCGGTGCAGGAAGGCATTGTCCTCATCGAGGGTCAGATCACCCTCGCGTCCGATGGTGAACGGAGCGTCGGGATCGGGCTGATACTCCTCGCCGATGAAGTCGATCGTCACTCGGGGAATCACTTCTCGCATCCTTTCGTCCACGTCGCCGGCACGTCCTGACCGCTGAACCGGAACACCTTCACCTCGATGCACACCCCCGCCGGAGCGTTGTTGATGACCGCACTCGGTTTGCTGGTCGAGTTGGTCTGAGCCGTGCCGGCCAGGCGCCAGTCGAACTGGTCATTGGGCAGAGCGTTGCTGTAGGTCCACTCACACGTCACCGTGGACGCCTGCCGGGTGCAGGTGATCACCGGCGCTCCCGGGGCCGGGACGGGCGCGTCAATGTCCGGCGGTGCCTGAGTGACCGACGGGGACGGGTCCGGACGAGCCGGCACCGCAGTCGTGGCCACCGCCCACACGATCGCCCCGATCACCGCCAGCACCAGCACGCCTAGGCCGATGGCCAGCAGCCGACGCCCGGTGTTGGTGGGTGGAATCGGCACCGGATCGGGCTGGACGGCGCCCTGCTTCGCCGGACGCAGCACGGTGTGGCCTTCCACGCCCGCGTCGAAGGCAGCCACCGGGGCCACTCGGCGATTCGATCGGCGGGTGGCGTCATAGATCGCATCGTCCGCAGGCGCCGCCGACGGCACCGTCTGCGCGGGCTGACCGGTCACCGGGCTGATCACCTGCGGCGAACGCACCTGGGTGCGGTCGGCACCCGGTGAGCGCCGCGACGCCAGGTCGGGCGTCTCCGCCTCGGCCAACTCCAGCGGCGTCCGCTGGAACCGCTGCTCCTGCTCGATCGCCTGCATCGCCCGGACGAACTCCAACGCGGTCGCCGGACGCAGCGCCGGATCCTTGCCCATCGCCGCGCGCAGCAGCCGATCCAGCGAGCCAGGGACGTCCGCGCGTCCGGTCGAGGGCGGGGGCACATCCCGGATGCGCTTCATCAACGCGAACGGGGCGTTGTCGCCGCCGGGAATCTCGAACGGCGAGCGTCCCACCAGCAGATGCCACAAGGTTGCGGCCAGCGAATACACGTCCGAGCGGACGGTGGCCGGCGACGTCGCGTACAACGTCTCCGGCGGCGACCACGGCACCGACACCCCCACATCGGCGTCGTCGGCCTGGGCCAGATCGCCGGCGATCCCGAAGTCGGCCAGCCCGGGGCGTCCGTACGCGCTGGTCAGCACGTTGGCCGGCTTGATGTCGCGATGCAGCAGCCCGGCCCGATGCGCGGTCTCCACCGCGGCGCCCAGCTGAATGCCCAACTGCAGGGTCTCGGCGACCGAGAACCGCTCCGAGCGCGCCCGCTCGGCCAGGCTCGGCTTGGGGTAGTACATCATCGCGATGTAGGGGCGATGGTCGAGCGCGGTGCCGGTGTTGTAGACCGGCACGATGTAGGGGTGTTCGAGCCGAGCCATGGCGTCGGCTTCGGCAGTGAACCGGGCGATCACCGCGGCCGACAGGCCGGTCTCGCGCAGCACCTTCACCGCCACCTTGCGCTGCGGGGTGGCCTGGTCGTACAGGAACACGTCGGCGTAGCCGCCGCTGCCGAGCTTGCCGACGAAAGTCAGCCCGGCGATGTCCGGCGGATTGTCGGTCTTGCTCACGCGACCACCTCGAACACGAAGCTGATCGTGCCGGCCAGCACCACGCGGGTGCCGGGCTCGATGATCACCGGATCGTTGGCGCGCAGCACCACCGGCATCTCGCCGGGCAGGATCACCTCGGTGCCGTTGGTGGAGCCCAGATCACGCACCAGCACGTTCCAGTAGTCGAGGCTCACCTCCAGATGCTGACCGGAAACGTCCTTGTCAGGGTCGGGAAGGCGGACCAGATTAGGTTGCTCGGCCGAATACCCGGCCGGTACCTGCGGGTTGCGTCCCAGGAACGCCGGACGATCCAGCGGGACGATTCCGCCGGTCGACAATCGCAGCTGCCCCAACGTCGGACGCGGAAGCTCGGCGGGATGCTGCGGCGGCATCGGCCCACCACACACCCGGCACTTGCCGGCATACGGCGGATTGAGATGTCCCTGGGTGCACCGGATCGCGGCCACCGTCACCACCGGCGAGCGTCCGACCAGGCTGGCCCGATTGACCGTCCGGTCAGCGGCCACCTCGGGCGGCGTGATCGGTCCGGACGCCGGAGCCGGTGCGTCCGCGGGTGCTGGCACAGACTCAGCCCGGACGGGCACAGGGGTGGACGCCGCCGGCACCGGAGCGGCAGTGACCGCCGGACGCGGCACCTCGACCGGCCCCGGCGCTGCCGCCGGGGTGGGCGTCTCAGACCCGGTCAGCCACGGGATTCCAGTGATCAGACCGCTGGTCACCGGTGCCGCGGCCGGCGCGCTGGGCTTCGCCGGTTCGCTGGCCGTGACCGGTTCACTCGCCGAAGGAGGTGGGCTGGCCGGGGAGCGTCCGGGCAGGTTCTCCGGGGGGATGGTCAGCGGGGTGGCCATGGTGGCCGACGGATCCGGCACCACCTCCTCGGCCTCCTCGGTCTCCTCGGCGGAGGTGTCCCCGGGCTCGGCGGCGTCGTCCTCGTCCGGCACCACCACCGGGCCGTGGGTGGTGGCGAAGAGGTGGGCGAAGTCGACGCTGGCGGCGGGGGTGGTTTCGACAGGCTCAACCAAATGCGAGGGCGCCTTGGTTTCGACAGGCTCAACCAGCGGCGTGGGCTCAACCAGCGGCGCGGGCTCAACCAGCGGCTCGCCGAAGTGGACGCCGGCGGCCAACACCACTCCCGAACGCAGCGGCAGGCTCGGCCCGGCATCCGAGGTCGACACGGTCAACCCGGCACTGGTGTGCCCCGGTTGCCAGGTGTCTTGCCACATCGTCCGCTCGGCCACCAGCCGCGGCTGGGCCCCGACACTGCCGCTCACCTGGCCGCGCACCACCAGCCGGACGCCGTCGCTGCGCACCTCGAAGGCACCGAAATCGACCAGGCTCTTCAACCCGCTGGTGACCAAGGCATCCAGGACGTCGTCGACCCCGGCCCCGGCGAGGACCAGGTCGGCCACCCGGTCGACCACCGGATCGTGAGGGTCGGCTGCCAACAGCACCGCGATCTGCTCATGGACGACGGCGACCGCCGCTCCGGGTTGGTAGCGGAAGCCGGCGGTCATTCGACACCTGCCCGCAGGTGGGAGCGGGGGTTGGTGATCTCCTCCACCTCAGCGCGCTCATCGCCGGCCACTGCCACCACGATCACCGAGATGTTGTCGCTGCCGCCCGCCTCGCAGGCGGCGTCCACCAGGCCGCGGGCCGCGCTCTCGGCGTCCGGCGCACTGGTCAAGATCTGCTGCAGCTCAGCATCGTCCAGTTCGGCGACCAGGCCATCGGAACAGATGATGAACCGCTCGCCGGGAGTCTGCGGCAGCACCCACACGTCCACCTGGGGCGGAGGTTCGGTGCCGATCGAGCGAGTGACCACGCTGCGCGAGGCATGCCAGCGGGCCTGCTCGGCGGTGATGACGCCCTGCATGATCAACTCTTCGACCTCGGAATGGTCCACTGTGGCGCGCGACAGCACACCGCCGTACTCGCGATAGACGCGCGAATCGCCGACGTTGAACACCGCCCAGTGCTCGGCCCCGCCGATGTCGATCCGGGCCAGGCCGGTGACGGTCGAGCCCAGCCCGCGAGCCTCGGGGTGATCGCGTCCGTAGGCCAGCACCTCGTTGTTGGCCGCGGTGACCGCATCGACGATCTGCTGCTGTTCGAGGTGGTCCCGATCGAGTTCCCGCAACGACCCGACGACGATCTCGCTGGCCACTTCGCCGGCCGCATGACCGCCCATCCCGTCGGCCACCAGCCACAGATGAGTGCCCACGTAAAAGTGATCCTCATTGAGAGATCGGACCATGCCCACATCGGTGAAGGCACCGACCGAAACTCCAATCACAGCCACGCTCCTTGAAAATCTCGGCCCGAAATCAACTCGTTGTGCGCCCCAGCCGCCGACCCGCCTCATGCTAGCCAAAGCTCTGCGCAGAACCCATCACAGATCGAATCCGTACCATCTCGGGCGCACAGAAATGCGTCCCGGATTAGTGGACGAGTTCGCTGAGTTCGAGTTTCCCCCGCTGCACCCGATCGCGGCAAGGTGAAATCTGCCCAAAAACTCCTGGTGGGGTGCGGACCCTCCTCCGCACCCCACCAGCCCTCTCAGGAATCAGTGTTCGAGCAACACCATCCGAGTCGGCGCACCGCCGATCTTCAGTTGCTTGATCACCTTGCGTACGTCAGTGCGGACGACCGCCACCCGACCTTGCTTAGGCCCCGAGACGTAGACGACGGTGTTCCCCACGGCGATGTCGGGCAGCACCGCGAACTCGGTGGTCTCCTCCGTCTTGGTCGACATCTTCTTCATCACCTTCACCTCCCGGATGAACGCCCCGGTGCCGCCATCACGCAACTGCAGGTAGCCCTGATGGGTGAGCACGTACAGCCGTGACCGGTCTGCTGAGAAGTCGACCGCGACAGCGGTGCGCTTGTGTCCGTGACGGGAGAGGGCGACCTTGGTGACAGTGGGCACGGCGGTGGTGGTGTCGATTCGATGCAGGAAGTTCAATGCACCTTCGTTGCTGCCCCACACGATCGCACCAGCGCCGCGATGCAGTGCCCCGTCGCGGGTGCCGTCGGCGTAGGAGACGAAGGCCTGCTCGCCGCCGGTGCCCGGGTCGGCCGGCACGACGCGCAGGCCGTTGGCGCAGGCGAAGAGCACCCGAGTGGAGTCGGAGGTGAGCACGCTGCCGTGAAGCGCCGGACAACTGCCGGTGCCGCGGGAAAGCACCGCCCCGGTGGCGGCGTCGAGCACCATCGAGGTGCCAATGACGTTGCCGACGTGGAGCAACTCAGCACCGGAGGCACTGGTCGCTTCGGTGAAGCTGTAGTGACCTGGGGTGCCGAGCGAAATGGTGCCTGCGTCGATACTGCCCAGGCCGCTGACGCTGGCCGGGTCGATCAGCTGCAGCTTGCCAGCGCTCTCCAGCGCGATGCCGATCTTGCCCCCAATCTCGGGCAGGCGTCCGTCATGCACTCCACCGGAGCCGTTGGCGATCCAGGTGCGCGCCACGTAGGGACGAGCGGCTTTGCCAGTGGTCTGGTCATAGGCGGTGTCGATCATGGTGACGTGGTCGCGATCGGTGTTGCGCCCACGGAAGGCGAAGGCCAGCTTGCCGTCCTCGCTCGCAGCCAGGCTGATCGGCGACTTCGGCGTACTAAGCCGCTCGCGCACCTTTCGGTCATCGATCACCACGACGTCACCGGTCTTGGAGTCGGTCACCAGAAGTCGATCCGCCACCGTCCAGGACTCCGGCACCCGCGGGACGGTTTCATGGGCGGCGGTAACAGTAGGGCTGGTCAGGGTGAGGGCACCGGCGAGCAGGCTGAGCCCGACTCCGGCACCGACAGAGAGGCGAAGTGTGTTCATGGCTGAAGGTTATGAGAATCATTCTCAATTGAGCAACTCGGCTGCCCCTCTGCTGAAAGCAAGAGGCCCACTAGTCGAGGCCGAGCGACTCCAACACCGATTGCCGGACGGTCGCCAGCTCCAGCTGCGGGTCGAACACCAGCCACTCCAGGCCGGCTGTGAGGGTGGCTCCGACGATCGCAGCGGCGCGCAGTTGGGCGCGGTCGGCCGGCACCCCGCTGGCGCGCAGGTCGGCGATCAGCGGGGCCAGGGCCAGGCCGCGCCAGTTCGCGATGGCTTCGCGCCAGCTGCGTTCGGTGCGGAACAACTCGGTCACCAGCACCCGGGCGCCACCCGGGTGAGCGCGCAGCAACTCCAGCAACTCGGTCACCACCGCGGCGCGCAGTTCGCGGCCGTGACGTCCGTCCCCCGCCTTGGCCAGCGCTTCGGTGAGCAGTTCGCTGCTGCGAGCCAGAATCGCCTCGACCAGCCCGGCCTTGGATTCGAAGTTGTAGTAGATCGAGCCCTTGGCGATGCCGGCGGCCTCGGCGATGTCGTCGATCGAGGTCGAGGTGACCCCGCGGGCGGCGAACAGGTCGGTCGCGGCGGCCATGATCGCCTCGCGGGTGCCTTCCCGCCGGGCCACCCGTCCGTCCGGTTTGCTCGCCACCGTCATGGTCATGTCCTTAGATGCTCAACGCCGGATGGAGCCGCGACATCGTCCACACCCGCTTGCGCGCCGACGCCACCGAACTGGCCAGCAGCGACACCACGAAGATCGTAGCCAGCACCGCAGTCGATTCCCAGAAGCGGGCCTCGATACCACCAGTGATCGCCTCACGCAGGCCGTTGACCACGTAGGTCATCGGCATGAACGGGCTGATCGCCTGCAGGAAGTCCGGCGTGGTCTGGATCGGGTAGGTGCCACCGGCCGAGGCCAGCTGCACCATCAGCAGGACGATGATCACCACCTTGCCGACCGCCGAGCCGAGGGTGATCTGGAAGAACTGCTGCAGAGCGAAGAAGGCCGCAGCGGTGAGCAGGCTGAACAACACCGTGGCCAGCACGTTCTTCGGGTTCAGGCCGATCGCGAAGTGCATCACGCCGAGCATGATCGCCACCTGCCCCAGCGACAGCAGCAGGGCCGAGTTCAGTGAACCCCACGCCATCCGGAAGCCGTTGACCGAGGTCATCAACGCCCGGGTCTGCAACGGACGCAGCAGCAGCCAGGTGATCAGCGCCCCCACCCACAGCGCCAGCGAGATGAAGAAGGGCGCGAAGCCCTCACCCCACGAGTCGGCCGGGTTGGTGTGCGACTCGTCGTTGTTCACCGGTGCCGAAATCGCCTCCGCACGGGTGTCGCGCAGCGCGGCCGAATCGTTGGGGATCTCGGCGGCACCGTCGGCCAGCTTGGTGCCGAGTTCGTTCGCCCCGCTGTGCGCCTCGACCAGGCCGGACGCCAGCGCCGGCGTCGAGTCGGCCATCGTGGACGCACCGTCGCTGAGCTTGGTGACACCGGCCTGGGCTTGACTCAGCCCGGACGCCAGCGTGCTCGCGCCACTCTGCAGCGCCTTCGCGCCGCTGACCAGACCCTGCTGCGGATCGGGGTTGGTGAAGCCGTCGGTCAGCGCGTGCGCCCCGGCCTGCAGCGCGGGGATGCCGTGGGCTGCATCAGACGCCCCGGTGCTCATCGTGGTCAGCGCGGCCGACAAGGTGTTGGCCCCGGTCACCAACTGCTGCAGCTGGGCGGCGGTGGCCGGGTCGGCCAGCTGCGCCGCCCCGGCGCTGAGCTGGGTCGAGGCGGCGGCGAGTTGCTGCTGCCCGGCGTCCAGCCCGGTCAGGCCGATGCCCAGTTCGGAGGTGGGGGCAAGGGCGCCGTGAAGCTGCGTCCACCCGGCGTTGAGCGAGGTCGCGCCGGTGGCCAGGTCGGAGGCGCCACTGTGCACGGACGCGATGCCGCCGCTGACCTGATCGGCGCCATCGGCCAGGCCCTGGGCGCTGGTCTTGGCGGTGCTCAGGTGGCTCTGGGCATCAGCGAGGAGTTCCTTGGCCTTGGCGGGGTCGGTGTCGATCAGGGCCATTGCTGCGGCGACTTCGGAGTTCACGTCGCCGATGCCGGAGGCCAGGCTGTTGGCCCCGGTGCTGACCTGCTTCGCACCGCCGGCCAGGGTGCTGCTGGACGAGGTGGCTGCGGCCAAGCCGGTGGCACCGTCGGCCAGTTGCGCGGTGGCGGTGGTCAGCGAACCGCCGGTGGCGGCGTAGGCGCTGCTGCGCCAGGTCTGGGCGCCACTGACCCAACTGCCGGCGCCACTGGCGAAGCTGCCCGCACCGGTGGCGTAGCTCGACGCCCCGGTGCTCAAGGTGGACAGGCTGCCGGCCACCTGCTGGACGCCGGCGGCCAACGCCGGAGCGCCGGTACGGGTGTCGGCTGCCTGCGCCAGCCCCGCCTGCAGGGCGCTCAGGCCGTCCGCGCCGTCACTGAGTTGCTGCGCGCCGGCCGCGGCGGTGGAGACGCCGGTGACGTAGGCGTCCAGGCCGCCGGAGAGCTGGGCGGCACCGGTCGCAGCATCGGTGTTGCCCGCGGCCAGGGCCTTGGCGCCGGCGGCCAACTGGGCGGCGCCCACGTTGAGCTTGTCGGCGCCGTCGACGGCGTCGCTGAGGCCGTCGGCCAGGGTGAAGGCACCGTCGGAGGCGGTGTTGAAGCCCTTACGAGCGTCGCCCACACCGACCAGCAGCGTGTCGACCGCCCCCTTGCCGACCTTCTCGCGAATCGCGGTCTGCATCTGCAGCATCGCCGATTCCCCTAGTCGGGTCGCCAAGAACGAGTTGCTGTCGTCGTAGTTGACGAAGATCCGGGCGGCCTGCGGGTCTTTACCACCCAGAGCGTTGATCCGGCTGGTGAAGTCTGCGGGGATCGTCACCGCGAAGTAGTACTTGCCCGAGTCGAGCCCTTGCGCCGCCGACGTCGGGTCGGTCACCACCCAGCCAAGGTCGGCGTTGTCGGTGAGCTCTTTGGTGACGTCGTCGCCGTAGTGCTGCAGGGTGCCGTCGTCGTCAGTGGCGGCGATGTCGGAGTTGACCAGGGCCACCGGCAGGTCGTCCATGCGGGTGGTCGGATCCCAGAACGCCCACACATACATCGCGCCGTACAGCAGCGGGATGAGCAGCATGACCGCGATCGCGGCCCGGGTAATGGGTTGGCGGGCGAACCGCTTGAGTTCGGTTCCGTGTGAAGTCCAAGCAAACATGATTTCTCGTTCGGTCAGGTCGGGTTCAGCCGATGGCGTGGGTGGGCAGGGCGACGTGCTGGGGCAGGGTGGCCCAGCCCAATCGGCTGAGCTCGCCGGCCGCGGCGGCAGCCACCACCACGGTGACGCCGCTGTCGGCGATGCCATGCAGGCATTCCCAGACCTTGCGGCGTCCGTCGGTGTCGTGCAGGGAGTCGATGTCGTCGATGACGATGAGGTCGGGTTCGCTCAACATCGCCAGGGCGAGGCGGAACAGCAGGTTGTCGGCCTCGTCGAGTTGGTGGATCAGGGTGTGGGCCTTCGGGGCGGGCAGATCGCCGAAGACCGGCGCGCATGCCTCGGCCACCCGGGCATCGTCGGGGGTGCGGACGACGCGGTACCACGGCGCCAGCCAGGCTTCGCGTTCGCGCAGGGTGGCGCCGACGGTCACCTCTTCGTCCAGGTCATCGAGGCCATGAACACCGACGGCCGCGCTGCTCAGCTGGACGGCACGGCGTCCGGCCGGGAGGCGTCGCCCGAGGACGGTGAGGTCACTGCCGCGGTTGGGCTTCATCCGTCCGACCAGGGTCAGCAGCAGCGAGGTCTTGCCGCTGCCCGCGCGTCCGGTGACCAGGGTGATGCTGCCCGGTGCCAGTTCCAGATCGACCGGGCCGAAGATCCGTCCGCGCGCGCCGTCCAGCTGCAGCGCGTGGGCGCGGACGGCGGGCTCTCTGGTGGTCGCGGTGGCCTCCTCGGCCGCCTCGATTCTGGTGTCGATGCTCACGATGTTGTTCCTTCCTCTCCTCCAGAGTAGTTGAACTGACCGGTCATTGCAAAAAGATTCCACGGGACAGCGGCTTGGTGTGCAGAAGCCCACCGGCGGCGGTTCACCCGGCACAAGGGGGACGGTTCCTGGTGTGCCGGGGCACAGAGGAACCGTCCCCGTGTGCCGGGTGGCGGGCGAGCGCGGCGCGGGTCAGCTGGCGGTGAGCACCCGGGCGACCAGGGGGACGCCGGGGCGATAGGCGAGGTGGAGGTGGCTGGGGGCGTTCAGCACGGC
>JAJTBJ010000081.1 GCA_021286985.1 Propionibacteriales bacterium | reverse complement strand
CGTGCGTCCAGGCGTCGCTGAACTACTACAACGCCGACTACAACGTGCTCACCCGGTTGTTCGCGATCGAGTACGCCCACTGGTTCGACTCGATGCTGCCAGGAATGGACTCCGCCAACACCCCGATGCCGCTGGGAGGAACGTCAAATCACTTCCTGCGCAGCGCCCTGCTGGACGTCGGTGGCTGGGACCCCTACAACGTCACCGAGGACGCCGACCTGGGCATGCGATTGGCCGCGGCCGGGTACCGGGTGAACGTGGTCACCTCGACCACGTGGGAGGAGGCCACCTCTCGGGTTCTGCCCTGGATCCGCCAGCGCACCCGCTGGATCAAGGGCTACATCCTCACCGCTGCGGTCAACCTTCGCCACCCGCTGTCGTGGATCGCGCGCAACGGGCCACGGGCGTCCATCACGATGTTCGGCCTGATCCTGGGCACCCCACTGGCGTTCATGATGTATCCCCTCGCCTTGGGCTTCACGCTGCTCACGTGGCTGCTGGGACCGGTGGTCGAAATCTGGCTGCCGCCCTGGCTGCTGATCATGGGCTACGTCAACATGATCGTGATGAATCTGCTCATGGTGGCCAGTTCCGGGCTGGCCGCCTGGCGCCGCTACAGCTGGCGAATCGCCCTGTTCGCGGTGCTGCTCCCGCTGTACTGGCTGCTGCATTCGGTCGCCGCCTGGCGCGCCGCGATCCAGTTGGCGTACGACCCGTTCGGCTGGGAGAAGACGCCCCATGGCCTCACCGAGGAGTATGACGACGGCACCCTGGACACCGGCGGCCTCCCCCACTCCGCCTCGACCTGAGCGCCGATCACCCCCGGGACGCGAAGCGCTCCAGCGACTCGCGCACCGAGCCGTGCAGGATGAACTCCAGCCGCTCAATCAACACGTACGGGTTTTCGCGCATGTCGGTGGCCAACCAGTGCAGCAGATGGCCGAGCACGGCCAGCGTGTAGTGATCGATGACGAACTCACGGTCTTCGTCACGCAGCCGCAGCCCGTCGTCCAACTCCGCCACGATCACCTGCATCATGTTGTGCAGCCAGTGATGGAAGAACCGCTCCAACTCGTCGTGCCGTAGCGAGCGGATCACCGCGTAGGCCTGATCGTGATTCTGCTTCATGTAGTTGAGGAGCTCACTGAAGCCGTCGGCCCACTGGTCGTAGCTGGCGTGAGCCATGATGTGGCTGGCCACCTCGGTGGTGAAGACCCAGCGAGCCAAGTCGTACACGTCACTGAAATGGCTGTAGAAGGTCTGCCGATTCACCCCGGCCGCAGCAGCCAACCCCGACACCGTCACCTTCGCCAGCGGCGTGGTGGCCAGTGCCCCTTTCAGTGCCGCAGCCAGGGCGATCTTCGACCGCGGCTCGTCGATGCCGACGGCGCTCACCGCTCCCCCACGCGCGGGGGTAGACACATCGCCCACATTGTCTATTCTCGGGCCTCCGCGTCCGGTGAAAGCATCGAATCAGCAAGCAATGAGGCCCGCATGTCGCGGCGATCACCGCAGATCGTCGGACGGGCCGATGGAGGTGACCTCGATGTTCCTGTTCGCGCCGATCCCCTGGTATTCCTGGGTGGCCTGGTTTGTGGTGTTGGCGGCGCTGATCGCCCTCAACGAGATCACCCGACGCTGGAAGTGGGTCGGGCTGGGCTTCTTCGTCCTGCTGCCGCTGTTGCTGACCCTGTTCGTGTGGCCGATCACCGCCGGGCCGGGCTCGTCCACCGGCACCTGGTTCCACTGGGTGAAGGTCTACTCCGCCCTGGCCGGGACGCTCGGCTTCATGGCCATTCGCTACTGGCCAAAGCTCTCGGGAAACAAGTGGGCGCTGCTGTTTCCGCCCGCGATCCTGGCGATCAACATCGCCGAAGCCTGCATTCGCGACTTCCAGGTGGGTGCGATGAACGCCAACGGCATCGTCGACGGCGTCTTCATGGTGTCGGGTCCGTGGAACTACATGAACGGCGTGGCCGGCCTGATCAACCTGATCACCATCTGTGGCTGGACGGGAATCATCATCTCCCGTGACTCCAGCAAGGACATGATCTGGCCCGACATGCTGTGGTTCTGGGTCATCGCCTATGACCTGTGGAACTTCGCCTACGTGTACAACTGCGTCGGCGACCACTCCTTCTACGCCGGTGCCGCCCTGCTGATCAGCTGCACGATCCCGGCCTTCTTCATCAAGAAGGGCGCCTGGCTGCAACACCGCGCGGCCACCTTGGCGCTGTGGATGATGTTCACCATGGCCGTACCCGGCTTCGTCACTGCGTCGATGTTCTCGGTGCCCGCCTCGCACAACCCGGCCGCATTGTTCACCGTGTCGGCGATCTCGCTGGCGTCCAATGTCGCCGTGCTGATCTACCAGGGCTACACGATCATCGCCAAGCGCAAGAACCCGCTCACCGACGAGCTCTACACCGACCACCGCGGATACCAGGAGGTCTTGGCCGCAAACCTGACCCCGTCCGTGGTGCCTGCCGACCTGGCCGCCGTCCAGCACAGCTGAGCGGGGCCAGGCCGTCCAGGCCGGGTGGATGCGGTGGATCGGCTAACGCAGCCGGTCCACCGCGTCACGTACCTGCTGAATCTCGAAGCCGGGAACGGTGTCGCGCAGGGTGCGCAGTGCCGTGTCCGGATCGGTGGACGCCGGCAGGCCGGATTCGGCGATCAGCACCGCCAGGTCGAGCCCATTGGCTTCGGCAACCTGACGCAGGGTCTGCTGACCGGTGACCCCACTCGGCGGCGTCCCCGTCGGAGTGCCGGTCGCAGTAGCGGACGGCACGGGCGCAGCACTCGTTGATGGCGCCGGGCTCGCTGTCGGGCTGGGCGAGGTGCCGAGCACCTCCCACAGACGGGTCTTCAGGTCGTCCAGGCTGAAGCCGGGCACCAGCGCCTCCACGTCCTTGAACGCCGTCGCCGGAGTCACCACTCCCGGCTCCCCACCGATCTCGGTCAGGATCACCGTGGCGGGCACGCCCAGTCCGTCAGCACCCTGCTGCACGGTCATCCAGCCTTTGAGGTCGTCGGGAGTGAGCGCGTCGGCCACCACCGGTTCGCGTCCGCTCACCTGCCAGCCGCCCACCGCCTGGGCGATTCCGATGGTGGCGAACAGCACCGCCACCCACACCACCGGGAGAATCCAGCGTCGCTTCATCAACGTTCCTTTCCAGTCATAGCCATGTCGTCGCGCTCGGCCTTCGCCGAGGAGGTGACCAATCGATTCACCGGCATCGGTGGCGCCAACGTCAGGGCACCCTTCACCGGGCAGGTGGTCAGGCAATCCAGGCAGCCGATGCAGTCGGCGTTGACCGTCGGATCGGCCTTCGACACCGTGATTCCGACCGGGCAGGGACGGTCACACAGCTGGCAGTCGGTGCACGTGCCGGCATTGCGGCGAATCTTGAACAGGCTGAACCGGCCCAGCACGGTGAACACCGCACCCAGCGGGCACAGGTAGCGGCACCACAGCCGCTCGACGAACATCGAGGCGACCAGCACCACCGCCGTGATCACCACCCCGACGATCAGGGCGTCGCTCCACTGGAAAAGCCAGTGCAGGCTGAAGATCGTGAAGTAGGGGTCGTAGTCGGCGAACCACAGCCGTCCGGTGACGTAGCTGGCCCCCATCACTACCGCCAGCACCACGAATCGCCCGTAGCGCAGCACGCGATCGGTGCGAGCGTTCGGTCGCCACTGCGGCAGCTTCAGCTTGCGGGCCAGCGCCCACAGGCCGTCCTGGACTGTTCCCAGCGGGCAGATCCAGCCGCAGAAGGCGTTGCCGACCAGCACCACGGCGATCAGGACGGCCAGCCCCAGGATCAGGTTGGACGGGTGCACTTTGGCGATCAGGGTGCCGGTGGTCACCCAGGTGATCAGGGTTTCCACTGCGCCGAAGGGACACAGCGCATCCACCGAAGCCGCCCCCGTGGAACTCTCCAACTGGTGGCGGGCGGCGGCGTAGACGATGAAGCCGGCGAAGCCGAGTTGGGTGATCCGGCGGGCCAGCGTGGTGCGCTTCATCTGGCGAAGCCGCTGCATCGCTTTGGTGGGGCGGCGTTGCCCCTGCACGGGTGCGGTGGACATTGGTGAACCTCTCACGGGAGAACCGACACCGTCATCGAATCCCGCCCGTGTGAAGCTGCTGTGAAGCCGGCGTGAAGAGGTCACGAGACCACAAAAAGGCCGTCGGCCCGAACCAGCGAGTGGTCCGGGCCGACGGCGTGGGAGTGGGTCAGGCCTGGTCGGCCTTGCCCTTGCCCTGCAGCTCTTCGAGGCCGGTCGGGCCACTGCCGTCGACCGGCAGCATCAGCCACATCACGATGTAGGCGATCACCGGCAGACCGATGAACAGGCTCAGCACCACCATCAGGATGCGGACCAGCAGCGCGTTCCAGCCCAGCGAGCGGGCGAGGCCGCCACACACACCGGTGAGAACCTTGTCGCTACCCGAACGGCTCAGCGGTTCCTTCATATCAAAATCCCTTCCCAGAAGTCTGTTTTCGTTTCCCCTACAAGAACGCTAACGATTCGATTTCGCAGCGCTGTCGCCACGGTGTCGCAGTCCTGCGACAACGAAGCGTCCAAACATATCGGCAGCCTCGGAATTACCCCAATCCGTCCCAGCGACCGGGCAGGTGATCGGTTCAGGCCGACGCCGGCAATGGCCGCGGTGCTCGACCGATCGGCAGCTCCATCCGGACGGCGGTGCCCTCGCCCTCCCGGGAGCGCAGCGATACCCGGCCTCCGTGGCGTTCGACCACGATCCGCACCAGCGGCAGCCCCAGTCCGGAGCCGGCGATGCCGCGGGCGTTGGTCGCCCGGGCCAGCTCGTCCCACACCTGGGCCAGGTCTGCAGCCGGGATTCCCAGGCCGGTGTCGGCGACCTCCAGCCACACCCGGCCGTCGGCTTCACCGGCACGCACCTCCACGGTGTCGCCGTCGGAGGTGAACTTGGCGGCATTGGCCAGCAGGTTGAACACCGCCAGGTACAGCAGGTCAGAGTCGCCCTGCACCGGCGGAATCTTCCACGGCACCGTCGGGAAGTGCACCCCGAACGTTCGGGTGCTGCCCAACTGCTGCAGATAGGCGGTCACCGCCTGCACCGAATCGGCCACGATCTGGCCCAGATCAACCGGCTCCAACTCCAGCGGACGCGATTGCAGATCAGACAGCTTGCGCAGATCGCCCACCAGGCTGCCCAGCCGCGCGGCTTGGGCGTCGGCAACCTGAAGATGGGTCGAGTCCTCGGTGCCGTGCGCGGCCAGCGCCGCCCGAATCGCTGTCAGCGGGTTCTTCATCTCATGATCGAGCCGCGACAAGAAGGCCAAGTGCTCTGCCTTGGCGTGGGCGGCGCCCGCTTCGAGCGCCTCCTGGCGCCGCTTGCCGGCGATCCGGTTGATCATCAACGCCCCAAGGATGAGCGCGCTGACCGCCACTCCCACCAGTACGGCAAGGACGGCCGGGGCGAACGAGAAGCGCACCAGGATGCCCGGGAACCCCAGCAGCAGGCCGGCGGCCGCGACCAGGGCGAGTACCAGCGGCGCCAGCGCCAGCAGCACCATGACCAGTGGGCGTTTCATCCTTTGCTCACTCGCGCCACGAAGCGGTAGCCCAGCGACTGCACTGTCTCGATGAACGTCGGCTGGCCGGCATCATCACCCAACACCCGCCGCAACTCCGCGACCCGGTGGTCCACCGCCCGCGTGCTGGCGGGGAAGTCGAAGCCCCACAGCGTCGACAGCAGCCGATCCCGACTGTGCACCTCTCCGGGACGGCCCATCAGGTATTCCAGCAGCAGCATCGCCCGCGGCGTCAGGGCGAGTTCCTTGCCGGCCAGCCACACCCGCCGCGATCGCCGATCGAACAACAACTCACCGGCCACCAGCCGGTCCGAGGCGCTCAGCGGCGGCGCGCCCGGAGTGGAGCGGCGCAAGACCGCGCGAATCCGGGACACCAACTCATCGGGGTCGAACGGCTTGCTCAGATAGTCATCGGCGCCCTCATCGAGCGCTGCTGATCGCTCGCCGGTGGCATCGACCTTGGTCAGCAGGATCAGCGGCGTCCAATCCCCTTGCTGGCGCAGGGCGCGGACGACCTCGCGTCCGTCCAGCCGGGGCATCAGCACGTCGCAGACGATGATCGTCGGACGCCAGGACGCCGCCGCGGCCAGCGCCGCGATGCCGTCAGCCGCGGTGCGCACCGCAAACCCGGAACGTTCCAGGAACGGCGCCAACGAATCGGTGATGGCCACCTCATCGTCGACCAGCAGCACCTTCACCGAGTCACTCATCACCGCTCCTTCAACGGGTTGGGATTGGCCTTGCTGTCGAAGCCGGTCACCTGGACGCCGGGGTTGCCTTCGTCCCAGTAGATCGTCATGAAGTCCGCCTCGACGGTGATCGTGGTCGCGCTGCGCAGGAACACATAGGACGCACCGGCGGTGGCGTCCACCTGGAGGGTGCCGACCCGTTCGGCGAGCACGCTGGTGCCGTCACCGCGAAGAACCACCCGCGGGCAGTCGCTGGTCACCTGCACCACTTCGTCCTCGACCTCGATGATCACCTCGCCGCCGGCGCAGTCCAGCTTTTCGGTGATCCGCCCGGCGTAGTAGCCACGCTGACCTTCTGGCTCCACCCCCGGGCTCGGGATGAACACCGCCGTCGGCCGGTCCGGGCCCGGGTCGGTAGTGGGCTCGCCGACGGACGTCGGGGCAGCGCCGGGCACCACCTCCACCGCGCAGCCGCTCAGCGCGAGAGTGGCGACCACGGACAACGACCACACCCGCCGCCAGCGGGAGTGGCGACGGGTCCGATCAGGATTCGGCGTGGTCAAGTCTCAGAACGCTCCGTCCATCGCTGCCAGAACCATGACCACGGCGATCAGGACGAGCTGGAGGTAGCCCAGCACCAGTCCGACCACCGCGACGGCGGTGCCGCGCTCCTGGTTCCGCTTGATCATCACCAAGGCCACATGGCCCAGCGCCACGGCCACCAGGCTCAGGCCGAACACACCGGTCATCAGCGAAGCCATGGCCAGCGGATTCATCGGCGCCGGCGCAGCAGTCGGGTACGGCACCGGCGTGGACGGGGCCGGCGGATACGCGGCGGGCGGATCCATCGTCGGATTGGCCGGGTAGGACGTTCCCCAGCCGGGGTGGGTGTCGTAAGAACTCTGGCTCATTGCTACTCCTTGGCAGGGTTGGGTTTGACCACGCATTTGAACCCAGTCACGGTGAGTTTCGGATTGCCGGAGTCCCAATACACCTTGTTGAACGGCGCGGCCACCTTGGCCGACCCCAGTTGACCGATCAGGAAGTGGCCATGAGACGCCGCCTCCCTGATCTCCAGGGTGCCGACCTCGCCGGCCAGCAGGGTGTTGAAGGAGTTGGTGACCACCACCCGTTCGCAGGGTTCGGTCAGCATCGTGACTCGCATTGACTGGTCGAGCACGATCTCGCCGCCGGGACAGCCGGTGGTGACGTCCACCTTGTCGGCGTAGTACGAACGGCGGGCGAGGTCGAGCTCGGTCGGTTCGCCGGTCTGGCTTTCCGACGGGCTGGGAACCACCGTTTCGGTGTCGCCCGGAGTCTCAGTGATTGTCGGCGTGGGCTCGGCCACCGGTCCGTCCGCGGCCGGCGCAGAAGTGGCCGGGGACGGCACCGGCTGGGCGTGGATCACGTCCACTCCACAGCCGGCGAGTGCGAGCATTGCCGCGATTGCCAACGCCAATGGCGCATGGCTACGCCGAATGATGCGAGCCAGGCGATTCTTGGACGTCGGCATTCGTCTTTCCCCTCTGTTACTGAGTCCTGGAGAGCAGTTGTTCTCAACCTGTCAGCCACGCTAATGAGCCGATTTCGCAGGGCTGTCGCCGCCGTGTCGCAATATGGCGACAACCGCAATGGCGGCTGAATCCTAGCCAGCCCGACACCATCGGCGACAGCCATCAGGAGTCGGCTGGACCTCCGGCGACCGGGAACATCCCCGGCCACTGCCGGGTTGGCCAGTGGTGGAAGGAGTCACATGAAGACCATCACTGTCATCGGCGGCACCGGCTATGTCGGGGCTGCCATCGTTGCCGAGGCGCTGTCGCGGGGACTCACCGTGCGCACCCTGAGCCGCTCGCTGCCCGCCGCCGTCGGCGTCCAGGCCACCGTGGGCTCGGTGCTCGATCGCGCGGCGGTGGCCGAAGCCATGCTCGGCGCCGATGTGGTCATCGGAGCCCTGTCGCCGCGCGGCGAGTTGGCAGGCCACATCCAGCAGGCCTATGAGGGTGTCCTGGCCGAGGCTGCGTCCGCGGGTATCCCGGCGATCATCGTCGGCGGCTTCGGCTCGCTACGTCCGGCGCCGGGGGCGCCGCGGATCGTCGACGGTCCCGACTTCCCCGCCGATTACCGCGCCGAGGCGGCCGAGATGGCCGCGCTGCTGCCGATCCTGGAGGCCGGCGAGGTGGACTGGCTCTTCGTCAGCCCGGCCATGGAGTTCGGCGCCTTCAACCCCGGCGAACGCACGGGACGCTACGCGCTGGGCAACGATGTGGCCCGCTTCGACGAGCAGGGACGTTCCACGATCTCGGGAGCCGATTTCGCCATTGGCATCATCGATCTGGTGATCGCCGGCGGTCATCACCGCGAGCATCTGTCGCTGACCTCGGCCTGATCGGCGCGGCCTCAGTTCTCAGCTAGCGAGGCCCGCGCCGCCGCGGCGTCCTCGACCTCTTCGCGGGAGAGTCCGAGCAGGAACAGCACCGCGTCGAGATAGGGCAGATTGAGGGCGGTGTCGGCGGAGGCGCGGACGGTCGGCTTGGCGTTGAACGCGATGCCCAGGCCGGCCGCGGCCAGCATGTCCAAGTCGTTTGCCCCGTCGCCGATGGCGATGGTGCGCGACAAGGGCAGGCGCTCGGCCTGTGCCCATTCGCGCAGCTTGGCCGCCTTCATCGCCCGGTCGACCACCGCTCCGGCCACCCGTCCGGTGAGGTGACCGTCGACGACCTCCAGGCTGTTGGCGTGGGCGTAGGTGATGCCGAGTTCGGCAGCCAGCGGGCCGACGACTTCGATGAAGCCGCCGGAGACCACTCCGATCGACAGGCCCAGATCGCGCAGCGTCGCCACCAGGGTGCGCGCCCCCGGCGTCAGCCGGACGGCCGCACGCACCTCGTCCAACACGCTCACCGGCAGGCCGGCCAGCAGTTGGACGCGCTCGGCCAGACTTTCGGCGAAGTCGAGTTCGCCGCGCATGGCGCGCTCGGTGACGTCGGCGACCTGCTCGGCGCAGCCGGCGTGGGCGGCCAGAAGTTCGATCACCTCGTCCTGGATCAGGGTGGAGTCGACGTCCATCACCACGAGGCGTCGGCCCTGGCGGGCCAGACCGGCCGGCGAGACCGACACATCGAACCCGGCATTGGCCGCCGCCTGGGCCAGGGCCGGACGCAGCAGCGCGGCATCGGCGCCCGACACCCAGAACTCCAGGCTGGTCAGCGGGGTGCGCGACAGGCGTCGGCTGCGGTCGATGTTGCCGCCGTGCTCGGCGATCACCGCGGTGGTCACCGCCACATGGGTGGTCAGCAGTGGCCGTCCCAGAATCGTCACGATCACGCGGTTGTGCCGGGGCGGGTTGTCGCCGATGCCTTCGGCCATGGCCACGCTCAGGCCAAGTCGGGCGCAGGCACCGGCCAGCCGGTTTTCGAGCTCTTCGACGCCACCTTCGGATACTCCCAGCAGGACGCCGATGCTGAGTTGGCCGCGCACCACCGTCTGTTCGAGGTCGAGGATCTCGGCCTCCAGCGAGGCGATGGACGCCATCAGGCGGGTCAACAGCCCGGGCGCGTCATTGCCGGTGATCGTGGCCGCCAGCGAGCGCGCAGACTCAGACATGGCCCGATTGTGTCACGGCTGCTGAACCGGGGCCGTCGCCGCCCGAATCAGGACGTCGGGGTCGGGCTCGGCAGCGGAGCAGGGCTGCTCGGGGACGGGCTGGACGTCGGCGGGGTGGTGACCTTCGGCGCCTTCAGCGAGTAGATGTAGACCGGCGTCCCGATGGGCGTGTTCTTGAAGATCCACTTGGCTTCACTGAGCTGGCCGATGTTCACGCAGCCGTGGCTGGACTGGCGGTAGCCGACCGCGTGGAATCCCGGCGAGTAGTGCACGTACATGTCGGGGTAGAACATCGTCGAATACGGCATGGCCCCGTAGCCGTAGTTCTCCGAGTAGGGATCGACCTGCTTGTTGTAGACCTTCCAGGTGCCGTCGGCGGTCGCGTAGACCTTCCACTTGCCCTGCTTGGCGTCCTTCTTCTTCAGGTAGGCCCAGCCGCCGACCCGCACCTTGAAGGTCTTGACCACGGTGCCGTTCTTGATCCAGAACAGCTTGCGGTGCGCCTGGTCGACACACAAGATGATGCCCTTGGTGGTGGTGCACTTACTCGGCAGGGTTTCGGGAACCGCCGGGGCCTTGGTGGCCAGCGCCACCCAGGTGGCCTTGTTGGTGAAGGCGGTGCCCTTGATGCCGCGTGAGCGCTGGTAGTTCAGGATCGCGTTGGCGCCGGTGACGTTGATCGAGCTGGTCT
>JAJTBJ010000080.1 GCA_021286985.1 Propionibacteriales bacterium | reverse complement strand
TTGAAAGCGGCCGAGCTTCACGGCTCCGTGGGTTCGAATCCCACCCTCGCCGCCAACGCGAACGCCCGCCCGCTCCTCAGCTGAGGAACGGGCGGGCGTTCGTCGTCGACTACTTCTTGTTGTACGCGTGCGGGTGGTACGCGCAGGCGTCCTCGAGGTCTTCGCTCTTGGTGCTCGGCGTGGACGAGGGAGTGGCCGAGCCAGATGGCGTCCCTGACGGTGCCGTTGAGCTCACCGGCGCGGACGGGGTGGCGGTCGTTGTCGGTGTCTGCGTGTTGTCCGCGGTGGTCTCCTGCAGCGACTTCTTCACCATCGCGCGGACCTTGTCCCAATTGGGCTGGCCGAACACGAAGCCGTTGTCGGGGCTCAGCACCAGGCTGCGGAGCTTGGCGTTCTTGGCCTTCAGGCCCAGGTTCACGAGGTCGGGAAGCAGCGCGGAGGGGAAGTTGGTGACGATGGTCTTCTTGCCACTGTCGACGACCGCCTGGAAGTTGGTCAGCACGTTCTGCGGATTGGCCTGCTTGATGACTGCGTTGATCACGCAGCGCTGGCGTTCCATCCGGCTGTAGTCGTCCAGGTGATACCGGCCCCGGGCGTACCACAGCGCGTAGCCGCCGGTGAGGTGCTTGTTGGGGCCGACCTCGATCCAATCTTCGGGAGCCTGCTCAGGGCTGCTGCCTGAGGCGTTGTGCCCACCGACGGGAATGCGGTAGTTCACATTCACCGTGATCCCACCGACGGCGTTGATCAGATCCTTGAACCCGTCCATGTTGATGAAGCCGTAGTAGTCGATCTTCAAACCGAGGGCGTAGCCCACCGACTGCATCATCACCGCAGCGCCGAAATCCTTGGTCTTGCCGAGGATGTTGTTGGGCACGTGGGCCGGGACGTTGCGATACATCGCGTTGAGGAAGTACTCGGCGTTGGCGATGTTGGACGGATCAGTGAAGCCGTTGGGGTAGTACTTGTGCAGCGGTGAATCCGGCGGGAACGGCATCTTGGTGGCGTTGCGGGGGAAGGTGAACAACGTGGTCGCGCCGGTGTGCACGTCGATGGAGGCCACGATCACGGTGTCGGTGCGGGCGCCGAGTGAGGTGGCGCGCTTGGTGCCCGAGTCGCCGCCCAGCAGCAGGACGTTGAGTCGGTCGGCGCCGTTCCACGGGTCGGCGGTGTTGACCTGGCTGTTGTCGCCACCGAAGGTGTCCAACAGCCCCGTGGAGCTGTAGATCAGGTTCGCGCCGAAGGCCATCGGTGCCGCCACCGCGAAGGACAGCACGCCGACCAGGACGCCGCCGAGGATCCGTTGCGGGACGGTCGCCGGACGCGGACGCAACGACAGGTGGGTGGTGGTGATCATGAGCACCCAGGCCAAGGCGAGAACCAGCAGGCCGCCGGAGATGGCGTACAGGATCGCCGGGTTGGTGGCCAGCGCCTGCGTGAGCGCGCGCTGGTTGAGGAACGCGTAGGTGACTCCCCCCGCGATGGCGACGATCAGCACGCCAAGAATGGTTCCGCCGAGGATCTTGCGCCCGGCGCGGATGTAGCCCAAACCGGGGATGAGGGTGCCGAGCACGGTCCAACCCACCGCTCCGCCGAAGCCGGACGAGGTGCCGCCAGCGGGCTCATCATCGATGGCGACACGGCGGGGTTTGGGCGAATCGGACGCGGGAGATCCGGGCATTGAGGTCATTGAGGCGGTCCTTTAGCAGACTTTGACTGCCCTAGCGTAGCCGGGTACGCCAAAGAACCCGCCCCCGGTGCCGAGAATGGCCACCGCCCGGTGTGGCTCAGTCGTCCCCAGGGTCGAGCTCGCTGGTGGGGGTGCGCACGGTCGGCTCGTCTTCACGGCTGAGGAACTCTGCGATCCGCTCCTGCCACGGGAACTCCGCTGGTGGTTTGCCCACCGGATCTGGTGCCGGTGTCGGTCGCGGCGGCGGCACCGACGCACCGGCGTCCTTGGTGGTGGGGGCGGGCGGAGTCCGTCCGCTGGTGGTGCGGATGAACATCGTCGACAGCAGCAGGCGATACAGCTGGTCGGGATGCGGCACGTGGGTCACCGAACGCAGGGCCTGCTCCTGGCCGGCGGACTCCAGGACGAACTCGCCGTAGCCGAGCAGTTGGCCCATCGGGGAGCGTCCGTAGCTCATGTCGGTGACCTTCTCCAGCGGCATCATCGCCACCTTCCGAGTCACCAGGCCGTGGATCAGCATCAATCGGCGTTGGGTGGAGCCGAACCAGGAGTCGCGCCATTCGATGATGTGAAAGACCAGTCGTCCCAGCACCACTAGCCAGGCCAGAAAGATGATGTTGGCCAGATCGGCGAACCTCTCGCCCAGCATCCAGGCGAGGAACACCATCACGATGCCGGAGCCCAACGTGGTCAGGATGGGCTCGGTGAGGATCGTCCAGTGCCGGCGCACCACGAACACCACCCGTTCCTCATTGGGAACCAGGTACTTGTCCAGGCTTTTCACACCAGCCTCGGGCAGCCAGCGCCCGTTCATGTCAGCTCGCCAGGGTCGCGAAGAACCGGCCGAAACCTTCGAGGGTGTTGTAGAGCAGATCCCAGATCGACTTGACCACCGCTGCAGCGCGTTCGGGGTCCCGCACGACCGCGTAGGTGAGGAAGATGGCGACCAGGACGATCAGGATGGTCTTCAGCTTCGCGGGCATAGCACCCCCTCCAAGGGTCGCAATGGTGGCTGTGGGATGCCACCACTTCGGACCCTACCCAGGTGTCGGACACCCCGACAGCCCGACACGCCGCCAATTCGGCGCGGGCTGCGGGGGTGTTTTTGCTGCCTGAGGGGCCCAACTTGTAGGCTGACCGCGGTTCTGGAGGCGTCGCCTAGTCCGGTCTATGGCGCCCGCCTGCTAAGCGGGTTGAGGGCTTCAACCCTCTCGCGAGTTCAAATCTCGCCGCCTCCGCCAGAACGAGGAAGCGTTTCCTGCCGACAAACCGGCAGGGGACGCTTCTTTCGCTGTCAGCGCCGAGTTGTCGGGGTAACCAGGCGTTCAGTCGTACTGCTGGCGCAGTTCGATGCTGATCTGCTGGGCATCGAGTTGGGCCAGGGCGTCGTCCAGCAGGGCGGTGGGGTAGGTGCCGAGGCTGCGCAGTTCCAGCAGCGCGGCTCGTTGCCCGGCCAGAGCGGTGAGCCGCAGTTCCCGGAAGGTGGCCCAGGCCTGCTCGGCTTCTGCACCTTGGAAGCCGAACCAGTTCTTGCCGGCCCCCTCGGTTGATTGGCTGAGCCGTTCGCGCACCCGCTCAAGCAACTCGCTGTTGCCGTCGGACTGAACGGGGGGAAGGGCGGCGAGGGCGGCGGCGTCCAGTTCGGCCTGGAGTTGGCGCCACAGCGCGGGATCGGCCGCGGTGTCGGCCGTCGTGACGCCCAATCGTTTGGCCAGCGGCTCCAAGGTGAGCCCCTGGATGATCAGTGTGCCCATGGCGATCGTGGTGGCGGTGAGGATGATCAGCGGGCGGTGCGCCAGGTCCACCGGCAGTGACTGCGCGGCGGCGATGGTGACCGCGCCCCGCATGCCCGCCCACACCAGAATGGTGCCGTCGCGCCAGCTGAACTGTTCTGCGGCCAGATAGTCCAGGTCGGCGATCCGACGGCGCAACAGACGACGCCATTGGGAGCGGCGTTCGGGCTCTGCGGTGATCCGTTGCAGTCGCAGCCGCCGGGACGTCCGCGCCTGCGACAGCGGCGGCAGTTCCCCGTCGGCGAGCCGGTCGTGGATCTCGCTGAGCCGATCCCGGGCCGGAGCGAGTCGGCGATTGCGTCGGGCCAACCGCCACACGCCCACCCCGACGAAGGCCGCCCGAATCAGCAACGCCAAGGTGAACACCACGCTGGCCAGCCCGACCGGATGGGTCAGATAGGTGCCGTCTTCGCTGTACTGGTCGACCAGGCTGGGAAGTTCGACGCCGACCAACAAGAAGACGGTGCTTTCCAGCAGCAGTTCGACCGTCGCCCAGACCGCCCGCTCGGCCAGTCGTTCTTCGGCACCGATCCGTCGCGGCGCCTCGTAGCTGACCACAATGCCGGCCGTCACCGCCGCCACCAGGCCGGACGCCTCCAGCGCCTCTGCGGGGAGATAGGCAAGGAACGGCACCACCAAGGACAGCGCCACCCCGGCCGGCATCGAGGTGATCCAGCGCCGCACCACCAGGTTGAGCTTGCCCACCAGCCAGCCGATCACCACCGCGCCGACGACTGCCCACACGAAACTGGCGACCACAGACCACAGCGACACCGAGACCCCGATCGCTGCCACGGCCGTCCGCAGCAGCACCAGGGCCGAGGCGTCATTGAGCATCGACTCGCCCTCCAGCACGGTGACCAAGCGGCTGGACACCCCCGCCTTGCGAACGATCGATACCGCCACCGCGTCGGTCGGGCTGATGATCGCGCCCAGCGCGATGCCCACGCCCAAGGGCAGCCCGGGCACGAGCAGGGTCGCCACCCAGCCGATGGCCACAGCGGTGACCACCACCAGCACCACCGAGAAGGTCGAGATCAGGCGCAGGTCTCGCCGGAACTCCATCACCGGGGTGTTCACCGCGGCGGCGTACAGCAGCGGCGGCAGCACGCCGGCCAGCACCCATTCGGGGTTGATCGCGATGCTGTCCACCCACGGCAGCATCGCCAGGCCGAAGCCGAGCGCGATCAACAGCAGTGGGGAAGCGACCCCCAGGCGTGGGGCGATGGTGATGCCGACCACGGTCAGCAGCACAGCGATGATCGCGGCGAGTTCCCAATACACGGCGCCTCCTGATCAGCCAGCCTGCCACGCGACGGCGCAGTCGCGCTTCGCATTGTGAGACGTCGCGTTCGGATTCCTTCGGAGTTGCGTCTGCGGTTGTGGCCATCGCGGCGGCGTCCCCCAGCCTTGGGGGCTGGGTTGGAAGGACCCGAACGAGCTTGAGGGGAAGATATGAAACGCACGTACCTGTTGGTGGTGCCCGCACTGCTGGCCGCGATGCTGAGCTTGACCGGTTGTGGCGCCGGGGACCTGAAGCTGGGCGAAAGCGCCGTGATTGATCTCAGCGGCACCAAGGATCCGAAGTACACCTATGAGGTCACCGTGAAGTCGGTGGTCGAGGCGCCGGCCGAGGTGGTGGCCAAGTACGACACCAAGGACAAGCTGTACTTCGCGACCGTCGACGCCAAGCTCACTGATCCGAGCAAGGCGAGCGGGACGATCTCCGGGGTCGGCTCCTCGGTGTTCGCCAAGCTCAGCGACGGCAACTACCTGGACACGATGGGCTCCGGCCCGGACGAGTGCACGGGCAACGTGGCGGACTCAAACCAAGCAACAGCCGACTTCCTCGCTGGCAAGACGGTGACCATTTGTGTGCCGCTCAGTGGTGATGACGGCAAGGACGTGGTCGGGGTCTACATCGGAAGCCGTGACGTCAACAGCGGCAAGGGCACGGTGTGGGCTAAGTCCTGACGTAACCCACCTCCGGCAAGGGGGCCGATTCGAGCCAGCCCGCTCAAGTCGGCCCCCCCGCTGGGTTGTGGCCGTGTGGGTTTCGTGGCTGTGGTTGCGCATGCCGCGGGGCGTCGGTGTGGAAATCTCGGGTGGCCTGGGCCCCGGTTTCGACGGGGTCAGCCAGCGGCCATTGGTGGGCTCAATCAGCGGCGCGCACGCCGACCACCACGTGGTCGAGGGCGTAGCGGAAGCCGTTGTCGACCAACACCTGACGCTCCCGGACGTCGGCGGTCTGCACCCGCAGTCCGGCTTCGTCCATCAGGTTCGACACCTGTGCGGCCGAAGTGAGCATGTTGGGGTCGCGCGGTCCGCCGTAGCCGTGCTGCAGGTTGGACGCGTCATGGGCGATCACCACCAGCCGTCCGCCGTCGATCAATCCGGCAGCCACGTTGGCGATCGCTTTGCGCAACTGCGCCAGCGGCAGTTGCAGATAGCACAGCAGGCCCAACTCCAGGCTGCTGGCTTCAGGCCGATAGCTGGTGGCGTCGGCGACCAGTGCGGTGACCTTGAGTCGTTCCATCGCCGCTCGGGCGGTGATCTTGCTGACCGCGTTCTCGGCGAAGTCGACTGCCGTCACCGTCCAGCCCTGGCCGGCCAACCAGGCCGCATTGCGGCCTTCGCCGGCGCCCAGGTCGAGGGCCCGTCCGGGCCGCAGTTGGCCGCAGATCTCTACGACGAACTGATTGGGCTCACTGCTCCACACCATCTCGGTAGCGGCATAGCGTTCATTCCAGCCTGCGGCGTCGGTCATCGTGGCACCTCCCGGGGGTAAGGCTACGGCCCAGACGGCAGAATCGGGCGGTGCCGCCGCGATGCCGGGTTAGCCTGTGCCCATGTCGAGCTTGTTCGCCCCGCTGCAGTTGCGCGATCTGACCCTGCCCAACCGGATCATCCTGGCCCCGATGTGCCAATACCAGTGCAACGGCCGGGACGGGGTACCCACGGCCTGGCATCTGATGCACTACGGCGCTCGCGCGGCCGGCGGCTTCGGGCTGCTGATCGCCGAAGCCTCCGGGGTCTCGCCCGAGGGCCGGATCACCCCCTGGTGCTGTGGGCTGTGGAACGACGAGCAGGTCGAGGCCTGGAAACCGATCGTCGACTTCGTGCATTCACAAGGTGCGCCGTTCGCCATTCAGCTGCAGCACGCCGGCCGCAAGGCCTCGATCTACCGCGACTTCGAGGCCGGCAAGACCGGCTCGGTGCCCCTCGACGACGGTGGCTGGGAGACCATCGGCCCTACCGCTGAGCCGTTCCCCGGCTTGGCGAACCCGCGAGCCGCCACCGCCGAAGATCTGGCGAAGGTGGTCGCCGACTTCGCCGCTGCGGCCCGTCGGGCCGACGCCGCCGGCTTCGATGCGGTCGAGATCCACGCCGCCCACGGCTACCTGCTGTTCCAGTTCCTCTCGCCGCTCAGCAACACGCGTACCGATTCCTACGGCGGAGATCTGGCCGGACGGGCCAAGCTGCTGCTGGAGGTGACCGACGCGGTGCGCGCGGTCTGGCCGGCGCACAAGCCGTTGCTGGTGCGGTTGTCGGCCACCGAATGGACCGAGGGCGGCTTCACGGTGGACGACGCCACCGAGGTGAGCCGGATGCTGGCCGCCCACGGAGTCGATCTGATGGACATCTCCAGTGGCGGCAATGTGATGGTGAAGATCCCCTCGGCCCCCGGCTACCAAGTGCCGCTGGCCAAGGCCGTTCGCGCGGCCGGGCTGCCGGTGACCGTGGCCGGCCAGATCACCGGCCCGGCGCAGGCCCAAGCCATTTTGGACGCCGGTGAATCCGACGCCATCTCACTGGCGAGGGTCGCGTTGCGGGAGCCGAGTTGGCCGCTGCGCGCCGCCGCCGAGCTCGACGCCGACGCGATGGCCCGCTATCCCGATTCCTACCTGCGTGGCCGCTGGCCGGCCGGCGAGCCGGTCCGCTGAGGAGCGCCTGTCTGATGAGGCCTGCGACGCCCGGCGAACCCGCCGCCGGCGCCGCGGTCGGTTCGAAGTGAAGGACGAGTTGTGTTCTGGCTGATCGCTCTGGGCGTGATGGTGGGCGCCTTCGTGCCTATTCAGACCGCGATCAATTCCCGACTGGCGGGCTGGCTGGGGGCGGTGCTGCCGGCGTCCTTCGTCTCATTCATGGTCGGCACCGTGGGCCTGGCGATCGCGGTGCTGGTCACCGGCACCGCGGTGCCGGTGGGTCAGACTGCGTCCACCCAGCCGTGGTGGATCTGGCTGGGCGGAGTCTGTGGCCTGATCTTCCTCACCCTCAACATCGTCCTGCTGCCACGGATCGGGGCCTCGGCCACGGTGATCCTGCCACTGGTCGGCCAAGTATTGGGCGGGGTGGTGATCGATCTGCTGGGCGCCTTCGACACCACACCGCGGGCGTTGACGCTGCTGCGCGGTTTGGGGGCGGTCCTGGTGGTGGCCGGCGCGATCGCAGTCAACGTCATTGGACGCCGGCGGATGATCGTCGGCGAAGCGCACGGACGCACCCACGTGCTGCTGTGGGTCATTGCGATCGGTGGCGGGGTGCTGGGGGCGGTGCAGACCGCGGTGAACGGCCGCCTGGGCCTGGCCATGGGTTCGGGTCTGGCCGCGGCGCTGGTCTCGTTCGTCATCGGCACCGTTGGTCTGGCGGTGGTCTGGTTGGTCAGTCGTCAGCGCGTGCAACGGACCGGGCGTCCGAAGGGATGGATGTTTTCCGGAGGCCTGCTAGGGGCGGGGTTCGTGTTGGTGAACGCGATCAACGGTCCGCTGCTGGGCACGGGTCTGGCGGTCAGCGTGGTGCAGTTCGGACAGGTGTCGGCCGGGCTGGCGCTCGACCACACCGGCTGGATCGGGGTTGTGCGGCGCCCGGTCACGGTGTGGAGGTTGGTGGCAGCGGCCGTGGTGCTGGTGGGCGTGCTGCTGGTGCGATTCGGCTGAGCGATTCGGCTGAGCGCTTCGCCCGCTTAGCCGAGCGGCCCGGCCTGCGGGTGCAGACCGAGCCGTTCGGTAAGGGTTGTGCGGGACCCCTCAGACCCGCACAAGCTTCATGGCCGGGCTCTTCACGCTGGGCGAGTAGCGGACACCGCCGATCAGGAAGTAGACCGTCCCCTTCTTGCGGATGGCGCCCTTCTTGCCCTTGAAGCTGGCGTCGCCGCTGGAGTTGGCTCGACCGGAGGCCACCTTGACGTACTTCTTCTTGCCGCTGGCCTTGTAGTACACCTTCACCGTGGCGCCCGCGACGTAGCGGGGGCCGTAGTACGACCAGGTCCACTTCGACTTCTTGCTGTACTTGCCGTAGCCGCCGTACTCGCTGGAGGCCAAGGTGATGGCCGGATTCGCCAGCACGGTGATGTCCACGGTCGGCACCTGCTCAGCGAGGTAGCTGCCGCCGTTCCACTGCGAGAGCGGGAGGCTGACTCGGTAGGTGCCCGGAGTGGTGTACTGGTCGAGGCTGAGCTTGTAGACCGCCGGCTGGCCCGGAGTCGGCGACGTCGGCTCGTCCACCGACAGGTAGGACGGGCTGGAGTCGAGGCCATCGATCAGCGTCACGGTGCCGCCCCGGTAGCTGTGATCGTAGGCCTCGTAGTCCAGGGCGGCGTCACCAGTGAAGCTGAGGGTGAACTCGTAAGTGGTGGTCGTGGTCGGCACCGTCATCGTGGTGGCCGACGCGCTGATGCCGGTGACCGCGAACGTTGGCGCGGCGTGCGCGGCCGTCGGCGCGGCGATGAGCGTCGCTCCCCCGAGGGCGGCAGCGACGGCGACGATGACGCCCCGGCGCATGAGTGAACTGACCTGCATGTGATCCTCCGATCTGCGCCGCAATGCGTGCCGTGCGGCGATATCCCCTTTGCTGTACTGACCAACAGCGTGAACAGCGTACTCACTGCTGGCTGTCCGGGCTAGGGATGGGTCAGGGGAGATCTGCTCGTGAGACGGGGGTCGTCTTTGGGCAGCGAAAAGGGACGCACTCGAAATGAGCGCGCCCCTTTTCGGTCAGTCGTGAGACTCAGGCGGTGGCCGCCTTGACCCGGGCGATCCGGTCGCGCAGGTCGGCGAGCTGGTCGGTCATTTCCTCCGGCAGCTTGTCGCCGAACTGGGCGAAGTACTCCTCGGTCAGATCGGCCTCGGCGGCCCAGGCGTCCGGATCCAGTGCGAACAGCGCGTCCAGTTGCTCCTTGGACATGTCCAGACCGGCGAGGTTCAGATCGCCCGGACGCGGCAGGCGTCCGCTGATGGCGTCCATGGCGCCGACCTGACCGGCGACGCGCTTGAGCGCCCACTCGATCGGACGAGCGTTGTCGCCGAAGCCCGGCCACAGCCAGCTGCCGTCGGGACCCTTGCGGAACCAGTTCACCTGGAAGATCTTCGGAGCACCCTCGCCGAGCTGCGCACCGAGCTTGAGCCAATGGGCCCAGTAGTCGCCCATGTTGTAGCCACAGAACGGAAGCATGGCGAAGGGGTCGCGGCGCAGGGCGCCGACGGTGCCTTCAGCGGCAGCGGTCTGCTCGGAGGAAACGGTGGCGCCGACGAAGACGCCGTGCTCCCAGTCGTAGGCCTCCGAAATCAGCGGCACGTTGGTGGCGCGACGGCCACCGAACAGGATGACGTCGATCGGCACGCCAGCCGGCTCTTCCCAGTCAGGAGAGATCGACTCGGCCTGGGCGGCGTAGACGGTGAAGCGACCGTTGGGGTGCGCAGCCGGGCGGCCGGAGTCCGGCGTCCAGTCGTTGCCCTGCCAGTCGATCAGGTGGGCCGGCGGCTCGTCGGTCATGCCCTCCCACCAGATGTCGCCGTCGTCGGTCAGGGCGACGTTGGTGAAGATGACGTCGTGGCCGAGCGCATTCAGCGCGGTCGGGTTGGTGTTCTCGCCGGTGCCCGGAGCCACACCGAAGAAGCCGGCCTCGGGGTTGATCGCGTACAGCCGGCCGTCGTTACCCGGACGCATCCAGGCGATGTCGTCGCCGACGGTCTCGATCTTCCAGCCCGGAATGGTCGGACGCAGCATGGCCAGGTTGGTCTTGCCGCAGGCCGACGGGAACGCCGCCGAGAGGTGGAACTCCTTGCCTTCGGGCGAGGTCAGCTTGAGGATCAGCATGTGCTCGGCCAGCCAGCCCTCGTCGCGGGCGATCACGC
>JAJTBJ010000079.1 GCA_021286985.1 Propionibacteriales bacterium | reverse complement strand
ATTGTCTCCCGGGCGGCCGATGACGCCCCCGCCTCACCCCTGGGATGGGCCGAGCCTGAGTTGGCCGAACCTGAGCCAGCCGAACCCGAGCTGATCGTCCGTCGCCGGGCCGAATTGGGGCTGCCTGAGCTGCAGCTACCTCCGGGGGCGGACGACTCCTCCTACCGCGTGTTGCTGGCCCATCCCACCTGGTCCGATCCGCGTGATGAGGAGGACGACGTGCCCGACTTCGTCCCCGAAGAGCACGCGCCGTACCAGTGGCCGACGTCGGCTGATCTTGTCGATGAGGATCGCGCACCGATCAGCTGGCCGGAATCGGCCCCCGAGCCGGCCGCCGAGGCAGTTCCTGAGGTGCCGGGGGTGTTGGGGGCGCGGCGTCGTCACTATTTGATGATCGGGGCTGTGCTGGCCGTCGCGGCGGTGCTCACCATCACGGTGGCCGTGCTCATTCCTGCGGTGATGAGCGCCATGAAGCTGATCATGCACTGACCCGTTCGCAGGGGTCCTGCCTGGCCGTTGGGCGGCAGCGGCTCAGCGGGCGTCCAGTGCGGCCCGGAGCGCGCGAACCTCAGCCTCGCTGGTGATCGCGCGTTGCGACTGGCCGGCGCCTGCGAGGGTACCCAGACCGATCGGCAGCGTGTCGGAGATCATCGTCTTTGCCGAAGCGTGCACGGCATCCACTCCGGTGGCGGCGACGGCCCTCACATTGGCTGACGTGATGCCACCTGCTGCCATCAGTTGGATCCGACCATCGGCCACCTCCACCAGGCCGGACAGTTCCTCTCGGGCGTCCGCGGCGATGTTGGCGCCGCCGGAAGTGAGAACGCGGTCAACGCCGAGTGCAATCAGCTCTTCCAACGCTCGAGCCCGGTCGGCGAGCGTGTCGAAGGCACGGTGAAAGGTGACCTCTACCGCGGCGGCCATCTCTCGGACCTCTGCGACGAAACGACGATCGATCGCGCCGCCGGTGGTGGCGCCGACGACCACCCCTGACACCCCGCAGCGCAGCGCCGCCCGGAGGTCGGCAATCATCAAAGCCCGCTCCTGTTCGGTGAATTCGAAGTGACCTTCTCGACAACGGATCAGGACGTGCACAGGCAGGCCCTGCTCGACGGCGGCAGTGACGAAGCCCACCGACGGGGTCAGTCCACCCAGGGCCAACGCAGTGCAGATCTCCACGCGGTCCGCTCCCCCGGCGGCAGCAGCTGTGATGCCGTGGAGGTCTTGGACGGCAATCTCCAGGGTGCCGGTCGTCACAGTGTCACTCCTTGTGAGACCGCTTTTGAGGGCGTTCGGCGGGACGGCCTGGAGTGGCCCTGGTCGACCGCATCGACGTCGTTATCGAGCATGAGTGAAGTACATCACACGGCAGACGGTGACCCACCGGCAACGGCCACCACCAGTGCGAGCGATGACCTGCATTGACGTGCGCGACGTTCTGCAATAGTGGGCGGGTAATCCTTTCTGCGTAGGCCAAATGCGGCGTTGTCCCCATAACGGGGACGTCCCCAGGTTCTCAAAATCGGCTAACCTCCTGGGTACGGACGGCGGATACCCCTCAACCCCCCGCCGAAAGACGAAAATGAATACACCCCTCCCTCCCCGCGCAATGCTGGTTTCTGTCACTGCCTCCGAAGGCAGTGGGCGTTCTCGTTCCGATCTGGAAGCGGACTTCGGTGACCGTCGGTTCGCCGCCCGCGCCCAGCGCCATCAACCCCGTTACCTGGCTAGTTGAGTCGCTCGCACTCCTGAGTCGCGGGGGCGGAACTACCCCGATTTCGTCCCCGCGACACCAACCGCGATCCCTGGCGAATAGTCGTCTGGCAATGCCGTCGGCTTTCCTCAATAGGCATCCTGTGCGCACCCCTCTCCCCTGTGTGAATCGCGGTAATCCCGTCGTCGGATTCCTATCCTCGATGCGACGGTTCGTTTACTTGGGTGCGGCTGGTGGTGGTCACACACCTCACCCCGCTCGTCACCAGTCGCACCCAGCTTCTTCTCCGCCGTGCTGATGCGTCATCGCGCTGAGACCCCGCTGTAACTCCGTCGGCCTAGCATCGCCGCGAAACCAACCAACAAGGAACTTTCGTGGAGTATGCAGACCTGGTGTTCATCGGCGGTCCGGTGTTCACCGCAGATACCGTGCGTTCGCGCACCGACGCCGTCGCCGTCAGCGGAGGCCGCATCATCGCTGTCGGCTCGGCCGATGTCACCGACCTGATCGGGCCGTCCACCGAGGTGGTGGATCTGGCCGGACGCCTGTTGATCCCCGGATTCCAGGACGCCCACATCCATCCGGTGGGCGGCGGCATGGAATTGCTGCGCTGCAACCTGGCCGACGCCCACGACGTGGCCGCCTACCAGCAGGTGATCGCCACCTATGCCGCCGCCCAGCCCGATGAGGAGTGGATCCTCGGCGGGGGTTGGGCGATGGCCGCCTTCCCCGGCGGCACCCCGACCGCGGCCATCCTCGACGCGCTGGTGCCCGATCGTCCGGTGTTCCTGCCTAACCGTGACCACCACAGTGCCTGGGTGAACTCGGTCGCTCTGGCGGCGGCAGGAATTGACCGTAACACCCCCGATCCTGCCGATGGCCGGATCGAGCGGGACGCCGACGGCAACCCGTCCGGGGTGCTGCATGAGGGCGCGATGTCGTTGGTGGAGCGCCTCATCCCTGAGCCGACCACCGAACAGATCGTCGAAGGGCTGCTGGCCGGACAGGCCTACCTGCACTCACTGGGCATCACCGGCTGGCAGGACGCGATCATCGGCGTCTACAGCGGCATCCCTGATGCCGGCGAGGCCTACCTCCAGGTGGCTCGCGACGGACGCCTCACCGCCCGCGTGGTGGGCGCGCTGTGGTGGGATCGCACCGCCGGCGCCGAACAGATCCCCAGCCTGGTTGCTCGGCGTGAGCGACTTCAGGCCGGACGCTTTCGAGCGACCTCGATCAAGATCATGCAGGACGGTGTCCCGGAGAACTTCACCGCCGCGATGACCTTCCCCTACGAGGACGGCTGCGGCTGCGCCACTGACCGCACGGGAATCTCGTTCGTTCCGGTGGAGGTGCTGAATCAGATCGTCCCGGAGTTGGACGCCCTCGGCTTCCAGCTGCACTTCCACGGCATCGGTGACCGCGCCGTCCGCGAATGCTTGGACGCCATCGAGCTCGCCGTAGCGAGCAATGGCCGCAACGACCAGCGCCATCACATCGCCCATCTTCAGGTGGTGCATCCCGACGATGTCGCCCGACTGGCGCAATTGGGGGTCGTGGCCAACCTGCAGCCGCTGTGGGCGACGTTGGACGAGCAGATGGCCGAACTGAACCTGCCCTTCCTGGGCCAGCCTCGGGGTAGCTGGCAGTACCCGTTCGGCGACCTGCTGCGCAGCGGCACGGTGTTGGCCGGAGGCAGCGACTGGCCGGTGACGACTCCCAACCCGTTCCACGCGATGCACACTGCGGTCACTCGACAAAGCGCGCCGGGTTACAGCGACCAGGTCGCTGAGCCCTTCTTGGAGAATCAGAAACTCGACCTGGCCACGATCATGGTCGCCTACACCGCCGGATCGGCGTTCGTGAACCACTGCGATCACGAGGTCGGCACCATCGAGGTGGGCAAGCTGGCCGACCTGGTGGTGTTGGACTCCGACCCGTTCGCCACCGGCGACATCGCCAACACCGGCGTCCTGCAGACGTTCGTCGAAGGCGTGCGGGTGTACGCAGCGGACGGCGCCTAAGCGAATCGTCGCCGAGCAAATCCAGCCTGATACCCCGTGGGGTGCGTGACTCAGCGGTTCGGGTGGATTGTTCGTCAAGGGTTGGGGTAGAAGTCCCCCTAAGGGGGACACAAACGCGAACGATTCGGCTACCCTCGCCGGTAACGACGACAGGACACCCCTCCCTCAACCCCCTGTCGGCGCAACGAAAATGAACACTCCCCTTCCTCGTCGAGCGATGCTCGACACAGCTTCACCAACCGCCACCGCCACCAACGCCCCGGAACGCTCCGCCAATCAGCATCCGGGCACTCCCCAGTTCGCCTACGCTGCCACCCATGCGCAGCCGCGGCGCCTCATGCAGTGAATCGCGCCTGACCGTGTCGGCGTAGGAATCAGGGATCGCCACCGCATTGGCGCGCCTGAGTCCGTGCGCTGTTTCGTCCGTCAATTCGCGCCGGGCCCCGTCGGCTCCACCGATCTTTCACGGTGCCGGATCCGCGGCGCCGCCTCTGCCTGCATATGCTGCTGCGGTGCGTAGGACAGCCGTGAGCGTGCTCGCTGCCGGAGCAACACTTCTTCTGTGTGCCTGCACTGTGCCGCCTGCGGGAGTGTCGGGCATCGGTGTGGACGCCAGCGGAGGTCCCGTCGGATATCTCATGGTGTGCCATGACCATGTCAACGCCGCAGAGCTTGCCCACGGCAAGGACCCCTGGGACGGCAGTTGGGAAAGCGGCGGGTGGATCACTGGATTCGCTTCGATCGACCTCGCCGAGCCCGGGCCCGAATGGCGGGTCACTCAGCCTCTCGAAGCCCTGACGACGCAGCAGACCTACACGTTCTATGGCAGCACGACTGACAGCTCCTGGTCGACGGGCTCCGTCGACTTCACACTCGCTGATCTCGCCGAACTTCAACCCGGCAGCGTGCGGTATTGGACCGGTCGCAGTCCGACTGGGTATTCGGTGGTGACCGCGGCCGAATTTCAGGCGCACGCCTGCGACAACGGATGACCGCCTCGCGATCGCTCCTCTGCGAGAAACGCAGGTTCACGTGTCCTCGATGTCTGACAGACATCACACGGTCGGGCTGACAGGATTTGAACCTGCGACCCCTTGACCCCCAGTCAAGTGCGCTACCAAGCTGCGCTACAGCCCGTTCTTCAGTTGTGGGGGCGTCGGCCCCGGCGGGTTACTTTACACGGATGGCGGCGCCTCGCCGAACCGACACCAGGGCAGGCAGCGCTGATGCCCTAGATTGGCGTCATGCTGGAACCCACTCCCCTGCTGCGGCCAAGTCCGCTCGACGTCGGCGACATCTTCTCCGGCACCTTCGCGGTCCTCAAACAGCGCTTCGGCACCTTCGCGCTGATCACCCTCATTCCGGTGGCGATCCTGATGGTTGCGGCAGCGGGAGTCCTGCTCTCGATGATCGCCCTGCTCCCCGAACTCGGCGAGATGGCCCAGGGAGGACGGCTCTCGCCCGGGCCGATCTCCGGATATGTCGGCTCGCTGGTGGTGGCCATCATCATTCAGCCGCTAGTGGCGTTGAAGGCCAACGCGATGATGATCGTCGGCAGCTACGAGACCGCGCAGGGTCAGGCTCCCACCGTCGGCAGCCTGTGGCGGGGCACCAAGGGCTTCCTGCCACGGATCCTGCCGTTGGTGTTGCTCTTTGCCCTCGTCTTCTTGGTGCTGTACGGCCTGTTGATCGTCGCCCTCGTCGGGACGTCCGCCCTCGGCGGCGGGCGTGATGCGGCAGTGGGGGCAGTCGTCCTCATCTTCACGCTGGCCATCATCGTGATCATTCCGCTGGTCATCTTCCTTGGCATCAAGCTGCTCTACCTGGTCCCCGTTATCGGCATCGAGAAGCTGTCGAGTTTCGCGGGCATGAAACGCGCCTGGGCGCTCACCACTGGCGCCTTCTGGCGGACGTTCGGCTACTACCTGCTGGCCATGCTGCTCGTGCAGGCCGGTTCGACGGTGGTCAGCAGCTTCGTGCAGGCCGGAATGATGCCGGCGCTCGGTGGCGCAGGGAAGGCCGACAGCCTGGCCGAACTGCAGGCGATGTTCGCCGCACTGGTGCCGGTCTACCTGATTTCGATGGCGGCGCAGTCGCTGGTGCAGGTGATGGCCATGCCCTTCCAGAACGCCTACCTGGCGATCATGTACCTCGATCAGCGCCGCCGGCAGGAGGAGCCGGCCGCTCCCGCGCCCAGCTATGGGTGGGCGCCCCCGCCGGCTGCCGGAGGGTGGCAGCAAGGTCCGCCGAACCCGGGTTGGACGCCGCCTCCTCCGCCACCGCCGGCCTGGACTCCGCCGCCGCAGCCGCCGAGCGACGACGGACGGCCCGGGCCCTCCTAGCCCTGTGCAGGGCTGGAGGGACGCCCTAGGCTGGCCGAAAACGTCAGGAGGCCATCGTGAAGTCCCTCTCTCGTATCACCATCTTGACTGCCGCTCTGATCTCTGCGACCTCCCTGGTCGCCGGAGCGCTGCCTGCCCAGGCCCAACCCATCCGTCCAGCTGTGGCGGTCACCAAGGCGGTCACCCTGCCCTTGCCGACCCCGCTCGGCACCGCATGGAAGAAAACCGCCACCATCGGCTACGGCACCGCCACCGCGAAGCTGGGCACCTCGCCCGGCGGCGATGGCGAGGGCATCATGTGGGGTCCCAGCTACGGCACCCAGGTGCCCAACAAGAGTTGGTGGTGGGCCGACGCGGCCAAGCTGCGGCTCGCCCACTACTCCGACTCCGGCACCTACCTGGGTCAGGCCAAACTGCCGGTGAAATACCTTGAGGACGGCATCTACTTCCAGTGGGCCAACCCCAAGGCGCTCGCCAACGGGGCGGTCGTACTCAGCAGCACCACGATCGACTCCCCCGCCCTCCTGAAGTACCGAAAGGGCGTCTTCACCAAAGTGAAGCTGAGTCGCTTCGTCGGGGTGGTCGGCACCGACGGCTACTACCTGTACGGCTTCGACGAAGCCAACAAGAAGGTCCGAATCAACCCCAGTACCGGCAAGATCACCACGGTCACCTGGTTCCGTGGCCAGGGCGGACGCCGCTACCAAATGAGCGTCGGCGACGGCTACGTCACGATCAAGCGACCAGCGGCCACCGTCCGCCTCAACCTCACCTCGGCGGGGCACCCGGCGCTCACCGTGCATCCCTCGCTGCAAGCAGCGATGGGCGCCGACGGCAAGCTGTGGGTCCTGATCTCGGGCATGACCGATCTTCCCGACTTCAGCACTGAGCTCACCATCGGCCTGGTCAGCATCAGCAGTTCCGGCAAGGTGTCGGCGGTCAAGACCATGCGGGATCCCACCAGCGAGTCCGATCCCGGCGATGGCGACAACCTCGGCATCCGCCAGGGCGGAACCCGCCCGTGGATGATGTTCATCGACTCCGACGCCGCCCGGGTCTACCGGCTCAAGTAGGCCTCCATCGGATGAGCGCGGTGGCGTCTCAGGGACGTCCCGCGCTCATCCCTGGCCCCTCCCCCAACCCTGTGTCCGGCGGCTGCCGCCGGTTCTAGGCTGCTGAGCAGCGCGACGGCACATCGCGCCCGCGACCTCGCGGCAACCAGAGGAGCTCTCAATGAAGATCGCCCACGCAGCGCAGGAATTTCTCGCCCACCGTCGGATCGCCGTGACCGGGGTGTCCCGTGATCCCCAATCAGGCCATGGCAGCAACGTGGTCTTCGACCGGCTCGTCGAACGCGGCTATGAGGCGTTCGCGATCAACCCGAACGCCGAAGCGATCGGTGATCACCCCGCCTACCCGGATCTGGCATCAGTGCCCGGCGGCGTCGAGGCCGTCGTCATCGGCACCAGCCCGGCCCACGCCATGGCCACCATGAAGGAGGCCGTTGAGCTGGGCATTACGCAGGTGTGGATGCACCGCTCACTGGACGCCGGCAGTGTGGACGCCGCAGCCACCAGCTACGGACGTGAACATGGCGTCACCGTGATCGACGGTGGTTGCCCGCTGATGTTCGGCGAAACCGCTGATGGCGGTCACAAGTTCATGTGCGCCATCTTGAAGCTGACCGGATCCGTGCCCCGAACCGTCTAGGTGCGGTCCTTGCGCTTCTCGCGCGCCCGCACCTCGACATGCACCGGCGAGCCCCGGAAGCCGAAGTCTTCGCGCAACCGGCGTTCGACGAAGCGGACGTACTGCGGGTCGAACTGGCCGGAGGTGAACAGCGCGAACGTCGGCGGGCAGTTGTGCGCCTGAGTTCCGAACAGGATGCGCGGCTGCTTGCCGCTGCGCACCGGGTGCGGATGGGCGGCCGCGAGCCGTCCCAGGAAGGCGTTGAGCTTGCCGGTGGACACGCGAGTCTCCCAGCCCTCCAGTGCTTCCTCGATCGCCTTCGACAGCCGATCGACGCCGCGGCCGGTGAGAGCGGAAATGTTCACGCTCGGCGCCCACGCGAACGCGCGGATGTCCTGCTCGATCTCGCGGTTGAGATAATGGCGGCGCTCTTCGTCGGTCAGATCCCACTTGTTGTACGCGATCACCAGCGCCTTGCCGGCGTCCTCCACCATGCTCAGGATGCGCAGATCCTGATCAGAAATGGTCTCCGATGAGTCCAGGACGACCACGCACACCTCGGCGCGTTCGATCGCTCCCTGGGTGCGCAGCGAGGCGTAATACTCGTGTCCGCTGGCTTCCTTGACTCGACGCCGCAGACCCGCAGTGTCGATAAATCGGTAGACAATGCCGCCGACGGTGACCAGTTCGTCGACCGGGTCGACGGTGGTTCCGGCAACATTGTCGACCACCGCGCGGTTGGCCCCAGACACCTTGTTCAACAGCGACGACTTGCCCACATTCGGACGTCCGACGATCGCCACCCGGCGCGGGCCGCCGGGCGCCTCGGGCTCGGAGTGCGGAGTATCGGGCAAAGCGGCGAGCAGGGCGTCCAACAGGTCACCGGTGCCGCGACCATGCATGGCCGAGACCGGGTGCGGCTCCCCCAACCCCAAGTTCCACATGCCGGCGGCGTCGGCTTCGGTGCGGGCGTCGTCGACCTTGTTGGCCGCCAGCACCACGGGCTTGCGGCTGCGTCGCAGCACTCCGACGACGGCCTCGTCCACGTCCTGAATACCCACGGTGGCATCAACGACGAACATCACCACATCGGCGGCGGCGATCGCCAGTTCAGCCTGCTCGGCGATCTGGGCGGCCATGCCCTTCGCGTCCGGGGCCCAGCCGCCGGTATCGACGATCACGAACTCGCGTCCGGCCCATTCTGCGTCGTAGCTGACTCGGTCACGAGTCACCCCCGGAAGGTCCTGGACGACCGCCTCGCGGCGGCCGATGATCCGGTTGACCAGCATCGACTTACCGACGTTCGGGCGCCCCACGACCGCCACCACCGGTTTGGTGGTGGATTCGGTCTCCAGCTCAGACATGGCGCTCCTCCCGCGCAACAGCGACCAACCAGGCTACCGCACAGGCAGCCGTGACGCTCAGCCGCGGGTGGCAGCGACCAGGTCAAGCACCGCCTGGATCGTCTCCTCCAGGCTCAGCTCGGTGCAGTCCAGGTGGGTGACGCCGTCGGCGGCGGTGGTGAAGTTGACCAGTTTGGAATCGTCGCGGTCACGACGCAGCACCTGATCGGCGAGGCTGGACGCGTCGATCGCTCCCCCGAGGTCACGCTTGCGCCGCGCCATCCGAATCTCCGGATCGGCCGTCAGCAACAGTCGGACGTCGGCGTCCGGGGCCACGACAGTGGTGATGTCACGGCCCTCGGCGATGATCCCGTTCGGCGCGGCATCGATGATGGCCCGCTGCCGGGCCACCAGATCAGCCCGGCACTCCGGCACGGTGGAGACCGCGCTCACCTTGGTGGAGATCTCCTGGCTGCGGATCCGTTCAGTGACGTCGGTGCCGTTGACCAGGATCTTCTCCACGTCGGGATCAGTGCTGACCTCCAACTTCGCCCCCAGCGTGGCCGCGATCACCCCCGCGGTATCGGACGGATCGACTCCGGCATCAAGGTAGGCGCAGGCGATCGCCCGGTACATCGCACCAGTGTCGAGGTAGGCCAGCCCGAGGGCACGCGCCACGCCCTTGGACGTGGTGGACTTGCCCGAGCCACTGGGGCCGTCGATGGCGATGACCAGGCGGTCGTTCATGTTTCTCCTTGTGCTTTCCCGCTTACAGGGCGGCGTCGGGGTCGCGCAGCGTCCAGCCGGCATCGGTCATCGCCGCTCGCAGCAACTCTGCGCGCTCGGGTGCGACCTTCACCGACAAGTGGCCCACTTCGCGGGTGTTGTCGTGATCGATGGACAAGTCCTCGATGTTGACTCCGGCGGTCTCGATGTCGCGGAAAAGCCGCGCCAAAGAGCCCGGGGCGTCGGGAATCTCGATGACCACGTCGGCGTAGTCCACGGGCGCCGTGCCGTGCTTGCCCGGAAGCGCCCGCGTACCCTCCCGCCCGCGTTCGAGGACGGCGGCGATCACGGCCGGATCGTCGAAGCCGTCGACCAAGGCCTGCAGGTCGGTCAGCAGCGCGGCCAGTTCAGCGCGCACCGCGGCCGAGTTCGCGTCCAGAATCTGACGCCACAAGGCCGGGTCGGAGCCGGCGATGCGGGTCACGTCGCGTACCCCTTGGCCTGCCAGCCGCAGATGCTCCGGCGGGACCTCGGTCAGGCGGGCGCCCATCAGCACCGACACCAGGCGCGGCAGGTGTGACACCTGTGCCACCGCCTCGTCGTGATGGGCCGCGCCCATGCTGACGCTGCGGGCGCGGCACAACCGGGCCACTTCAGTGACATCGAGGACGGCGTGGGCGGCACTGGTGTCATGGGGGGTGATCACCCAGGTGCGGTCGACGAACAGTTCCGGTGAGGCGGTCAGCGGGCCGACCCGCTGCGAACCGGCCATCGGATGGGAGCCGACGTAGCGGGACAGGTCAGCCCCGGTAGCGCGAAGCTGGGCCAACACCGTGCCCTTCACCGAGCCGACATCGGTCACGGTGGCGTGAGGGAAGGCCTGCAGCGCCTCAGCGATGGTCGCGGCCAGGGCCGAGGGCGGCACCGCCACCACGACCAGCCGGACGGCGTC
>JAJTBJ010000078.1 GCA_021286985.1 Propionibacteriales bacterium | reverse complement strand
CGCCGAGCTTCGGGGTCTACCGCGACTACAAGGATCGCTCCGCCGCCTTCGCGCGGCTCGTCGCGGCGGTCGCCGCCGGGCAGTGATCGCCCCCTAGAGCGAAACCGCCTCGGCCAACTCGGAGCTGCCCGGGCCGAAGTGCTTCAGCAGCACCAAGGGTTCACAGGCGCTGCGATTATGCACGCGCACCCCGGCCCGGGCAGCAGTCTGGGAGACGAAGAACTCGTCGTCGCTGAGGTCGCCGAAACGCAGCATTCCGGCTGCGGCGACGTGGTGCAGCCCGAGGCTGCCGTGGCCCTGCACCACCAGGACGCCGTAGGCGTCGGTGTCGGTGATCACCGCGCTGGCTCCCGGCAGGACGGTGAGTTCCTTGGCGCTGAAGTGCGGCGACTTGTACACGATCCACTTTTCGACGAACGCCTCGCCGCCGTCCTCGATCGACGCCCGGGTGGGGAAGGGGATCAGTTGGCGGTTGGTGACGAAGTCGGGGTCGACATTGGCCTGCCAGTCGAGCAACTCGATGATGTAGTCCAGATCGCCCACCCGATCAGCGGGGACGTCCTTCCACAGCAACTCGTCGGGCACCTCGCGGTTGTTGCTCCACGATTCGCACATGCACAGCACGTCCGAGGCCAGCTGCGGCTCGTAGGTGCACACGCTCGCCGGCGCGTGCAGGACGCCGGCCGGGATGTCCCAACCGGTGCCCAGCCGGGTGCGGTAGCCCAGCGACAGCTCGGTGATCCGGTTGTCGCCGCCGCGGGCGAACCACTCCAGGCGTTCGGCCAGTTGCTCGCGGGTCACCTGCGGCTGCAGCCCGAGGAAGGAAATCGGCTGCGCGGCCAGGTGGTCGTTCAGCTGCGGCGGGTAGTAGTACGCCTCCGGCTTGGCCACCTTGCCCAGTGGCAGCGCGTGCTCGTCGCGGTGATGGACGTGGAAGGGCAGCGCCTGCTCGTTGTCGAAGAGCTTGGCGAAGACCGGCCATTTGCCGTGCTCTGCCCAGATCCGCTCGCCGATCAGCGCGGCACCGTGATGAGCGATGAACTCGTCGAAGCGCAGCAGCCTCCCGTCCGTCGCCACGACCAGCGAGACGCCTTCATGCTCGCCGGTGGCCGGGCCGTTGTCGGCGCGAATCGGCGAGGCGAGCCAGCGTTCGTCGATGCCGCCGCGGTCCTTGCCGTACGCGTAGTGGTCGTCCGGATGCAGCCGCAGCCGGCGGCCGGGGGTACAGAACACCCGCGGCACCCAGTTGGGGGCGAGCCGAACGATACCCAGGCCGTCTTCGAGGAGGTTGTCGGCGGCGGTGGCGGTGAGTCGAGCGGGGACGAGCATGGCGGTGAATCTTCTATCTGGGTGGCGGCCCTGAGCGCAGACGGTGAGCTCAGTCGGTGGGGGTTTCGTCGGCGACCACGACGGTCGCGCCGACTTCGGCGGCCCGGTCCAGCAGGACCTGGCTGGGGCGACGGTCGGTCACCAAGGTGGTGTTGGCGGTCAGATCGGCAACTTCGGCAAACTCCCGCTTGCCGAACTTGGTGGAGTCGGCCAGCAGCAGGGTGTGGCTGGCGCAGTCCATCATCGAGCGCATCATGCCCGCCTCGGGCAGGCTGGAGGTCCACACGGTGCCTTCGTCGGTGACGCCGCCGACGCCGATGATCGCCCAGTCGGCATGGATCGCTCGCGGCAACCCGGCCCCGTCGGAGAGGACGACGGGGCCGATGGTCACCTGCGAACGCAGCCGGTAGGCCCCGCCGATGACGTAGAGCTCACGCGCGCCGCGGGAGTACATCTCCGGCGGCAGCGGCAGCGAGTTGGTCACCACAGTCAGGCCGCGCTTGGTGGCCAGATGCTTGGCCAGCGCCAGGGTGGTGGTGCCGCCGTTGATGATGACGCTCTGGCCTTCGTCGATCAGGGCGGCGGCTGCCCGGGCGATGGCGTCCTTTGCCTCGGCGTTGGCATGGATCCGCTTGAAGAAGGGGATCACCGCGTTGAGCCGGTCCTCCTGGGAGATGGTCACCCCACCATGGGTGCGGTCGACCGACCCCTGAGTGGCCAGGGTCTCGACATCGCGGCGGACGGTGTCGTCGGAGACGCCGAACTCGGTCGCCAGTTCGGTGATCGAGGCCTGGCCGCGGTCTCGCAGGAAGTCGAGGATCTCCGCCCGGCGTCGGGCGGGGTACAGGCTCTCCTTGCTCACGATTCCTCCAGTGATGCGGGTTTCTGCGTGAAGGCTGCCACAAAATGCGCAAGGTTGGCAAGGTTCCGCGGACGTTATCTGTCTGTGACAGCAAGAAACCGCAAGAAACCTTGACTAGCCGAGGAAGTCGGCGTGATCATTGGTCGCGGAAGGTGTTGCCGTGAGTCTCCAGAGCGGAGTGTCTGCTCTTCGGCGCACCACGCACGACAAGGGAGTGAGATGCGCAAAAAGTACCTGGCGGGAATCGCTGCAGTAGCAGCCGCCGCCCTGGCTATGACTGGTTGCACCGGTGGCGGGACCGCCCCGTCGGCCAGCAGTGGGGGAGATGTAACCCTCGAATTCGCCCAGTGGTGGGAGCCGGAACTGCCGGCTGGTTCGCTGCGGGCGCTGATGGATCAGTTCGAATCCCAGAACCCCGGGATCAAGGTCAAGCTGATCTCCGGCCCGTACGCCTCCACCAAGGAGCAGGTCATCGCCGGTGCTGCCGCCGGCACGATGTCCGACGTGGTGGGTCTCGACGGAGCCTGGGTCAACGACTTCGTGAAGCAGGGTTCGCTGGCGAACCTGAGCGATCTGATGAAGTCCGCCAACTTCGACGAGAGCCAGCTGGCCGCCCAGGTCAAGCTGAACGGCTCGACCTACATGATCCCGGTGGCGAACTTCGTCTACCCGATGTTCGTCAACGAGGACCTGCTCAAGACCGCCAATGTGGCCAAGGTGCCGAGCAATCGCACCGAGTTCGCAGCAGCGGCCGCCGCGATCACCAAGACCGGCAAGGCGTCCGGCTGGGTGCTCCCGCTCGACACCGCCACCCCGAACGGCATCCAGAACGACGTGATGAGCTGGGTGTGGGCCTCGGGTGGCTCGATGCTCAAGGACGGCCAGCCCAACCTCGCCGGCAACGCCGAAGTCAAGGACGTCATGACCTTCATCAAGGGCATGTACGACGCCGGCTCGATCGCCAAGGGCACCTTCACCATGAAGGAGCAGGACAAGGTCAACGAGTTCACCAACGGCCGGGTCGGCATGATGATCGACTCGCTGGCTCACGTGAACCTGATCCGCGAGCAGAACAAGGACCTGAAGTTCTCCGTGGCCGCCATTCCGGCTGCTGACGGCTACTCGGGCAAGCGCGGCATGCCGTACGCCTCCTGGGGCATCGGTGTCGCCGGTAACAGCAAGCACCCGGCTGAGGCCTTCAAGCTGGTGTCCTTCCTGATGGGCAAGGACGTCAACGCGACCCTGTGCAACTCCGCACACGCCTTCCCGGGCAACACCCAGTCCGTCCCGGACTTCGTGAACGCCGACCCGATCTTCAAGCAGGCCTTCGAGATCTACCAGGCCGGCACCGCCACCAACGAGTTCACCGGTCTGCCGGTGGCCGAAGATCTGATGCGGTCCTTCGATGAGCAGTTCCAGAAGTACCTCGCTGGCAAGCAGAGCGCTGATGAGGCGTTGACGGCCAGCCAGAGTGCCTGGGAGTCGTCCTTCAAGGGCTGATTTCCGGTAGGCATTCGGAGTGGGGGCCGCACCGCCCATGGCGGCCCCCACTCCACAATCGAAAGGAGGTGGTCAAAGGTGACCAGCGCATCGCTGCCGGCCCGAGTGCAACAGCTCGGCTCGCCGACCCGGCGTCCCGGCTCGGGGAAGGCCAAGACCACACTCGTCCCGTACGGCTATCTCACCCCCACCATGGTGTTGTTGGTGGTGTTGATGGTGATCCCGATCGTGATGGTCATCAGCTACTCGCTGATGGACAACGTGATCATGAAGAAGAACCCCCAGTTCGTCGCCTTCAAGCACTACAGCGACATCCTGACCAGCGAGTCGTTCTGGACCGCGGTCACCAACACTTTGTTCTTCACCGGCGTCAGCGTGATCGCCCACCTGGTCATCGGCTTGGCGTTCGCGATGATGCTGAACACCGGGCTGCTCGGCAACCGCACCAAGGCGATCTTCCGCACCATCTATGTGCTGCCGTGGTTGTTCACCGTGGCGATCATCGCGGTGTTGTGGCGGCTGCTGCTGGAGCCCAACGGTGTGGTCAACTACCTGCTGATGGCCGGCCACCTCACCGGCACCCAGGTGGAATGGCTGTCCCAGCCGGAGACCGCACTGTTCGCGGTCACCTTCATCAACATCTGGTCGGGCTACCCGTTCTACATGACCAGCCTGCTGGCCGGTCTGCAGGGCATCCCGGCCGACTACTACGAAGCCGCTCAGGTGGACGGTGCCAGCCCCTGGCAGCGCTTCACCAGCATCACCCTGCCCCAGTTGAAGCCGATCATCATCTCGATGGCACTCCTGGACTTCATCTGGACCACCCAGCAGTTCGCGCTGATCTGGATGACCACGGGCGGCGGGCCGCTGGGCACCACCGAGATGCTGAGCACCTACACCTACAAGCTGGCCTTCAGTAAGTACCAGTTCGGGACGGCCTCCGCTGCGGCGGTGATCGTCTTGGTGATCTCGATGATCCTGGCCTTCTTCTACGTGCGCGCGCAGAAGGCGAGGGACTGACATGTCACGAGCCCAACGTCGCCTGCTCGCCAAGATCGCCATCCTGATCGGACTGGTCATCGGTGCGTTGTACGCCGGCCTGCCGGTGCTGTGGATGCTGTCGAGTTCGTTCAAACAGAACACCGACATCTTCGCCAACCCGCCGCAGCTGATCCCGTCCAACCCGACCCTGGAGGCCTACACCGCGATCTTCACCGACCCGGTCAAGGTGCGCTTCTTCCTCAACAGCTACTTCGTGTCGCTGTCGGTGACGCTGCTCACTCTGGTGGTGGCCGTGCTGGCCGCGTACGCCTTGAGCCGGTACGAGTTCCCGTTCAAGCGGGCGCTCAACATGGTCATCGTCAGCGTCCAGGCGGTGCCGCCGATCACGCTGCTGATCCCGTACTTCGGCTTGATCATGTTCCTCGGGCTGTACAACAGCTACCCGGGCCTGATCCTCACCTACATGGTGTTCACCCTGCCCTACGCGATCATCATGATGACCGGCTACTTCAACACCCTTCCCCGGGAGTTGGACGAAGCGGTGAAGGTCGACGGCGGCAGTTCCTGGACGGCCCTGTGGCGAGTGCTGGTGCCGATCTCGGTGCCCGGCCTGGTCTCGGTCGGCATCTACACCTTCATGATCGCCTGGAACGAGTACCTGTTCGCCCTGACCCTGACCAAGACCCCCGACATGCGGACGGTGCCGATCGGCATCCAGCTGCTGATGGGGCAGCACTCGTACGAGTGGAACCAGATGATGTCGATGTCGATCCTGGGCTGCATCCCGATCCTGCTGCTCTTCCTGTTCTTCCAGCGCTACTTCATCGGCGGGATGACCGCCGGTGCGGTCAAGAACTGACCCCCCAAGACCCACCAATTAATGATTCACAAGGAGAAATGAAATGCTTACCAGCGGTGACGGCGTACTGAAGGTCGCCAACGAGGCGGGCTTCGCCGTACCGGCGTTCAACATCAGCGACTACGCGATGTTCGCAGGGATCGCAGATCTGTGCGAAGAGTTGCAGGCGCCGTGGATCGTCGCCATCCACCCCGACGAGTACGACCACATCGGGCCCGATCTGATCAAGGCGATCATCGCCCGCGCGCACCGTTCCTCGGTGCCGATGGCGGTTCACCTCGACCACGGCGGCACCTACGAGCAGGTGCTGAGCTCGATCCAGAACGGCTACACCTCGGTGATGATCGACGCCTCGATCAAGCCGTTCGAAGAGAACGTGGCCATCACCCAGAAGGTGGTTGCCGCCGCGCATGCCGTCGGGCTGTCGGTTGAGGCCGAACTGGGCACCATCGGCGCCAACGACGCCTATGGCGAGTCCGGCGCCGCTGAGGTGATCTACACCAAGCCCGAGGACGCGGTGCGCTTCGTCGAGGCCACCGGGGTGGACAGCCTGGCCATTGCCATCGGCACCTTCCACGGCCTCTACCCGGCGGGCATGAAGCCGGAGCTGAAGCTGGAACTGCTGAAGGAGATCAAGGCGGTGCTGCCGATCCCGCTGGTGCTGCACGGTGGTTCGAACAACCCCGATGACGAGATCGGCATCGCGGCCCGCACCGGCATCAACAAGATCAACATCTCCTCCGACATCAAGGTGGCCTACCACTCCAAGATGCGCGAGGTGCTCGGTGATGATCCCAAGCTGCGCGAGCCGCTGATGATTCAGCCGGCCTGTGTGGCCGCCATGAATGAGGTCGCTGCGCACAAGATCACCCTCTTCGGCGCGGACGGCAAGGCCGGCCTCTACCGCTGAGCGAAGCTGAGCAGATGAACCATCCACTCGTCCTGGGTTTGGGCGGCTGTGTCGACTTCGAGATCGTCTGGGACGCCGACGTCCTGACCGATCTCGCGCGCGAGCACCACATCGGGCTCGCCGATCTCGACCCGACCGTCCCGATCCAGGACGAGCGGTCACTGCTGTGCTCGTTGCTCGGCTTTCTGCGGGCCGATCAGGGCGGGGAACGCTTCGTGGCGTCCTCGCAGGTGGCCATCGATTTCGCCGAGCGTTTCACCTACAAGGTCAGCCTCGGCGGCACCTGCGTGCGGGCCGCGCTGGCGATCGCCAAGCTGGGTGTGCCCAGCCTGGTTCACCTGGTCAGCATCGACGACAACGTGCGGCGGCTGCTGCCGCCGGGCATCGACTACCTGTGCAGTGCCGAGGCTGACTCGCTCGACCCGCACGTGATCGTCCAATTTCCCGCCGGGGCCCGGGTCGCGGTCATCGACGGCGAGGTTGCCTCGGTCCATCCCAACCGGATCATCTACGTCAACGACCCGCCCAACCGCGACCTGGTGCTGAGTCAGGAACTGCCCGCCGCTCTTGCCGGCGCCCGGGCGTTCCTGCCGGCCGGGTTCAACGTGATGACCGACCCCGGACTGCTGCGGCAGCGGTTGACCTTCCTGCAAGCGGCGATGCGCAAGCTGCCCGACGAAGCGGTGGTCTTCTATGAGGACTCCGGCTTCCATCACCAAGAGCTGCGCGACATCGTCAGCCGCGAGTTCAGCGGACGCATCGACGTCCACAGCTTGAATGAGGACGAACTGCAGACCTACCTCGGACGCCGGGTCGACCTGCTCGACGTCGTCCAGGTGAAGCAGGCGTTGGCCGACTTCTTCCACGGCTTCTCGATCGCACCGACCGTGGTGGTGCACACCAAGTACTGGGCGCTGGCCTTCGGCAAGCACCCGCGACGCTACTGCGACGCGCTGGCGGCCGCCATCGACCTGGCCGGGGTGCGGTATTGCTGCGGCGACGACTTCACCGCCGACGACCTGGCCGCGGTGCAGGCGCTCCCGGCACGTCCGGACGGGCAGCGGTTCGCTGCGGCGCTGACCGCTGAACTGGGCGAGGCGGTGTGCTGCGTGCCCACCCGTCTGATCGAAACCGACACGCCCACCACCATCGGCCTGGGCGACACCTTCGTCGGCGGCTTCCTCGCCGCGCTGCTCGACGAGGAGTGGGTGTGCTGAAGGGCGTCCCGCCGCTGTTGACCCCGGAACTACTGCACACCGTGGCCGAAATGGGGCATGGCGACCGGCTGGCCATCGTCGATCGCAATTACCCCTCGCATAGCTCGGCGCCTCGCGTCCATCACCTGGCCGGCGCCGACACCGCCGCCGCGGCGAGGGCGATCCTGGCGGTGTTCCCGGTCGACGACTTCGACACCCCCGCCGCTTTCCGGATCACGCCGGTCGGCGATGCGTCGGTTCGTGAATCGCACGCGGAGTTCGCCGCCGAACTGGCCGCTGCCGAAGGCCGCGAGATTGAGGTGGCCCCGATGGAGCGCCATGACTTCTATGCCCTGGCCCGGCAGTGCTACGCCATCGTCCAGACCGGGGAGTCTCGCGGCTACTCCTGCTTCGTCCTGGTCAAGGGCGTGCTGTAGTCCGACGAGCCGGGCGGACGCCCTGGTTTCGACACGCTCACTTCGTTCGCTGCTCAACCAGCGGTGGGGTGGTGTGGGCGGGCCGGCGGAGTGGTTTCGACACGCTCGCTGACGCCCGCTGCTCAACCTGTGGGGGTGGGGTGGTGGACGTGTTGCTGTGCCGGGAGTCGGGCCTGTCGAAAGCTGACCCCACCTATCCGCGCGGCGCCGAAGCCGGGTCTGACTTCGCCAAATGCTGAATTATTTGGAGCCTCCGGACGGCCGGTCAAGGGGTGTGCGTAAGGATAGGCTTACCTATTTTTACTTAGTCTGAGCTGCGGCGGAGCGTAGGCGCAGCCACTGCTACTCACCCGACTACGCAATGTGCTGACAAAGGCGTATGATGAATCCAGCGAATCATTGAAGATTCAACAGAAAGAGGTATCCCCATGAAGCGCAGTGCTCTCGACCGGCTTGCCGCCTGGGTCGGACTGGCGTTGGCCGTCGTCCTGCTCGTAGCCGGTGCGCTGCTTACGGTGGCCAGCTCGTTCGTCAACGGACAGGTGGCCAGTCAGCTTTCCGCCCAGAAGATCACGATGCCGACCGCTCAGGCGTACGGCAATCTGCCCCCCGCCGACCAGGCCGCTCTTGCCCCCTATGCCGGTCAGGAAATGACCACCGGTGCCCAGGCCGAAGCCTTCGCCGACCACTACATCGCCGCGCACCTGACCGCTATCGGTGGCGGCAAGACCTACGAAGAGGTCAGCGGCGAGTACATCCAGCTGTCCAAGGACCCCAACGCCGATCCGGCGAAGGTCAAGCAGCTCGGTGACTTGCGCCAGACCATGTTCATGGGCGCCACCCTGCGCAGCATGCTGCTGACGGCCTTCGCCTTCGGCACCATGGGTGTGATCGCGGGGATCGCCGCTGTGGCCGCGTTCGTCGGCGCTGCGGTGCTGCTGGTGCTGGCCCTGCTGGGCTTCCGTCACGCCAAGTCGGCCACCGGCGAAGCGCTGGTGGGTGGCATTGAAGCGGCGACTGAGGTCAAGTAGTCGCTACTGATCGACGAAACGGGGTCCCGTCGGCAATCAGCCGGCGGGGCCCCGTTTGTCGTGTGGTGGGTTCGCGATCAGGCGACGGTGAAGCCGCCGGTCCAGCCGACCTTCTCACCGATCGCCAGGGTCAACTGCAGGAAGCCCAGGGCCTCCAGCTCGTGGGCGCGGGCGAGCGAGCCGGCATCGATCGCGTTCACGCCGCCGGCCTGGACGGCATCGAGCAGCGCCTTCTTTGCGCTGGCGTCGTCGCCAGCCACCAGGACGGTGGTGGGAGCGCCATTGACCGACTTGCTAGCCAGGGTGGCGGCGAAGTTGGTGTTGAACGCCTTGACCACCTTCGCGCCAGGAACGGCGGCGGCGAGCTCAGCGGCAGCCGAGCTGCCGGCGGGCACGACCAGGGAGTCGAAGGTTTCGAAGTTCAGCGGGTTGGTGATGTCGACCACCGTCTTGCCGTCGAAGCCGCCCGGGTAGGCCGCCACGATGCCGGCGATGGCGGGGTAGGGCACCGCCAGGACGACGACGTCGCCGTCGATCGGCTGGGTGCCGACCTCTTCGTGGGAGATGTAGCTGACGGCGCTGCCGCCGCCGGAGAGCAGGCCGCCGATGGCCGTGCCCATGTTGCCGGTGCCGATGATGGTGAAGCTGGTCATTGAGGTGCCTTCCGTGGCTTTGGTTGTATCTACAACTAAGAACCTAACTCAGAATGGTTGCAGCTACAACTATCTGCTAGAATCTACCCATGCCTGAAGCGGTGTTGACCCAACCGGAGCGCGTAGCCGTCGCCCGGCTTCAGGCCATGCTCGAACTCCTGCCCACCGCGCTCGACCGCGAACTCGCACCCGGCGGGCTCACTTCATTCGAGTTCACCCTGCTCGAAGCGCTGGCCGAAGCCGACGGGCGCCGCCTGCGGCTGTCCGCGCTCGCCGCCCGCACCAACGCCACCTTGGCCCGGCTCTCGCGCGTGGTGACGGCGCTGGAGCGGAAGGGCTTTGTCGAGCGGGCCGCCTGCCCTGCCGACGCCCGCGCGACCAACGCCGTCCTCACCGATGACGGTATGACCGCCTATCGGCAGAGCCGACGGCTGCACGCCGACGCCGTCCGATCGCTGGTTCTCGACGGACTCGACGACGGCGATGTGGACGAGTTGGCGCGGCTGACCTTCGCGGTGCTGACCCGGCTCGATCCGCAGGCCCGATTCGGGGTCACCGCCGAGGGACGCTCGTGCGCCGCCGATCCCGGCGGAGGCGACGAAGCCCCGGTCTGCGCCGCAGACCCTGCCCCCGCGGGGGGAGGCAGCTGAGATGAAGCAGGTAGGCCAATTGCGCACCCGATCTCTGTCGGCTCGCTCGCGAGCCGGTGCATTCTTGGCCGCCGTTCATTTCCCGTTCAGGCATGCCGGGTACTCTGGCCGCCGTCCACCCCATCGGGAGGGACTCCTGGTTTTCAGCCGTTCCTTTTCGGGAGAGGGATCGATGGACGCAGTTGCACACCGCGCCCGTGGTCGCGCGCTGGGTGTCGGCGCGGTATTGATGGTGACCGCCGCCCTGGTGCTTTCCGGGTGCGCCAAGCCCGATCCGACCACCCTGGGGACGTCGCCCAGCCCGCAGTCGAACGCCTCCACTCCGGCGCCCTCGCCGACGCCCACGGTGACGCCCACCCAGACCGCACCGACCGATCCGTTCGAGACACTCAGTGCCGAAACCAAGAAGGAGTTCAAGGGTTGCCTGACCAAGGTGGTCGGCCCCGGCTCCAGCGGCAAGTGCGCTGCACTGGTGATCAAGAAGCTCAAGGCGGCCGGCTTCTACCCCTGGGCCAAGACCAGCTCGATCAACGTCACCGGCGCCAACGCGATCCTGAACTACCAGCGC
>JAJTBJ010000077.1 GCA_021286985.1 Propionibacteriales bacterium | reverse complement strand
CGCATTCCGCTGACGGTCTGTCCGCTGTCGAACGTTCGGCTCAAGGCGGTGCCGAGTCTGGCTGCGCACCCGCTGCCGGCCATGCTGGACGCCGGTCTGCTGGTGAGCGTCAACTCCGACGATCCGGCTTACTTCGGTGGGTACCTCGACGACAACATCGACGCGGTTCGACGCCAGTTCGACCTCACCGACGCCCAGCTCGCGACGCTGGCCGCCAACAGCATCGAGGCCTCCTTCCTGCCACCGGCTGAAAAGGCGCGCCTGCTCGCCGACCTCGTTCCTAGCCGGACGGACGGCGAGTAGCTGCCGCAGCGATCACCGGCGCGGCGGCCGATACAGGTGGCTACGGTGTAGCTGTGCAAGACCTGCCCGCGCCAGCGACGTCCGATGAACTCAGGCATGGTGCGCCCGAGCTGCGGGTGCGTCCCTGTGCTGGCCGGCACGAATGGCCGACATAGGTGGCGATCTGGCGGCGGTCGGTGGAAGCCACCCACCACTTCCTGAGCGCCGACGACATCGACGCGATCGAGCGGGAGCTGATTCCGACCTACTTCCCTGCGGTGGCGATCACTGTGGCAGAGGGCGCGCACGGCGTCGTGGGATTCAGCGGGGTGGCCGACGGCCGACTCGAAATGCTCTTCGTCGACGCGGCCGCGCGGGCTGGCGGGGTGGGCTCGACACTGCTGCACGCCGCCATCGAGGCCCATCCCGACCTTGAACTGGACGTCAATGAGCAGAACCCGGCGGCACTCGCCTTTTACCGGCGGCACGGTTTCGAGGTGATCGGACGCAGCGCGACAGACCAGGACGGGCGTCCGTTCCCGCTGTTGCACCTTGCCCGGCGTCCGGCCGAGGCACCCGCGATCACCGTCGTGGTGGTGATGGGTGTGGCCGGGGCTGGAAAGTCGACAATCGGGACGGCGTTGGCCGCGGCCCTGGAATGGGACTTTCAAGAAGGCGACGAGCTGCACCCGGCGGCCAACATCGCCAAGATGGCCGCCGGCCACCCATTGGACGACGTCGACCGAGAGCCATGGTTGGCGCGCATCGCCACCTGGATCGCCGACCACCGCGAGAATCACACCCGCGCAGTGATCACCTGCTCTGCGCTCAAGGCCAGCTATCGCCGACGGCTGGCCGCTGAAGGCGTCGCCTTCGTTCACCTCGCTGCCGACCCGGCCACCCTCGATGCGCGGCTGGCTCGACGAAGCGGACATTTCTTCGCCCCCGCCTTGCTCGACTCGCAACTGGCCACCCTCGAACCGCTCGGCGCCGACGAAGTGGGCATCACCGTTGCAGCGGAAGGATCCGTCGAGCAGGTTGTCGCTGAGATCATCGGCGGCCTCGGTCTCGCGCGCGGCCCGCGCCCAGCGCAGTCCTGATCACCCGAGCCACTTACCGCACGGTCGGCCCGAGCAACTCCGTGACCGACGCGCGAAGTCGGCAGCGGGACGCCGGTGTGCTGGCTACGGTGGAACGGTGGAGAACACGCCTGCGCAGCCGATGTTCGACGAGCACGAGCATGAGGACGCCCTGGAGCCGCGGCACCTGATCCGCCGCTCGGACGTGGTCGCCCGGGCCGGAATCTTGATGCTGGGAGCCGGGACGTCCGGCCTGCGGGTGCGGGAGTTGATGCGCGCGGTCGCCCAAACCGTCGGGCTGAAGCAGATCCGGGCGCAGGTCACCTTCACCGACATCGTGCTCACCGTGCAGCGCCGGGGCGCGTTCCGCACCCAGGTGGCCGAGATCAGTGCTCCGGGCGTCAACGCCCATCGGATCGCCATGCTGCACAAGCTCGCCCTCACCCTGCCCGAGCGCGCCACCGTCGCCGAAGTGGATGTGATGCTGGACGAGGTCGAGCACACCCCGCGGCTCTACCCCACCTGGGTGCTGGTGCTGCTCACCGCGCTGGCGTGTGCGTCGGTGACCGTCCTCAACGGCGGCAACTGGCGTGAGGTCGCCGCCGTCCTGCCGGCCTCGGCGCTGGCGTTCTGGCTCAACCGCTTCCTGGCGTCCCGCCAGCTCAACCACCTCGCAGTGGTGATGACCTCGGCGGCTGCCGCCACGGGACTGTTCCTCGGGTTCACCGCCCTGCTCGATCTGGCGATGGGTGGGCCGAGCGACCGGATGGCCGCCGGCTTGGTGTGTGCAGCCATCTTCCTGATTCCCGGCTTCCCGATGGTCACCGCCGGGCTTGATCTGGCCCGCATCGACCTGATGGCCGGCGTCCCGCGATTGGCCTACGCGATGATGGTGCTGCTCGCCCTGACGATGGGTGTGTGGGTGATGATCTCGGCCACCGGAGTCTCCCCCGATCCGGTCCCCGCCCTTGTCGGGCCAGTCTGGGCGGTGTGGACGGCCTACGCGCTGGCCAGCTTCTTCGCGGTCCTGGGCTGGGCGATCATGTTCAACTCACCGCTGTCGATGGCGGTGGCGTCCGGGGTGATCGCCGTGTTGGGCAACTTGCCGCGGCTGTGGCTGATCGAGGCCGGGGTGAAGCCGCACATCGCCACCTTCGTCGCCTGCTTCTTCATGGGCGTGCTCTGCGCGATCGCCGCCGGGCTGTTCGACATGGAGAAGATCATCATGACCGTGCCGACCCTGCTGGTCTCGATCCCCGGCTCGGCCGCGCTGCGCACCCTGGTCTCCTTCGACCAGGCCGACGTCGTCCGCGCGCTGGCCAGCGGGGTCGAGACCGTCCTGGTCGCCATCGCCATGGTGGCCGGCCTGGCCGGCGCGCGCATGCTGACCGACCCCGAGTGGGCCTTCACTCGCTCCGATCCACCCACGTCAGGACGGGCGATCGTCGCCCACCTATTCGGACGCCGCTGAACCGCGGCATCGATCCAGGCTCGGGCCGGAAGCTAGGAGGCCGTGCTGGTGGCCACCTCGGCTTCTCGGCCGGGCCTCCTCACCCGAGTGGTGAGCGCCAACACGTCCAAGATCTCGTCGGAATGCCGGGTGAACACCCCTCGGGTCACCGCTGCCGCCTCCCCGCCGCGGACGGTGAGGCTGACCTGCACCGCCTTGCGGTCGGTATCGGGCGTAGCCAGGCGCCTGGAGATGAGTGCCGCATCCTCCAAAGCGTCGAGGGCGATGCTGATGCCCCCCGTTGTCAGGGAGAGTCTCGAAGCCAGCTGAACAGGACGCTGCGGGCCGAAAGCGTCGAGCAAGGTCAGCAACCGGCGCTGCGTCACCGTCACATGACCGAACGGCTGTAGGAGCGGCCGCAGCTCGCTGCCGTACGCAGCGCCGACGGCCGCGAGCTTGCCGATGACTTCGAGCGGGGCGGGATCTGGGGATGTCGACGAGCTGATCGGGTGGTGAAGCAAGGTGTGCAACTGCTCCACCAAGGGGCCCTCCTCTGCGAACCACCGTGACAGTTCACCCTCGTAGGAGCGGATCATCGCGTGCCCTGACGGGGTCATCCTGAGCCCGCGGGACCTGCGGTCGGTCGAGTCGGTGCTGCGACCCACGAGGTTCACCGAATCGAAGCGACGCAGGGCCTGGGAGACCAGCGCACGAGAGATGCCGATCTGCTCGGCGAGAGCGCTCGGCCGAATCCCGGGTTTGCGGTCGATCGTCAGGAGCAACTGCACATCACGGTTGGCGATGCCGTTGGCCCCCAGGAAGGTGCGGGTGAACTCGGTCAGTTCGCGCGAGTACCGATCGGCGAGCGCCACGGCGCGCGCCGCCAACTCCGACGGTTTCGCGCCGCTTGGGGTCCCCACCACGGCGTTCATCGTAGTCCCGTGGCCAGCCATCGCCCGTCCGGCATACCTGGCTGGAGGACAGACTAGGCGCCCGCGGCGGCTCCACGTGCCTGGGCGCGGTCGGCGACGATGAGCCGCCAGGCCGCGATCAGGGCGATGGCCATCGCGAGGTACTGCGCGAAGCTCAACAGGGTGAGTAGGGCGCCAGCACCCATCGGGACGGTGCTGCCGACCAGGCTGCCGAAGTCGAAGATGGCATGCAGGCCCATCGCCCAGATCAGACTGCCGGTGAGGCGCCGGAGCACATAGAACACCGAAGCGGAGACGAACGAGATCCCGATCTGCTGCAGGGTCGGCAGCAGTGCCTGGCCGAACAAGAGGTTGAGCCCGTGCATCACACCGAAGGTCAGCGACATAGCGAACCAGGCCCACCCCTCGCTGAATGATCCGCGGTACCCGACCAGGCCGAGACCACGGGTCATCATTTCCTCGCCGAAGCCGACCAACAACACCCCGACGGCCAGGGTGAGCGCCCACATCGGGTCGATCTTGGTCAGGTCTCGGGAGCCGATGAGCGCCAGTGGCGTGAGCAGCATGAAGATCGGAGCCAGCCACATCCAACCTCGTCCGGACTTCTTCTCGAACAAGGCCGGACGCCACCAGCCGAGCACCGAGGCAGCGATGACCAGGAAGATGCCGGCCACGCCCACCGGCAGGATGATGCCGAAGAAGATCGTGGACGGCGACTGAGCGACCTTGGTGTAATCAAGCCCGGTCACCCACCAGAGCAGGCTGACGATGGCCATATAGCCAATGGCGATACCGACGGCGATACCAGCATTCGGTCGAATACGCATGAGAGGTCCTTGGGTTGTGGGGGTTCTGCAGGACGATCGGGGACTCTTCAACGGTGAAGGGCGGAGCGTTCGGTGGGGTTTGAGCTTTTGCGGTGAGTGTAAATCGAATAGCGATCGGTGGAGGTGGTTTCGCCAAAGATGTATGCGTTCTCCCTTGCCGGAAGGGGGCAGGTATGTAATTTGAGTCGATAAGTAACCCACGGGTTCTCGCTGTCGCCATGCACGAGACGTCCTTGGGGGACCTCGTCCACAGGCCGTCGTTGTCCTGCAGAGGAGTAGTCATGGCAGACATTTTGAGTTTCGTAGTCGCCCCCGTGTTGGGCATCATCGCCATCGTTATCTGGGTGCGGCGGGGCCAGCCGGTCTTTGCCAACCTGGGTTTCAAGGTGACCAAGTGGAGCGTTCCCGACTTCTTGGTTGGCGTGGCGATCACGGCCATCGCGATCCTCACGGTCTTCGCGGTGGAGCTGGGCCTCGGCGCCATCACCGTCGCGCCGGCTGCCTACACACCGAGCACCTTCCCGGCAACGCTTGGCGACATCGCCGCTAATGCGGGGATCGAGGAAGTGTTCTTCCGGTCGCTGCTGCTCAGTGGTCTGGTCGTGGTGCTGGGCATGGTGCGCTGGGGCAGCAATCGGTGGGTTCCGGTGCTCATTTCGGCGGTGGTTTTCGGGCTGGTGCATGCGACCAACCCCGGTGCCTCAGCCATCTCGGTGCTCGGCAACGCCCTCGGCGGCCTGATCTACGCCATGGCCTTCCTGGGCGCGCGCAACATCTGGTTCCCCTTCGGTCTGCACCTGGGGTGGAATTTCACCCAGACTCTGCTCGGCCTGCCGGTGAGTGGCAAGAACTTCCCCGGCCTGTTCACCGTTACCAGCACCGGACCCGACCTGGTGACCGGTGGGGCCTTCGGCCCCGAGGCGGGGATCATCGGCATCGCCTCCCGCTTCTTGGTGATCGCCCTGCTTCTGGGTTACCTGATCCTGCGGTATCGCGGTGGCAGTGTGGCCACGCTGAGTTTCGCGCCCGAGCCGCAGAAGCGAGTGCGGGCGGATCGCCCGGGAACCCGGTACGTCGCGGAACCGTGAGGATCGCCTCGGCGCAACTGCCTCAGTTGGCCCAGATGATCGGCGCAGACTCGCTGACGATCAGCTCACCGAAGGCCACCTGTCGGGGCATGCCCTGGACGAGGTAGGGAATCACGATCTCCAAGGCGACGCCCTCGCGATGCTCCAGCACCAGCCGGATCGCGTCGGTGCCCAAGTCAGGTAGATGGACGTCGGCGACCACGGCGGTGGCGCGCAAGTCGTCCCGCTTCTCGGTGAGGCCGGCGTTCAGCACCTCGATCACTTCTTCGGATTCGGGCTTGTCATCACCGATATCGGCCGCTGCCATGCTCTGCTCACCGTCGGTGCCGACCACGAACGCGAACGGGAAGAACTCGCCGCGCGCGACCAGCTGATGCTCGGCGAAATCCCACACCGGCTCCACCAGGCCGTCCAGGTCATCCTGGGCCGGTTCGCTGATTTCCTCACGCCACGACGTCATCACATCTCCTCATCTGCGGGCGGTTCCCATCCTCGCACCCCGGCCTAGACTGCAAGAGGTTCTGCCTCCACCTGACCAGCAGAAAGGACGGCGATGACCACAATCCCCACCCGCACTCTCGGTACCGCTTCCGCGATCGAGGTGTCCGCCCTCGGCCTGGGCTGTATGGGCATGAGCGAGTTTTACGGCGCTCCCGACGAGGCCTCCGGACTGGCCACCATTCGCCGCGCACTCGACCTGGGCGTCACCTTCCTCGACACCGCCGACATGTACGGCCCCTTCACCAACGAGCGCCTGGTCGGACGGGCCATCGCCGGACGCCGCGACGAAGTGCAACTGGCCACCAAGTTCGGCAACGAGCGCCTCCCCGACGGCACCCGCCTGGGCATCAACGGACGCCCCGAATACGTCCGCGCCGCCTGCGATGCGTCACTGCAACGCCTCGGCGTCGACGTGATCGACCTGTACTACCAGCACCGCGTCGACAAAGCCGTGCCCATCGAGGAGACCGTCGGCGCCATGGCCGAACTGGTGACCGCCGGAAAGGTGCGCCATCTGGGCTTGTCGGAGGCATCGGCGAAGACCATTCGCCGGGCCCACGCCGTCCATCCGATCACCGCGCTGCAGACCGAGTACTCGCTGTTCACCCGCGACCTGGAAGACGAGATCCTGCCGGTCCTGCGTGAGCTCGGCATCGGGCTGGTGCCCTACTCCCCGCTCGGACGCGGCATCCTCACCGGTGCGCTGAAGGTGGGTGCCGAGGCCGACTCTCGGGCGAGCGCCTACTTCCCCCGCCTCAACGGCGAGAACCTCGACGCCAACCTGGCCCTGGTGGCCGCAGTCAGCGCCATCGCCGAAACCAAGGGCTGCACGCCCGGTCAGCTGGCGCTGGCCTGGGTGCTCGCCCAAGGCGACGACATCGCGCCGATTCCTGGCACCAAGCGGGTCGCCTACCTGGAGGAGAACGTCGGCGCGGTCAGCGTCCAGCTCACCGCCGACGACTTGCAGGCCCTGGTCGAGGCCGTTCCACGTGAAGCAGTGAAGGGCGCCCGCTACGGCGACATGGGTTCGATCGACGCCTGAGGGATTCCGCACCTTCGCCGGGTGGGCGGCTACCGCCCGCGATGAGATGGAGGGGTAGGTGCCGACGGCGCCACCTGAAAGGACCCCTTCAATGGACTTCTTCCATGACCTTGGCAGCTTCTTCATTGCGCTGCTGAGCTTCTTCGTGCTCGTCGCCTGGCTGATGGCGCTGTTCTCGATCGTTGCCGATCTGTTCCGTGATCGGGAACTGGCCGGTTGGGCCAAGGCCGTCTGGCTGTTCTTCCTGATTCTGATCCCGCTGTTCACCGCGCTGATCTACGTGATCGTGCGCGGTGGTGGCATGGCCGAGCGGGCCATGGCGCAAGCCCAGGCCAGCAAGGCAGAGGCCGATGAGTACATCCGCTCGGTGGCCAGTGGCGCGGTCGGCGAGATCGCCAAGGCGAAAGAGTTGCTGGACGCCGGTGCCATCACCCCCGAGGAGTTCGCGACCCTCAAGGCGAAGGCACTGGCCTGACCCACGACCACAAAGGCTCAGGGCATCACTCGAAGCCCTGAGCCTTTGTCGTGTCCGTCCTCGGCTAGTCGGTGCGGTAGCCGTTCGGATTGGCCGACTGCCAGCGGTAGGTGTCGGCGCACATCTCGTCCAAGGTGCGGGTGGCCTGCCAGCCGAGTTCGCGATTGGCCTTGGCCGGGTCGGCGAACGAGGCGGCCACATCACCGGGACGGCGGGGCTTCACCGCATACGCGATCGGGTGTCCGCACGCCTGTTCGTAGGCGTGCACCACCTGCAGCACCGAGGCGCCATGGCCGGTGCCGAGGTTCCACACGTTCCAGCCGGGGTGGTCGACCAGGTAGTCCAGGGCGGCCAGATGGCCGGCGGCCAGATCCATCACATGGACGTAGTCACGCACGCCGGTGCCGTCTTCGGTGTCGTAGTCGTCGCCGAACACGGCCAACTGCGCCAGCCGCCCACTGGCGACCTGCGCCACGAACGGCACCAGGTTGTTCGGGATGCCGCGCGGGTCCTCCCCGATCCGACCGGACGGGTGCGCGCCGATCGGATTGAAGTACCGAAGCACCCCCACCGCCAACTGCGGATCGGCGGCGGCCGCGTCGGCCAGGATCTGCTCGATCATCCACTTGGTGCGGCCGTACGGGTTGGTCGCGCCGGTGGGCGCGTCCTCGGTGAACGGTGGGGTGCCGTCGCCGTAGACGGTCGCCGAGGAGCTGAACACCAGCAGGTGGCAGCCGTGATCGGCCATGGCTTGGGCCAATGCGACCGTCGCCGCCACGTTCTCGCGGTAGTACACCAGCGGCAACTGGGTCGACTCCCCCACCGCCTTCCAGCCGGCGAAGTGAATCACCGCCTCCGGGCTGAACTCGCCAAAAGCGCGCTCCAGCACGGCCGGGTCGGCGATGTTGCCCTCGATGAAGCCGGGCTCACGTCCGGCAAGTTCGGCGACCCGGCGCAGCGACTCTGCCGAGGCGTTCGACAGATCGTCGACCACCAGGACGTCGTGGCCGGACTCCAGCAGCAGAAGCACCGTGTGGGATCCGATGTAGCCGGCACCGCCGGTGACAAGAACGCGCATTCCTCAGACTTTCCCTTCAGTGGGCCGGTTCATCGCCGCCGACCCAAGACCCCTGCCGCAGCGTGCGCTGCACCTGCAGCCGGTCGTCCAACAACACTAGGTCAGCGGTGCGTCCGATCTGCAGGCGTCCGGCGTCCAGACCGAGATAGTCGGCCGGCTGGACGGTGCTCGCCGCCAACGCGTGTTCGGCGCGCACCCCCCAAGCGAGGCAGTTCTTCAGCGCTTCGGCCAGGATCAACGTCGAGCCGGCGATAGCGCCGTTGGTGGTCAGGCGGGCCACGCCGTCGCGCACCTCGACGGCCAGCTTGCCGAGCAGGTAGTCGCCGTCACCGAAGCCGGCCGCAGCCATCGCGTCGGTGATCAACACCACCCGCTGCGGGTAGGTCTGCAACGTCCAGGCGATCACGGCGGCATCGACATGGACGCCGTCGGCGATCAGTTCCAGCCACACCGCCGGGTCCCGCAGCAGCGCCAGGATCGGGCCCGGTTCACGGTGGTTCAGCGGCGGCATCGCGTTGAACAAGTGCGTGGCACCGCGCGCACCCCAGCCCAGTCCGGCCACGGTCGTGTCGTAGTCGGCGGCGGTATGGCCCACGGCCACCACCACCCCGGCTTCAGTGAGTTGTCGGGTGGCTTCCTCGGCGCCGGGAAGCTCGGGAGCGAGCGTGGCCATCCGCACCGCGCCGCGTCCGGCGTCCAGCACGGCGGCGATCACCTCGGCGGTGGGGGCAGTCAGCAATGCCTCGTCGTGGGCACCCTTTCGAGCCGGCGCCAGCCACGGCCCTTCCAGGTGGATGCCGGCCAGTTCGCCGCGTTCGGTCCAATCGGCCAGGTGCCGCACCTGCCGCACCAAGTCGTCGGTGGACGCAGTGACCAGGCTGGCCACCGTGGTGGTGGTGCCGCGCTCCCGATGGGTGCGCAGCGCGGTCGCGGTGGCGGCATCATCGGCCTGATCGAAGGACGCGCCGCCGCCCCCGTGGCAATGGACGTCCACCAGCCCGGGAGCAAGCCACGCACTGCGGGCGTCGGGTTGAGCGGGGGGCTCACCGGAGCCGATCGCGCTCACCGAGTGGTCGGCCACCTCGACCCAGCCGGGGCTCAGCACGGCATCGCCGGTAAACACCTGCTCGGCCGCGAGATACATGCTCAGTTCATCCGATCGAAGTGCTGCCAGTCGGGCTTGTGCTCGAAAGCGGTGCGGTAGTAGTCCGACATGGTGAGTTCGCTGGCGGCGTCGGCGTCGACGACGATGGTGGCGAAGCGATGCAACTGCAACACCGAGCCGGGCACCATCGCCGCGATCGGGCCTTCCACCAGTGCCGCCACTGCGGCCGCCTTCCATTTGCCTTGCGCCACCAGCACGACCTGGCGCGCATCCATGATCGTACCCAGTCCCTGGGTCAGGCAGTGGTGCGGCACCTCGTCCAGCGAGGAGAAGAACCGGGCGTTGTCGGCGCGGGTGCGGGCGGTGAGGGTCTTGATCCGGGTGCGGGAGGCCAGCGAACTGACCGGCTCGTTGAAGCCGATGTGGCCGTTGGAACCGACCCCGAGGATCTGGACGTCCACCCCGCCGACGGCGTGGATGAGCTGCTCGTACTCGGCGGCGGCAGCGTCGATGTCGGCGGCGTGGCCGGCCGGGACGTGTACCTGCGACGGCTTCATTCCCAGCGGCTCGGTGACGGTGGTGCGGATGACTTCGGCGTAGCTCTGCGGGTGGCCTTCGGGTAGCCCGACGTACTCGTCGAGGGCGAAGGCGTGAGCCTGCGACAAGTCGAGCTCGCCCGCGGCGACCAGCTTGGCCAACTCGGCGTAGGTGGCCAGCGGCGACGACCCGGTGGCGACTCCGAGGACCGCGTGCGGGCCGGCTGCCCGGCACACGGCGGCCACCTTCCGCGCGGCAACTCGCCCGACCTCGGCGGCGTTCGGGCAGATGACGACCTCCACGGCTTCCCTTCCACTGGTGGTGCCGCTCAGGACGGCTCCGTTACGAACTAGTGACCAATCATGACTGGAAATCATCATAAACGATCAGTTACAGTCATTCACATCTAGAGACCGCCGCGCAAGTGTGTCCGGGGGTCGACTCTCAAAGAGGAGGATCGGGCCTATGTTGGCCAAGCTCACCAAGGTCACCGCCATCGCTGCGGCGTCCATGTTTGTTCTGAGCGCGTGCACCGGAACCCCGTCGGGTACCAGCAGCGCTCCCGCCGGCGGTCAACTGCCTGCGACCACCATCAAGATTCTTGCCCCCAACTACGGCGACACGTCCAAAGCGGACTGGGAGAAGATCATCGCCGAGTTCAACAAGAAGCAGCCCAACGTCAAGGTCGAGCTGCAGATGGAAGCCTGGGAAACCTTCAC
>JAJTBJ010000076.1 GCA_021286985.1 Propionibacteriales bacterium | reverse complement strand
CCAGCCGCTTGCTGGGAATCTCATCGGGCAGGACGTACGCCTCGCTCATCACCTTCGTGATCCGCATCTGCTGATCCAACCGGCTCAGCTGCACCGGCTCGTTCACCGACTGGTCGTCACGGCCGATGAAGTAGCGATACAGGTTCACCGGGAGGTAGTGCAGAGTCTTCACGTGCGGCAGGGGCACGTAGACGAAGATGTTGTCGACGTAGAAGGTGTGCTTGGGCAGGTCGAGTCCGCTGTCGCGCAGCACCTGAGTACGGAACGTCGCGGCGTGCATGATGATGTTCTGCCCCGGGCCGAACACCCCGACCTCGTCCCAGCCGACGATCTTGTTGGTGGGCAGTGCGCCGCGGTAGCGAATGATCTTCTGCGAGCCGGTGGAGACGTGCTCGTAGACGTAGTTGGTGACCACCAGATCGACCAGGTTGTCGCCGGCGATGAAGCCACGCAGCTTGGCCATCAGCAGATCGCGAGCGGTGCGATCCAGCCAGTCATCGGAGTCGACCACCTTGAAGTAGACGCCCGTGGCAGCCCGCAGGCCGGCCATCACCGCGCCACCGTGACCAGCATTCTCCTGATGGATGACCTTGATCACGTCGGGGTGCGCGGCCGCCCACTCGTCGGCCTTCTCCGCGGTGTCGTCCTTGGTCGAGCCGTCGTTGACGATGATGATCTCAATGTCGCGGCCGCCGCCGAGGATCGACTCGACGCAGGCGTCCATATAGGCCGCCGAGTTGTAGCACGGGATGACAAAGGTGATCGTCTTGATCCGCTTGGTTCTCACTTCGATTCCTTCAGCAGGCGATTCGCCAGGAGGCTCACCGAGCCGTCCAGTGCGTTCAGTCGGGTTCTACCGTAGCCGTCGATTCCATCATCGCTCACGGCAACCGGAGCCAATGCCGCCCAGACACTGGTCCGACCAACGGTGGCGCACATCACGGCCTGGTAGCTCCTTGAATGCGGACGTCGCTTCGGCGGGTTCGGCGAAACGGCCATCAACGCACCGTGAGAATACCGGCGTGCGACCCGGGGAGGGAAATCCGACCGCCCCGCGTGGCCGATACCGGCGCGCCGCAAAGCGGCTGTCCGGTCCGGACTGTGGCGACGGCGCCGTCACCAGTTCAGGTCCTGCTCTGCCGACCAGACTCCCCCACAGCCGTCACGAAGGTCGGGCGACTCACCAACTCCGAGGCGCCCCTTATCGCGATTCCCCTGCGTTGGGGCACTTTCTGCCTCGTGGGACGCCGCTTGGCGATCATCGACCGATTCCGATTCACTAGGAGCGCAACCCTGGAAGGAAACCATGAAGTCCCAGCCCTCCCCTCAGCTGCGCCCTGCTGTCGAATCGCTGCCCGCCTATGTGGCCGGACGCCGCGCCACCTCCGCGCTGACCGAGCCATTGGCGTCCAACGAGAGCCACCATCTGCCGGTTCCCGCTGTGCTGTCGGCTATCGCTCGCGCGGCTGTCCGGGTCAACCGTTACCCCGACATGGGCAGCCTGAGCCTGCGTGAGGCCATCGCCACACACCTCAGCGTCGGGCTCGACCAGGTGGCCGTTGGCCCCGGTAGCGTCGGCGTCTTGGCGCAGCTGATCACCGCAATGTGTGATCCCGGCGACGAGGTGATCTTCGCGTGGCGCTCCTTCGAGGCCTACCCCATCCTGTGTCAGGTCGCCGGCGCCACCGCGGTGAAGGTGCCGCTGGCCGCCGATGAACGCCACGACCTGGACGCGATGGCCGCCGCGGTCACCGACCGCACCAAGGTGATCCTGCTCTGCTCCCCCAACAACCCCACGGGCACCGGAATGTCCGACGCCGACGTCCGCTACCTGCTGGGCAAAGTGCCCAGTTCGGTGCTGGTCGTCCTCGATGAGGCCTACCGGGAGTACGCCGCCGACAGCCCCGACTCACTGAAGCTCTTGGCCGACTTCCCCAACCTGTGTCTGCTGCGCACCTTCTCCAAGGCCTACGGCCTGGCCAGCCTGCGCGTCGGCTATGCGGTTGCCGCCCCCGCGATCGCCGAAGGCCTCCGCCGCACCCAGATTCCGTTCTCGGTGAGCGGCGTGGCCGAAGCGGCCGCCGTTGCTGCACTCGGGGTCACCGACGACGTGCAGGAGCGCGCCACCGAGGTGGCGGCCGAACGCGACCGGGTGCTGGCTGCGGCTCGCGAACTGGGCTGGAACCTCCCCGACAGCGCAGCCAACTTCATCTGGATCCGGCTGGAGGACGATCTGCGCGAAGCACTCGTCGACGCATTCAATGAGGCCGAGATCCTCGTGCGCGGCTACGCCGGCGACGGCGTGCGCATCACCATCGCGTCCCGGGAGGCCAATGACCGGGTGCTGGCGGTCCTGGCCGAACAGGCGAGCCTGGCCGGGTGAGCCCAACGACACCGGATGATTCGACACCGGCCGATCCGACACCGGCCGCCCCTGGCCCCGACCTGCGGCATAGCCTGCCGGAGGATCTATTTGGTCTCCTCAGCGGCACTTTCGTCACCTCGGTCGGGATCTTCCTGCTGAAGACCGCCCATGCCGTCACCGGCGGCACTGCCGGGCTCTCGCTGCTGCTCAGCTACCCGACCGGGTGGCCGTTCGGAGTGCTGTTCTTCTCGATCAACCTGCCATTCATGGTCCTCGCCTGGCATCAGAAGGGTGCCGACTTCACGGTCCGGACGCTGCTCTCGATCGCCTTGGTCTCCGGCTTCGCCTTCCTGCATCCGGTGATGATGCCGGGCTTCGTGGTCGATCCGGTGTACGCGGTGCTGGTGGGCAATCTGCTGGCCGGGGTCGGCATGCTGATGGTCTTCCGCCATCGGTCCAGCTTGGGCGGGCTCAACACCGTCGCCCTGCTGGCGCAGGAGAAGCTGGGCTGGAAGGCGGGCTGGGTGCAGCTGGCCACCGACGCGATCATCATCGCCGCAGCGCTCACGGTCGTCCCGGTCCCCAATGTGCTGCTGTCGGTCGCCGGCGCGGTCGTCCTGAACCTGGTGTTGGCCTTCAATCACCGACCCGATCGCTACTTGGGCTACTGACCACTGCTCCCCGAAAAGCGACAGCGCCCGTCCCATGAAGGACGGGCGCTGATGTGGTAGCCCCGAGGGGATTCGAACCCCCGCTACCGCCTTGAGAGGGCGGCGTGCTAGGCCGCTACACAACGGGGCCACGCGTGCTCTCGCAACGCCAGCGAAGACTAGCGCAACCGATTCGCCACGGCGAATCAACCAACGCAACGGTCTTCGCTGCGTTGGGGTACTAGGACTCGAACCTAGACTGACGGAACCAGAATCCGGCGGGCTGCCAATTACCCCATACCCCATCGTCTACCAGTGTCTGTTCGGACCGGGTCTCGGTCTTCGCACCACTCATAGACTTGCCGGCCTGGTAAGGCCGGCGAGGGCTTACTTTACTAGAGCCGCACTCAGCGTCCAAACTGAACCGCGGGCGTGCGGGTCGCCACATTCATCCGCCTGGCAACCTGGATCGCCAGGAACGTGAACAGCCCGAAGGAAGCGACGATCACGACCAGATCCAGCCACCCGATCGTCCGGTTGGTGTAAGTGGCCACCATCGTCCCGGACAGCGCCGCGTAGCCGAAGCTGATCACGTTGTTGACCACATGGACGGCGATCGCCGCCTCCAGTCCCCCGGTCTTCACCACCAGGACTCCGGCCAGGATGCCGAAGGCCAGCGGATACAGGAATGCTTCCACATTGGGCGAGGGATGCAGCAGCGCGAAGATCAGCGCCGACCCGATGATGCCGGCCCAGGTGGGGTACTCCTTCGCCAACCACTGCGCGGCGCGACCACGCCAGCCCGGCTGCACCCCCGACGGCTTCAGCTCCACTGCGGTCAGCGAGATGGACTGCATCAGGTAGCCGCGGAAGAAGTATTCCTCGCCCGCAGCCTGCAGCGGCGTGACCAGCACGATCACCGCCAGATACCAGCCGAACTGCGGTTCTGGCTGGATCACCCACGGCTGGCCGATCCGCGACACCGCCCAGAAGACGCCGACCACCAGGGCCGCCACGGCAAAGGCGACCAGCGCATAGCGCCAGCGGAAACCCGGCTGCACCGAATGCAGCCAGCGCGGCCGGAAGCGGTTCACAAACAGCACCAGACCCAGCGACACCAGGATCATCGACGCCAATCCCAGCTGAGTCGCCGCCATCGCCGCCGGCGTGGCGAAGGTCTTGGTCGCGGCGGCGTAGTCGCTCCACGGCACCGCTGCGCCACCCAACCGGTAGAACAGTTGCAGCATCAGCAGGCTCACCATGCCGGGCACCGTGAGCAACAGCAGCAGGCCGAGCATCGCCCCACCGACGCCCAGCATGACCTGACGCAGGCCAGTGAACGACGGGTCAGTGATCCGTAACGACTGCGGATACTCCACGCCGGGCGCGGGCTCGTAACGCACCATCCGCGCCAAAGACCAGGCCATCAGGCCTCCTCCGCCACGACCGGATTGGTCAGGGTGCCGATTCCGGCGATCGTCACACTCACCGAATCGCCGACCTGTAGCGGACCGATACCACTCGGCGTTCCGGTGAGGATCACATCACCGGGCAGCAGGGTTGTGAACGAGGAGACGTGGGCGATCAGTTCGGCGATCGAGTGCACCATCTGCGAGGTGTTGCCGTCCTGGCGCACCTCGCCGTTGACCGTCGTGGTCAGGGCGAGATCGCCGGCTTCGGCGAGTTCGAGGTGGGTCGAGATCCACGGACCCAGCGGGCAGAAGCTGTCGAAGCCCTTGGCGCGCGCCCACTGGCCGTCGCTGGCCTGCAGGTCGCGGGCAGTGATGTCGTTGGCCACGGTGTAGCCGAAGATCACGTCTGCAGCGCGCTCAGTCGGCACTCGGCGGCAGATCCGTCCGATCACGACGGCGAGTTCGCCCTCGTAGTGCAGATTGCTGGTCTCAGCCGGGTAAACGATCGGCTCGCCTGGACCGATCACTGCGGTGTTCGGCTTGAGAAAGACCAGCGGGGTTTCGGGCACCTCCACGCCACGCTCGGCGGCATGCTCGGCGTAGTTGCGCCCGATCCCCAGCACCTTGCTGCGCGGGATCACCGGTGAAACCAGCCGGACGTCGGCCAGGTTCACCCGCTCCCCGGTGTAGTGGACGGGGCCGGCCAGCGGATCTCCACTGACCACGGCGATGGTGTCCGGATTGGGACCGGCGTCCTCAGCCAGCTCGACAACCCCGTAGGTGGGGTCGCCTTGGGCGACGAATCGGGCAATACGCATGGCGCACACCCTAGCCGTCCGGCTTGAGCCACCCCGCCGAAGCAGAACATGCGAAACCGCGGTGCCCGCCGAGCCCGCGCGCCCGGCGACCACCGCGGTCGGTCGTGAACTCAGGCCAGCGCCGGACGCATCTCGGCGAGGTCCGCGTCCACCGAACTGGTCGGCCGCAGGCCGAACTCGCTCACCAGCACCTGCAAGACGTCCGGCGACACGAAGGCCGGCAGGCTGGGCCCGAGGTAGATGTTCTTCACCCCGAGGGCCAACAGGCTGAGCAGGACGCAGACCGCCTTCTGCTCGTACCACGACAGCACCAGCGACAACGGCAGGTCGTTGATCCCGACGCCGAGCGCTTCGGCCAGCGCCGCAGCAACCTTCACCGCGGAGTAGGCGTCGTTGCACTGACCCATGTCGAGCATCCGCGGCAGGCCGCCGACGGTGCCCAACTGCAGGTCGTTGAACCGGAACTTCCCACAGGCCAGGGTCAACACGATGCTGTCGGCCGGGGTGTTCTCCACCAGCGAGGTGAAGTAGTTGCGACCGTGGAGGGCACCATCGCAGCCACCGACCAGGTAGATGTGCTTCAGGTCGCCGGCCTTGATCGCGTCCAGGACGACGTCGGCCACGCCAAGGACGGCGTTGTGACCGAAGCCGGTGGTCAGCTCACTGCCGCCGTTGATGCCGCTGAACATCTTGGCCTCGCTCCAGCCACCCAGCTCCTTGGCCTTGGCGATCACCGGGGAGAAGTCCTTGGTGCCGTCCGCGGCGGCCGGAATGTGCGCCAGACCGGGGTGGGCGACCATCGCGGTGGTGAAGATGTTGCCGGCGTAGGCGGGCAGCGGCGGCATCAGGCAGTTGGTGGTGAACAGGAAGGCGCCAGGAACCCCCAGGAACTCCTTGCGCTGGTTCTGCCAGGCGGTGCCGAAGTGGCCCTTCAGGCAGGAGTACTTGGCCAGTTCGGGGTAGGCGTGACCCGGCAGCATTTCGCCGTGGGTGTAGATCGCCACGCCGGCGTCCTCGCACTGCTCGGCCAGCATCTTCAGGTCGTGCAGGTCATGACCGGTGACCACAACGAACGGCCCCGGCTGCACTTCCATGCTGACCGCGGTCGGGGTCGGATTGCCGTAACTGGACGTGTTGGCCTGATCGAGCAACTCCAGGCAGCGGAAGTTCACCATGCCGAAGTCGTGCAGCAGACCGAGCCATTCGCCGACCTCGTGCGAACGTGACGCCGCCGCCATCCCGCTGATCAGCCAGGCATCGACCTCGGCGTCGCGGAAGCCCAGGACGTGGGCGTGGTGGGCGTAGGCGGCCATGCCGCGCAGCCCCAGCACCAGCAGTGCCCGCAGGGACGCCTCGGCGCCATCGGTGGTGAAGATGGCCTCCGGCCCCGGCACGGCTTCCAGCGTGGTCTCTGCGCCCCCGGTGATCGCCCGCCGAGCGGCATCGATCTCATCGGCGAGCTTGTTGCAGGAATCGGCGTCGAAGTTCACGTTGGTGACGGTGGTGAACAGCGCCTCCATGAACGTGACCGCCAACTCGACGTCCCGTCCGGTGCCCTCGGCGGCGACTGCCAGCTTCATCAACTCATAGGTGATGCGATCTTGGGCGTCGGAGGTCTCGACCGACTTGCCGCAGTTGCTGACGTCGACACATGCGGTCCCGCCAACGGTCTGCTCGCACTGGAAACAGAACATGCCCATGCTTGGAATGCCTTCCTGGTAAGGATTACCCAGCCCGCCGTGCTGGCGCTGCTGCTCCGACAGGCTAGATTCGGCTTCGCCGCCGGGTCTGTTGCCCGGGCAACACTTTTTGGAGGCAGCATGCGCGAAGGAACCCCGGCTGATGCCGAGGCCTTCGTCGCCTCGGTGCTGGGTCGTGGTCTGGGTCCGGCCGACCTCGACCAACTGATCATCGACGGTTATGCCCGCCTGGCCAGCCACCCGCTCGGCGCCGTGCTGGCCCACCGCGCACAGGAGCAACGCGACTTCTTCGTGGTGCTGTCCGGACGCCTGCAGGTCGTCCGCACCCGCTCCGACGGCAGCCGCCACATCATCGACGTGGTCAATGCCGGTGGCGCTTGCGGTGCGGTGACCGCCTTCGCACCTCGTCCCCGCTGGCCCGCCGACGTCCACGCGGCCAAACCGGCGCGAGTCCTGGTGGTCTCGACCGACGCTCTGATGAAGCCGAGCGAGCCGCAGGCGATCCGCGAACTGCTGCTGGCCAACTGTGTGCGGCTGCTGGCCGATCGGGCTCGTCATCTGAACGCCCGCGGGGAGTTGCTGACCCGACGCAGCCTGCGTCAGCGGCTCGCGTTCTACCTAGTCCGGGCCGCCGACCCGTCCGGACGAGTGGAGCCGGCGCTGACCCGCCAAGAGCTGGCCGACCACTTGCAGGTGTCCCGGGCCTCGATGACCCGCGAACTCGGCCGAATGGCCGATGAGGGGCTGTTGACCATTGACGGACGCAGCTTTCAACTCGACGACCGCGAGACCCTCACCCGGCTCGCCCGCTGAATGTGCGCCGAGGCCGGGCGAGGTTCTAGGGTTCGATCATGAGCAACGTCGCTGATTTCGATGCCGTCGAGTTGATCCGCCTCAAGCGGGACGGCGGCCACCTCCCTGCCGCCGCAATCGACTGGCTGATCAATGCCTATACCGCCGGTCACGTCACCGACGAGCAGATGTCGGCCATGGCGATGGCCATCTTCTTCCGCGGGTTGGAGCGCGACGAACTCAGTCGCTGGACCGCGGCGATGATCGCCACCGGCGAGCGCATGGACTTCTCCTCCCTCACCCGTCCTACCGTCGACAAGCATTCGACCGGCGGCGTGGGCGACAAGATCACCCTGCCGCTGGCCCCGTTGGTGGCTGCCTGTGGCGCGGCCGTCCCGCAGTTGAGCGGACGTGGTCTGGGTCACACCGGCGGCACCTTGGACAAGCTCGAAGCGATCCCCGGCTGGCGCGCCAGCCTGAGCAATGCCGAGATGCTGGCCCAACTCGAGGAGGTCGGCGCGGTGATCTGCGCGGCCGGGGCCGGCCTGGCCCCCGCCGACAAGAAGCTGTACGCGCTGCGTGACGTCACTGCCACCATCGAGTCGGTACCGATGATCTCGGCCTCGATCATGAGCAAGAAGATCGCCGAAGGCACCGCCTCCCTGGTGCTGGACGTCAAGACTGGCGCGGGGGCGTTCATGAAGACCCGCGAGCAGTCCCGGGCGCTGGCCACCACCATGGTCGAGATCGGCAAGGACGCCGGGGTGAACACGGTCGCCCTGATCACCGCCATGGACGCTCCGCTGGGACGCACCGCCGGAAACGGCGTCGAGGTGGCCGAATCCGTGGAGGTGCTCGCCGGCGGCGGTCCGTCCGATGTGGTGGAGCTGACCATCGCCTTGGCGCAGGAGATGCTGACCTGCGCCGGGATCGACGCCGACCCGGCCCAGGTCCTGGCGTCCGGCAAGGCCATGGACACCTGGAAGGCGATGATCCGCGCCCAGGGCGGCGACCCGGACGCTCCCCTGCCCACTCCGAAGCACACCGAGGTGGTCACCGCCGACGCCGACGGCTACCTGGCCGATCTGGACGCGATGGCGGTCGGCCTGGCCGCCTGGCGGCTGGGTGCGGGCCGGGCCAAGCAGGGTGACCCGGTGCAAGCCGCCGCGGGCGTCACGTGGCATGCCGGGATCGGTGATCCCGTGCGCACCGGGCAGCCGTTGTTCTCGCTGCACACCGACACTCCCGAGCGGATCGAGCGGGCGCGTCAGGCGCTGGCCGGTGCCGCCACCATCGGATCGGCTCCCGTCACGCCGGGGCCGATTGTGCTGGAGCGGATCAGCTGACTCGAGCAGCGGCGCGTTGACTGCGGCGGCGCTCGCCGCGGGTGCCGTAACGCACCTTGAGATTGCCCATCGCCAGCGAACCCCGCAGCACCAGGATCGGACAACCAGGAGCGGGCTGACGGTCCACTCGGATCCGGGTGGAGCCCATCCCGCTGCGCAGCCGATCGGCGTCGACCGCCCACCCCTCGGGCAGGATCAACTTCACGTTGCCCATCGCACCGCTGATCTCCACCTGGATCAGAGAGGTGGTGGCCCGTGCCTGCAGGAAGTTGAGCCGGACGTTCGAGCCCTTGGCCTGCACGTCAAGGTACGGCGGAACCACCCAACTGCCGTCACGGCGCTGGCTCGACCAGCCTGCCGAAATCAGCAGCGGGTCGTCCTCGCGGTAGCCGGCGGGCACGTACCCCTGCTGAGCCAACGCCAACGCGGTGCCGTCACCCGCGTCGAGGGCGGCCAGTTCGTCGTCCAACCGAGCCGGATCGATCAGTCCCTGCTCGGCCAGGCTGCGCAGGCGCGCGCGGGCGGCATCACGATCCAACGGTTCCAGGCTCATAGCCTAGAGCTTAGGCGAGCCGACGGTCAGTTGCGGGCCAGCAAACCCCACCGGTAGCCGTCGGACAAGGCCTCCCAGGATGCCTCGATGATGTTGGTGCCGACGCCGACAGTGGTCCAGGTGCGCTGGCCGTCGGTCATGTCGATGAGAGTCCGCACGATCGCGTCGGTGCCATGGCCCTGATCGAGGATGCGCACCTTGAAATCGGTCAGCTCGAAGGCGTCCACCTGCGGGAAGGCTTGCTTCAGGGCACCGCGCAGGGCGACGTCCAGGGCGTTCAGCGGGCCGTGCCCCTCGCCCACCAGGTGATGGGAGGCGCCACTGGCGCGCAGCTTCACCGTGGCCTCGGAATCGCCTTCCGGCTTGAGCTCATGACCGGTGATGACCCGCCAACTGAGCACCTCGAACAGTTCCTCGGTCAGCCCGAGTTCCTCGCGCAGCAGCAGCTCGAAGCTGGCATCAGCCGACTCGTAGGAGTAGCCGTCCATCTCGCGCGCCTTGACCGCATCGGTCACCTTCGCCGCCAGGTCACGGTTGGACAGGTCGTAGCCGAGCTCGGAACCCTTCATCTGGACGTTCGCGCGTCCGGCCATGTCCGAGACCAGCATCCGCATGTCGTTTCCGACCAGGATCGGATCGATGTGCTGGTACAGGTTGGAGTCGACCCGGATCGCCGAGGCGTGGAGGCCGGCCTTGTGCGCGAACGCCGAGGCACCCACGTAGGGCTGGCGACCGGCCAGCGGCACATTGGCCACCCCGGCGACCGCGTGCGCGATCCGCGTGGCTTCGGCCAGCGCGTCATCGGGCACCAGCGGCCACTGGTACTTCAACTGCAGGTTGGCCAGCACGGTGATCAGGTTCGCGTTGCCGGTGCGCTCGCCGTACTCGTTCAAGGTGCCCTGAACGTGCATCACTCCGGCGTCGACGCCGGCCATGGTGTTGGCCACCGCACAGCCGGTGTCGTTGTGGCAATGGATGCCCAGGTCGACGCCGATGCCTGACGCGGCCGAAACCACATCACCCATCTGCGAGGGCAGCATGCCGCCATTGGTGTCGCACAGCACCACCACTTCGGCGCCGGCGTCGGCGGAGGTGCGGATCACCTCCAAGGCGTAGTCGGGGTTGGCCTTGTAGCCATCGAAGAAGTGCTCGGCATCGACGAACACCCGACGACCTTGGGAGACGAGGTGTCGCACCGTGTCGGCGATCATCTCCAGGTTCTCTTCCAAGGTGGTGCGCAGCGCCCGGAAGACGTGTTCGTCGTGGCTCTTGGCCACGATCGTGATCACCTCGGTGCCGGCGTCCAGCAGCGCCTGCACCTGCGGGTCTTCGGCGGCCGTGGTGCCGGCTTTGCGGGTCGCCCCGAAGGCGACCAGTTTGGCGTTCTTCAGCTCCAACTCCCCCGCCGCCGCACGTGCGAAGAAGGTGGTGTCATTGGGGTTGGCACCCGGCCAGCCGCCCTCAATGAAACCGACTCCCAGTTCGTCGATGTAGCGGGCGATCTTCAGCTTGTCGTTGACGTTGAGCTGAAGACCCTCCTGCTGAGCGCCATCGCGCAGCGTGGTGTCGTAGACGTGGAAGGTGTCCGGCATCGCGGGCAGGATCGAAGTCATG
>JAJTBJ010000075.1 GCA_021286985.1 Propionibacteriales bacterium | reverse complement strand
GACCGAAGACGGGGGAGTGGCGTTACCGAATCTTCGACCTGATTCAGAACAAGGAGGTGTCGGGGTGGAATGGTGCCGATCCCGGCTCACCGCGGCGGCCGATGTGGGGCGCCTTCGACTCCTCCGCGCTGGTCAACGCCGCCACCGACACCCTGATCGAGCCGGCCGAGAACGGCCTGGTCTACAAGGTCAAGCTCAATGCGAAGTTCGACCCGGTGGCCAAGACCGTGAGTGTGGCCCCGGAGTTCACCAAGCTCGACTACAACACCCCCGACTCCAGTCGGCACGGCATCGAGAGTTCGGCGGCGGCGTGGCGGAACCTGATGGTCGCCGGCGACAACGACGGCAACATCGTCTGCTGGGATGCCACCACTCTGCAGGTGGTCTGGACGCGGCCCACCGGTGACGACACCGACGCCACCATCGTGATGGAGGAGTCCGACGGCGTCCCGTATCTGTACACCGGCAACGAGATGGACAAGCGCGGCGTGGGGGAACACGGCGCGAAGTCCGGCCCGATCACCATTCAGAAGTTGGACGTGCGCACCGGCAAGCAGGTGTGGAAATACACCATCGATGCGGTCTACAACGAGGCGGCCAACGGCGGCCTGATGGCCACCCCGGTACTCGGCACCGGTGAGGTCTCCGACCTGGTCTTCTTCCAGATCGCCAAGACCGGCTCGGACGCCCGGGGCACCTTGCTGGCCCTGGACAAGAAGACCGGCGCGGTCGCCTGGAAGCGCGATCTGGCCCACTTCGGGTGGAGTTCACCGGTGCTGGTCACCGGCGCCGACGGACACAGCTACGGCATCGTGGGTGACTCCAGCGGCCTGCTGCACCTGTTCAACCCGAACACCGGCGTCGACTACTCCACGCTGCAGTTGTCGAAGAACATCGAGGCGACGCCGGCGGTGTACGGCAACATGCTGGTGGTCGGCACCTACTCCAAGCTGCTGTACGGCATCAAGATCAGCTAAGCCCCTTGTGGGCGCGTCGAGGCGGCACATTTGGCCGCGGGGGAGAACATTGAGGCGTGGCAAACAAGGTGTTTCGTGCGGTCGGCCTGGCGGCTGGGGTGACGGTGGCGTTGACCACCCTGACGGGGTGCGACTTCTTCAATTGGGGCTCCCAGTTCGCGCCCACTCCGGCACCGACCAGTGCGCGACCGTCCCCGAGCCCGACGCCAAGCCCGTCAGTCGTGGCTCCGACAGAAGTTGAGTCGGTGAAGGCCACCGGGTCGCTGCAGTTCAACAGCTTCCCGGTCAGTGAAGCGATGACGGGCACGTGCACCACCGCCGACCCGATGACGGTCACTCTTCGTGACCCGAAGAACGACTTCTACTCCACCGTCGATGTGACCGTGGTGATCGACAAGGCGAACCTCGAACTCGACTCGGTGTCGATCATCACCGGCGCCGACTCCGAAGGTGGCATCCACAAGGTGACGTACAGCACCACGGCTCCCGTCGAGGGGGCCTCAGCTCGGCTGATCGGTGCCGGTCCTGATTACGAGATCACCGGGACGATGCCCGATCAGGATTCCCCGCACGGCAAGCCGGTGACCAACCTGATACCGGTGGTGCTGAAGTTCCGCTGTGGGTGAGCCTCAGCTGATCTTGACGCTGACCTGCTTGGTCACCGTGGAGTAGCCGGTCTTCTTGGCGGTGACCTTCACCCACACGGTATGGCCCTTGTCGGCCTTGGCCACCTTGTAGCTGGACTTGGTCGCACCCTTGATGGCGGTCTTGGCGTGGTACCACTGGTAGGTCAGTGTCGGTGACGGCGACCAGGCGCCGACTTTCACCGTCAGGGTCTTGCCCACCTTGGTGGTACCCGAGATCGTCGGCGTCGGAGTGGCGGACCAGGCGAGCTTGGCGATCTTGGCGGTGGCCGCCGAGGTCTTGGACACCTTGGCGAAGGCGCCGCCGGTGTTGGTGGCCTTGACCGCGAGCGTGTGGCCGGCGTCGCTGGAGGTCACCTTGTAGGTGGCCGACGTGGCGCCCTTGATGGCGGTCTTGTCGCGGTACCACTGGTAGCTGAAGCCGCTGGGGGCGGGCGACCACGTGCCCGGGCTGGCGGTCAGGGTCTGACCGACGGCGAGCGTGCCCGAGATGGTCGGCGTGCCGACCTTGCTGATCGTGCCCGACTTGACCGCGCTCGTGGCTGCCGAGGTCTTGGTCACTGAGTAGTAGCCGGGACGTCCACCGGTCACGCTGACGGTGATCTTGGCCTGATAGTCGGCCGCGGCCAGGGCGTAGGTGGCCGCGTTGGCGCCGGCGATGGGCTTGCCATTGCGGTTCCACTGGTAGCCGAAGGTGATCGGCCCCGGCGCCCAGGTGCCGGTCTTCACGCTGAGGGTCTTGCCGGCCGTGGCAGTGCCGCTGATCTTGGGAGTGGCGGTGGCGGTGAGCTTTGCCGGCATGATCGCCGCGGTCGGTGCGGAGTAGCGTGACACGGCGGTGTAGGTGGGCTTGCTGCCGGTGGCGATCACCCGGACGGCCTGACCGGCGTCGGCAGGCTGCAGCACGTAGCTGGCTGCGGTCGCGCCAGGAATCGGCTCGTTGTTACGCAGCCACTGGTAGTAGATGTCGACCTTGCCCGGGCCCCAGGTGCCCGGAGCAGCAGACAGCGTCTGGCCGACGGTGGTGGTGCCGGAGAGCGTCGGGACCGAGACCACGTCCAGCAGCATGAACAGGCGTGACCAGGTCTTGGCATCGGCGACACCGCTGGCAGGCAGGCCGGTGGCGGTCTGGAACGCCTTCAGTGATGCCGTGGTGGTCGAACCCACCTTGCTGGCGTCGGTGGCGTACCCCGCCATGTTCAGCAGCAGGTTCAGGGCCTGGACGCGCTCGCCGGCGTCGCCGCTCTTCACGCTCGCCATCAGGGAGGTGATGGTCAGCGGACCGGCCTGACCGTCGGAGTCGAGTTTCTTCGACGACTGCCACGACTTGACTGCCGAGACGGTGGCTGAGTCGTATTTGCCGGTCGCCGACACCTTCTTGCCGGCGGCGGTCAGCAGGTACTGCAGCGCGCTGACCTTGACCCCGGTGTTGCCGGAGACGAGCACCACGCTCAGGGGAGCGACGTCGTATTGGGTGAGGTCGTAGGCGGAGATCACGGAGCGCAGGCTCTTGGCGTAGGCCGTCGCTCCCGAGCCCTTCTCGGCGATGGCGACCTGATCGATGAACGACGAGATGTCGTTCATCGCCTTGCGGGCGCCGGTGTACTCGTTGCCCTCGGCGACCATGGCGGCGTGCCCCATGATCGAGTCGGCGTACGAGCCGAACTTGGCGTACTTGATGGTCTTGCCGCTGACGGTGAGCGACAGGCAGCCGGACTGGTAGGGGCTGGCGGCCGACGCGGTGGTGACTCCGGCGTCGCCGACGAAGTTGAGCTTGGAGTAGCGGCGCAGGCCGGCGTAGTACTTGCGCGTCTTCCAGTACGACAAGGTGGTCTTGACCACGCCGTCGACATGGCCGCGCGCCTCGATGATCTCCCAGTCGCCGTTGGACAGCTTCTTGGTGACGACCGCAACGTGGCCGATGCCATTGGAGCGGGCGGGGTTGTTGCGCAGGAAGACCAGATCGCCGGGCTTGGGGCTGCCGCTGACCGCGCTGGTCACGCTGTATTGCGAGGCGGCGAGGTCGGTGATCGGGTTGCCGGAACGACCGAACAGCCACTGGACCAGTTCGGAGCAGTCAAACGCCTTGGGGTTGGTATTGGAGAGGGAGGCTTCGGCGCCGAGCACGTACGCCTTGCCGATCTGAGCTTCGGCGAGCTTGGCGAACTGGGCGGCCGACAGGTTGGCGGTGCACCGAATGCCGAACAGGTTCTTGGCGTTGGTGGCGAGGCTGTCGGTGCCGTAGTCGGTGTTGACCGCGGCCTGCGCGATCGAGACGGAGGCGGGTACTCCGTACTGACGCTGGGCGGTCTGGGCGGCGACGATCAGGCTGTTGACGAAGCTGCTCTTCGCGGCTGCGGTCACTGCGGTGGCGTTGGGGGCGCTGAGCAGTGAGATCCCGGCCATCAAGGCGATGCCGAGGAGAGTGGAAAGAAGGGGGGCTGCACGTCTCACCAGACGATTACCCCTCAGGTCAACCCCACTTACAAGTCCTCTTGGGGGGTGACAACCCTAATCTCATGCTTGCGACTTAGGCCTGACTAGGCACTTTGCCAAACGGTCTGATCGCGGGCAGGGGCAGGGTGTGAAGCGTGCCTTCAGGGTTTGATTGCCCTAGTCGGGCGGGAATCGAGCGGATCGTCGTCCAGATCCATGGCGGGCAGTCCGTGGATCGGGTAGCTGACCGGACGGGCCGGGATGCCGGCCACCGTGGTGAAGGGGGCGACGTCCTCCAGCACTACCGAGCCGGCGCCGATCTTGGCTCCCTCACCGACGGTGATGTTGCCGAGCACCTTCGCGCCGGCGCCGATCATCACCCCGCGGCCCACCTTCGGATGGCGATCGCCGCCGACCTTGCCGGTGCCGCCCAGGGTGACCTCGTGCAGCATCGAGAAGTCGTCGCCGACCACGGCGGTCTCGCCGATCACCACCGAGGTGGCGTGGTCGAACATGATGCCCTTGCCGATGCGGGCGCCGGGGTGGATGTCGACGGCGAACACCTCGGAGATGCGGCTCTGCAGGTAGAGAGCCAGAGCTTGGCGCTCATGGGTCCAGTAGTAATGGGCCACTCGGTAGGACTGCAGGGCGTGGAAGCCCTTGAAGTAGAGCAGTGGCTGGGAGTAGCCGCGGGTCGCCGGGTCGCGGCTGAGGACGGCGCGCAGATCCTCGCGGACGGTGGCGCCGATCTCGGGCTCGGCGTCGAACGCCTGCTGAATCAACTGGCGCAGGGTGAGCGAGGTGATGGTTTCGCTGCCCAGCTTGGCGGCCAGGATGAACGACAGTGCGTCTTCGAGGCGGTCGTGGGACAGCACATTGGTGTGCAGGAAGCTGGCCAGCGCAGGCTCGGTGCCGACGTCAGTGGTCACTTCAGTACGGATCTGGTTCCAGATCTCGTCGCGGCTCATGTCGTCCACCTCAGGTCGTCCTCTGCCCGTTCGTCGCTTCGTCGTCCACAACGTCGGCGAGGTCGCCAAGATTCCGCTGTCGATGAACGTCTCCGCTCGTCGACGAGGATATCAAGGCGTGTGTGCGCCTGTATACCCGGGTCAACGCAAGTGCCGTCCGATCTCGGTGAGGGCGTCCAGCACCACCCGCACGGCCGCCCGCTCGGCACGGTCGGGTCGGGCCAGGGCGACCACCCGGCGCTCCGCGCGCACCCCCGCCAACGGGATCATGGTGACCCCCTCGCGGGCGCGGGTGGTGAAGCGCGGCAGCAGAGCGCAGCCGAAGCCGGCCGCCACCAATGCCTCGACGACCCGGTTGTCCTTGACCCGCTGCACCACCTGCAGTTGGGCGCCGCTGTGGTTCTCGATCGCGATCCGCACCGTGTCGAAGGGGAAACCCAGCGGCACCCCGATCCAGTTCTCGCCGATCAGATCGGACGGGGTCAGTCGCGCCTGTGCGGCCAGCCGGTGACCACTGGGCACCGCCACGTCGAGCGGTTCCAGGGCCACCACCTGCACCAAGAGGCCCTCGGCGCCGGCGGGGGTCTCGGCCAGGCTGTGCGCCAGCACGAGGTCGTGATCGGCCGCGCGTCCAGCGAAGTCGGCCTCGGCGACATCGTCATCGGAGAGGGTGATGGTGATGTCGCTGTCGGCCAGCTGCTGCAGCAGCGGCGGAATCAGTGCCTCGGTGGCACTGGGGAGGCCGGTGATGCTGACGTCGCCGGCGGGTCGGTGATGCAGTTCGTCAAGGTCGCGATGCAGGCGGGCCAGCAATTCGGCGACCTCGACTGCGCCGTCGGCAAGGAGGCGGCCAGCGGCGGTGAGTCGCAGCCGGCGGCCGTCCGGTTCGACCAGGCGGACGCCCAGGCTGCGCTCAGCGGTGCGCAGTTGTTGGCTCACCGCAGAAGGGGAGCGGAAGCCCGCCGCCGCGACTGCGGTGATGGTGCCGCGGTCGCGGAGCTCGCGCAGTAACTCCAGGTGGGCAACGTCCATGAAGGTAGTCTAAAGCAATGATTCGCAATCGGATGGTTGACCTTCATTAATCTCGGCGGCGACGATGGCGTCATGCCACCGATTCATCGCCTGCTCGCCGCTGCGGTCGCGGTCATCTGGGGGGTGAACTTCCTGGCCATCCACCTCTCGCTGGCGGCGTTTCCGCCGTTCCTGTTGGTGGCGCTGCGGTTCGCCCTGATCGCGGTGCCCACCTTGTTGCTGGTGCCCCGGCCGCAGGTGCAGCTGCGCTGGCTGATCGGGTACGGCCTCGGCTTCGGGGTGGTGCAGTTCGTCTTCCTGTACTGGGGCATGGCGGCGGGAATGCCGACCGGGCTCGCCTCGCTGGTGCTGCAGTCATCTGCGCCGCTCACCCTGATCCTGGGTGCGCTGTTGCTGGGGGAGCGTCCGGCTGCGCGACAGTGGATCGGGATCGCCCTGGCCGTGGCCGGCATGGTGGTGGTGGGCTGGTCGCGGGCGCAGGCTGCGGCGCTGGTGCCCTTCCTGCTGGTCTTGGCCGGTGCGTTGGGTTGGGCCTTCGGCAACCTTGCCTCGCGGCAGGCCAAGCCCCCGAACCCGCTGCATCTGACCCTATGGATGTCGGTGGTCGTGCCGGTGCCGATGCTGGCGCTGTCGCTGATCTTCGAGGGTCCGGCGCAGATCGCCGCGGCCTTCGCCGGGTCGTTCAGTGTTGCCGCACTGCCCGCCTGGGGCGGGCTGGCCTACACCTGCCTGGTCGGCACGGTGGTCGGCTCCGGGTTGTGGACCTGGTTGCTGGCTCGGCACCCCGCCGGAGTGGTCGCGCCGTTCTCGATGCTGGTGCCGGTGGCCGGAATCCTCACCGCTGCGCTGGTGCTGGGCGAGCGGCCCAGTTGGCTGGAGCTGGCCGGCGGCGTGATCGTGGTCACCGGCGTGCTGGTCGGTGCCGGACGGCGGCGTCCGACCGTCGAGGTGGCGCCGGTCGTCGTGCGGGAGGCTGAACCGGTCTGAGCGCCGCTCAGCCCTTCGGGGCGTCCTCGTCGGGGGCGTCCTTGCGCAGTTCGTCCTCGCGGCGCTTGAGATCTGCCTCCCATTGCTTCAGCAGATCCTCGTGCTCGGAGTTGCTCTTCTTCAAGGTGGCCAGAAACTCCGGATCGTCGTCGGGGGCGCGCGGGGCGCGGCGCGGACGTTCGTACTCGGGGAAGCCTGCGGTACGGGTGGACGGCCAGGGTGCGCTGTTCTGGGTCTTGTGCGGACGTCCGGCGATCAGCCAGGCGACCGGCCCCACCACCGGCAGGATGATGATCAGCACGATCCAGGCCCACTTGGGCAGATTGCGCATCGCCGAATCCGGGGTCTGAACCGCATCGATCAGGCAGAACACCAGGAGGGCGATCTCGATCACCGCGAACACCACTCGAGCCATGGGGCCTCCTTTTCACCACCACCATAAGGCAGGTGCGCGGTATTGCCGCCCCCAGTGAGCGCTCAGGCGGCGATGGCGCGGGTGTGGAGTTGGCTGCTGAAAGCCTGGGCGAGCAGCCGTCCGTTGCGAGACAGTTCGCCGTCGAGTGTTTGCAGGCTCCGGCGGGCGTCGCGGGCGCTGTCGCCGTGTAGTTCGGCCCACCGTCCCATGAGCTCGGGGGAGGCTTCGGGGTGGAACTGGACGCCCACCGCTGAGCCCACCCGGAACGCCTGGTTGGCGTAGCGCTCACTACTGGCCAGCAGGATCGCGTCCGGCGGCAGCGTGGTGACCACGTCGGAGTGTGATTCGGGGAACGTCGAGGAGCCATTGAGCGCCAGGTGCTGCACCAGAGGATCGGTGCGGGCCGCTCCGGTCCAGAAGATCGGGTAGGCGCCGTGCTCGCCGCCGCCGGGGTCGGACACGGTCACCGTGCCGCCGCAGGCTTCGGCCAGCAGCTGATGGCCCAGGCAGATCCCCAAGGTGGGCACTCGCGCGGCGATCAGGTCGCGCATCAACTCCTTGAGCGGGTCGATCCAGGGATGGTCGGCGCCGTCGTGGGCGCTCATCGTCCCGCCGAGGATGATCACTCCGTCGCCCAAGCTGCTCAGTTCGGGGACGCCGCGCTGCCAGATCGGAATCGCCCGCACCAGGACGCGGTTGGCGCCCAGCCAGGGCCCGAAGCGGTCGATGGGCACTTCGGGGTCGAGCTGGAGAATCGTGGCGCGTGCGGGGGTTGCCATGTCAGAACCTTAGATGGCTCGTGCGACGCCGGTGTTACAACCCGATGCCGGGTCGTGGTCGGGGTTCGGGGAATAGCAACCCGTCAGATATAGTTGAGCCGTCAACTACTTACTGATGGGAAACCTCGTGTCCGACCTGCCCGCAACCGCGATCTTCACCGAACGTCACACCGCCTACCGCTTCGACGGTGCCCCGGTCTCCGATGACGAACTGACCCGCATCTACGACCTGGCCAAGTACACCCCCACGGCCATGAACGGCCAGCCGCTGCGGGTGATCTTCGTTCGCTCCGCCGAAGCCAAGCAGCGGCTGCTGCCCTTCATCGGCGAGGGCAATCAGGCCAAGTCGGCCTCCGCGCCGGTGGTTGCGATCCTCGCCTACGATCCGGAGTTCCACGTGAACCTCCCGGTCACCAACCCGCAGATGAGCGGGGTCAAGGAGTCGCTGGATCCGGTGCCGGACGTGCGCGCCGCCATCGCCAACAACAATGCCTGGCTGCAGGCTGGAGGCTTCATCCTCGCCGTCCGTGCTCTCGGGCTGGACGCCGGCCCGATGACCGGCTACGACAACGCCGGTGTCGACGCCGAATTCCTCGCCGACACCCCGTTGCACTCGTTCATGGTGGTCAACATCGGCCACGTGGCCGAGGGGGGCAACTTCCCGCGGAACCCGCGCCTGGGCTTCGATCAGGCCGTCACCCTGGTCTGACCCGGCGCGGCATCGAGTCCGTCGACCACCTCGATGAGTGCCCGCAGTGACGCCGGATGCCCGATCGGCCGGAAGTGGCCGGCGATGGGCAAGGTGAGATTGCGGGCGCCATCGAGGTGGCTGCCTTCGGGGACGTGTTCGTCGTAGGTGGGCGCGAACGAGGTGATCTGGGCGTTGCGGCCGCTGTTGGCCTGCAGACTCCGCATCAACGCGTCGTCGGGGTCCAGCGGGCGAAGGGCGGGCAGCGGCAGCAGTCGGCAGCGGGACGAGCCGTGGAACGGCGTGGCGATCGTCACCACGTGGGAGATCCTGCCGGCGTCGTCGCGCAGCAGCGCGAGCTTGCCGATCAGCCCGCCTTTGCTGTGCCCGACGATCACCGCGCGGTGAAGATCGTGAGCGCGGAGGTAGTCCAGCACCGCCGCGGCACCGGCATCCAATGGTCGGCGGTTGGCTCCCAGTGTGGGAACGACGTGTACCGGATGCCCGGCATCGTGGAACGCCTGAATCGTGGGTCGCATGAACTGCCAGTTCTCGTACACCCCCGGAATCACCACCACCGGACGCTTGTCACCGCGGGTGTAGCCCGACGGATCATCGGGGGCCCCGGCGGTCGCGGCCCACGCCGCGGCGGCCCACAGATAATCAGTGGCCCACCACCACGCCTTCTGAGCGACCGGGTACACGTCCGACATGTTAGGCGGGACGCTCCTTCGGCGACCGCAGTACGGCGCTGAGGGTCTTGCCCTTTGCCAGTTCGTCGACCAGCTTGTCCAGATAGCGCAGCTTCTGCATCAACGGGTCCTCGATCTGCTCGACCCGCACCCCGCAGACCACTCCGGTGATCAGCGCCGAGTCGGGGTTGAACGCCGGCGCCTGGGTGAAGAAGTCCTCCAGATTGCGACCGTCGGCGATCGCGGCGGCGAGGCCGTCGGCGTCGTAGCCGGTCAGCCATTCGATGACCGTGTCGAGTTCGGCGGCGGTGCGCCCCTTCTTGGTCACCTTGGCCACATACAGGGGGTACACGCCAGCGAAGCTGGTGGTGAAGATCCGGTGGGCCATGGTGCTCCTCGTCAGGCGTGTAAGTGAGCCTACGTCCGAATCGGCCCTCGGCACAGGCCGGCAACCGGCACACTGGCGGCGTGGAGTTCCTCAGTCAGTGGTGGCAGCGGGTGAGTGCGATGGACGCGCCGCTGACCACCCTCGCGTCCTGGGTGGTGCTCGGCGTCGCGGTTGCGCTCGTGGTGCTGGCCTGGCCGCTGACCCGCACGGTGGTGACCATCTGCCACGAGGCCGGCCATGCCGTGATTGCGGTGCTGGTGGGACGCAAGCTGGCCGGCATCCGGGTGCATTCCGACACCTCGGGCCTGACCGTGAGTCGTGGACGTCCGCGCGGTCCGGGGATGGTGCTCATGCTGTTCGCCGGCTACGCCTCGGCATCGGTGATCGGCGTGGGTGTTGCCTGGCTCGCCTGGGCCGGACGCTCCGCTGCTGCGCTGTGGCTGATCGTCGTCCTGCTCGCCCTGATGCTGCTGCGGATGCGCAACGTCTACGGCGCCCTCGTGGTGCTGGCCACCGGGGTGGTGTTAGCGCTGGCGTCCTGGTTCGCTCCGGCGCCGGTGCTGCCGTGGCTGGCGCACACGGTGGCCTGGACGTTGCTGCTGGCCGGTCCGCGTCCGGTGATCGAGGTGGCCGGCAATCGCAGCCCCGGGACCGATGGCGCGCAACTGGCCCGACTCACCCACCTGCCGCGGGTGCTGTGGGTGCTGGCCTGGCTGCTGGTGACCGTGGGCGCGCTGCTGGTCGGCGGCTGGCTGCTGCTGCCTCTCGCCCTCTGAACGCCCCGGCACACAGGGGACGGTTCCTGGTGTGCCGCCCCGGTGGAGGGCGGGTGTCGGCGTGATTCGCCGCGCGGTGCCCTCCGGCGTGGCTAGGCTGTGCGGGTCTGATGCGGCAGCAAAGGGGAGCCGGTGATCACCACCATCGACAGCACAGCCTGGACGGTGGCGTTACTCGCCCTGGTCGACCTGATCATCCGTGTGACCGCGATCATCGTGATCCCGCGCAGCCGTCGCCCCACTGCGGCCATGGCGTGGTTGCTGGCGATCTTCTTCATCCCGTGGGTCGGGGTGTTCCTGTTCTTGATGATCGGCAGCCCGCAATTGCCGCGAGCTCGGCGACACAAGCAGGCCGAGATCAACGCCTACATCCTCGAAGCCACCCAGAACGAGGACGTCGGACCGCTGCAGCCGGACGCGCCGGACTGGTTCTCCTCGATCGTCCGGCTGAACCGCAACCTGGGCGCCATGCCGCTGACGGGCGGCAACAGCGCTGAACTGCTTTCCGACTACGAAGGCAGCATTCGGGCGATGGCGGCAGCGGTCGATGAAGCCACCACCTTCGTCCACGTCGAGTTCTACATCTT
>JAJTBJ010000074.1 GCA_021286985.1 Propionibacteriales bacterium | reverse complement strand
CGGCGGCGAGCGCATCAGCCAGGTCGGCGGGCACCTCGACGGTACGCACGCCGGTGTCGGGAGCGATCGTGATCTCCACCGTCTGGCCCAGCTCCACTCCGGCGGTCGCGCGGGCCGCCTTGTTGAGCCCGATCATGTTCTCCCCGCCCATGCGCGCCAGGCGCAGCGGCAGCACCACACCGTTCACGGCCACCGTGACCGGGAAGGTCTTGGCTCCGTCGCCCAGAGTGGCAACTTGTTCGTCGGTCAGGATGAAGGCCCCGGCGGGACCGCGCGGCTCCAGCAGCGCGCTGATCGTCAGTGGTTCACTCACGGCACGCAGCCTAGGCTGGCGCGGCTGGTGTCGTCCGCAGACCTCCGCAATTCCTGAAGCCGATCTGGTAGCTGCCCGGTCAAGGTATGAATGGCGGAGCTTGGCCCGAAAAGCAGGTTATGAGGGCCTCGGCGGTGGTCATCTCGCGAGCTTCCGCACAAAGTCGGGTTATCAGGCGTCCGCAGGGGCTCATAACCCGACTTTCTGCGGACCATCCCATCAGCCGCCGGACGAGGCGAGCGATAACCCGACTTTGTGCGGAGTCACGGGCTAGAGGCCGGTTCGGTTACTGCGAACCTGCCGCCTCACCGGCTCCCCGGTCGATGTCGGGCTCTAGGTAGAGCGCGGTCACCCACGGCTCCGCCGCCCGGATCTGCACCTCGGCGTTGTCGATGATCTTGGCCACGCGGGCCGCCGACTCGGTCGGCTCCACGGCGATCTTGGCGGCCACCAGGATTTCCTCCGGGCCTAGGTGCAACGTCTTGAGGTGGATGACGCGCTGGACGCCGTCTGCGGCCGCCAAGGCCTCAGTGACCTTCACCACGGTCTCGGCAGAGGCCGACTCCCCCAGCAGCAGGCTGCGGGTCTCGATCGCCAGGACGATCGCGACCGCGATCAGCAGCGCGCCGATCAGGCCGGTGCCGATCACGTCCCAGATCGCGTTATGGGTGAGCAGCGTCATGCCGACGCCGACGAGCGCGAAGATCAGACCGATCAGAGCGGCGAAGTCCTCCAGCAGCACCACGGGCAGCTCCGGCGACTTGGCCGTCTGGATGAACCGTGCCCACGACTGGCTGCCCTTGTTCGGTCGGGATTCGGAGATCGCCGTCCGGAAGCTGAAGCCCTCGGCGATGATCGCCGCTCCCAGCACTGCCAGCGGCACCCACCACCACGGTCCGTTCAACAGGTCATCGCCATGCCCAGCATGCAGTTCTTCGAACTTGTGAAAGGCCTCATAGAGGGCGAACAGGCCACCCAGGCTGAACAGGATCACCGAGACCAGGAAGGCGCTGATGTAGCGCGCCCGGCCGTAGCCGAACGGGTGCTCTGCGGTCGCTTCCTTCTTCGCCGAGGCCCCGCCACGCAGCAACAAGATCTGGTTGGCCGAGTCGGCCACCGAGTGCACACCTTCGGCCAGCATCGAGGACGCCCCGGTCAGCGCCCAGGCGCCGAACTTGGTGGCGGCGATGAAGAGGTTGGCGCTGAGTGCGGCGACGACGGCCTTCGAACTCCCATGACTGCTCATGGACGACGATCCTGCCAGAAGTGCGGTGCCCGCTTGACCAACCAACCGCCTTCGGCAGGTGGCGAACGCGTGACCCTGTGACGCAACAGAGGTTTCGACCCGCGGCTCCGCCGCTGCTCAACCAGCGGAAGGGACCACTTCATGTGCCCATCGAAACCGGCGTTTTGGAGCCGGAATCGGCGGTCAAAACGACGACATCGGTTGGGCCGCCCAGAGAGTGCCCGAACACCCCGGCGATAACTACGCTTTCGGTTGGCCCTAGACCCGACCGAGCCCGATCTGCAGATAGGCCGCTGCGAACAGGCCCTTCAACAGCACCGTCGCGTAGCGCTGCACCGGATCACCCTCGGTGTGGCTGAGGTTGGAGACCATCACCTCTTGGGTGTAGGCCAGCGCCCGCAAGCGCTGACGTTCCTCGGCGGCCTGCTCATCGTCGCGGCCGTCGTCGATCATCACCAGGCCGGGACGCCGAGTACTCGGCCCCTCCTCGAAGGGATCAGCGAACGGATCTCGCGGCGCGGTCGCCGCCAGCAGCGGCTCCAGGGCGCCGGCATCGGCCGACAGCACCACCCGTCCGGTCGCCGAGCGCAGGGCTTCCGCGATCCGTCGACTGGCGCGGGCCGCCAGGATCGAGCCACCCCACACCAGCGGCGCGGCGTCGGCAAGTTCCAAGGCCATCGCCTTGGCCGGGTTCTGGGCGATGTCGACCATCGCCGCCGACTCGGACGCCACCTGATCCATCGCGTCGGCGACCTGGTCGATGAAGATGTCCGGACCCAGACCGAGGCGCTGCAACCCGGCCAGGGCGACGATCGCCGCAGCCAGCGGGTCACCGGTCGCGGTGGGCAACAAGGTGGTCGCCGAGGAGCCCGCCTCGCGGGCCAGCATCGAGTTCTCGGGGGCGGCCACCAGCAGCCGGCAACCACGCCGGACGGCTTCGAAGGCGCCGGCCAAGGTGGCCTTGTCACCACCGCCGAGCACCACGACCACGTCCAGCGGCCCCACCCAGCCAGGCAGACCCAGCCGTGGCCAGGCAACCAGCGGCACCGGGCAGGTGGGTTCGAGGACGGCGCGCAGCAGGCGGGCCTCTGGTCCGAAGGTGATCAGCGCCCGAATCTGTTCCTCGGGGCGGATCGCGGCCAGTGGGCCTTCTGCCAGCATGGCTTCGCGGCGCACGCGCGCACCGGACTCAGCCAGTGGTCGCAGGAGGTGATCAGCGGCGGCCAAGCCGGCCGCGTCCTCCAGGCGTGCGTCCTCGAACTCCTCCACACTCAGCCCCGGCGAGCCTGGTCGACGAGCAGTATCGGAATGCCCTGGCGCACCGGGTAGGCCAGGCTGCAGCCATCGCAGGCCAGTTCGGCCGACTCATAAGCCCACGCCAACTTCGTGTGGCAGGACGGGCAGACCAGCAACTCCAAGAGGTCTGCGGGCACCTCGTTCATCCTCGTTCCTTCCGGATGATGGCCAGTGCGGCGTCGCGCAGGGCGACCACCGTGGCCTCATCCTTCGCCTCAACATTGAGCCGTAACAGAGGCTCGGTGTTGGACTCTCGGACGCTGACCCACCAGTCATCGGTGGTGATCAGCAGCCCGTCGTTCCAGGACACCTCACCTCGGCCACCGAGGGTGTCGGCGACCTGTTCCATTGTCCCTCGCGGGTCCGAAACACTGGTGTTGATCTCACCGGAAGCCGCATAAGTCGGTAGCTCCGCCACCAGGGCGGATACTGACCCCGCGCGACCCAGCATGGCCAGCACGTGCAGGGCGGCGAGCATGCCGGTGTCGGCCCGCCAGAAGTCGCGGAAGTAGTAGTGAGCCGAATGTTCCCCACCGAAAATCGCATTGGTCTCGGCCATCAACGCCTTCATGCGGGTGTGACCGACCGTGCTCACGGCGACGCGGCCACCGGCGGCGGTGACCACTTCGGCCACAGCGCGAGACGTGATGGTGTTGACCACGATCGTCCCACCGGGCTCGCGGGCCAGCTCCGCTCGGGCGATCAGTGCGGTGATCGAAGACGGGCTGACCACCTCGCCACGTTCGTCGATGATGAAGCAGCGGTCGGCATCGCCGTCGAAAACCAGGGCGATGTCGGCGCCGTGCTCACGGACGGCGCGCTGGGCGTCGACCAGGTTCGCCGGTTCCAGCGGGTTCGGCGGATGGTTGGGGAAGCTGCCGTCCAGATCGGTGAACAGCTCGATCAGCTCCACGTTCAGCGGCGACAGCACCGCCCCCGCGGTGTGCCCGGCCATCCCGTTGCCGGCGTCGATGACGACCTTCAACCGGCGCATGTCGTTGGTGTCGACCAGCGAGTGCAGCCGCTCGGCGTAGGCGCCCAGCAGGTCGAGTTCGCGCACACTGCCGGACGTCGCCGCCGGCGGCAGGGTGGTGAAGCTCAACTCGGTGATCCGAGCCATCTGCTCCGGCGTGATCGGTGCCGCCGCCGCGCGGCAGAACTTCACCCCGTTGTATCGGGCCGGGTTGTGCGAGGCGGTGAACTGCACCCCCGGCACGTTCAGATGCCCGGAAGCGAACCACAGCTCGTCGGTGGAGGCCAGGCCGATGTCGATCGCACTGGCGCCCTGACCGGCGGCGCCCTCGGCGAACGCACGGGCCAGCTCCGGGCCACCCAGGCGCATGTCGCGTCCCATCACGAACTCAGCGCCGTCCAGTTCGAAGGCGACCGCGAAGGCGGCCCCGACCGCACGGGCGCCGTCGAGATCCCATTCGACTTCAGGGCCGGTGAACACCCCACGGATGTCGTTGGCTTTGAAGATTTCGGGACGGATCACTGCGGCCAACTTTCGGAGTCGTCGAGATCGGCGAGGACGGCCAGATGACCTCGCCGCCGGGTCACCTGCGGCTCCGGTGGCGGCGTGGGCTCGCCCATCCCGGCCTTGCGAACGGCGTCGGCCAACAACATCAGGTCATCGGTGGACGCGCGGGGGCTGAGTTCTCCCGGAAGGCGAACGACTTCCCAGCCCCGCGGCACGCTGAGGCGGTTGGAGTGTTCGGCGCACAGGTCGTAGGTGCCCGGCTCGGAGCGCAACGCGAGCGGCCCCAGCACGGCGGTGGAATCGGCGTAGGCGAAAGTCAGCGTCGCCACCGCCGGACGACTACAGGCCGTCCGCGAACACCGCCGATTGATCACCCGCCCACGCTACCGCCGCAGCGGCCCGGCCTGCGGTAGTCGCGCCCGGTGTCGCCGGGTTCGAGACAGGAGTGACGCCGGGGGCGGTTAGGCTGGCGGGGTGCGCAGACCGGACCGACACGGACGGGGATTGCGGGGCCCGCTGGCTGCCCCCAACCCGCTGACCGGCGCGCCGATGCGGGTGCCGCGGCGTCCGCGCGGAGCGGAGTTGTTCGCCGAACTGCTGCGCGACGCCGTGCAGCGCGCCGAGCGGCAGTGCCCGCGGGCGTTCGTCGGGGTCGATATCGGCTTTGAGGAAGTGCCGTCCAACCTGGTCGGCTGGTGGTCGAGTCAGGTGCCGTTGGCGATCGCCACCGCCGCCGGCCCCGGACGTCCGGCCGCGGTGGTGTTGTTCCGGCGTCCGCTGGAGCACCGGGCGACGTCCACCTCCGAGTTGCGGCGGTTGGTGCATCGGGCGCTCTTGGAGCAACTGTCCGCGCTCACCGGCATTCCACTGGACGAGCTTGACCCCACCGGTGAAACCAGCGAGGACGAGTAGCGCGGGGGCGTCTGTGCCGCCGGGGTGTGCCTGGTGAGGACAACCCGGCACACGCCCTATCCGAGGTGGGGGTTGAAGACCACCTGAGCCCGATGGGCCCGGCTTTCGTTGGCGACGAGGTCGAGCACGGCCGTTCCCTTGACCATCCCCAGCGTGGCCGTGGCCAGCACCGCCGCCCGCACCGCAGTTGCATCAGTCTGGATGCGGATGGTCACCGCGTCCGCCTTCGGTAGCGCCACCTGCGCGGTCGAGGACGCTGTCACGGTGACCGCAGTCGTCTGCGGCGCACCCTTGGCGCCGGCGGTCAGGCTCACGTTCACCACCACGTCGGCATTGGTGGGGTTGACCAGCTGCAAGGTCCCGGCAGTCTGCGCACCGAGCGCGACCGGCCAGAGCGCATCAGCGGGCACTGCGGGTGCGGGGCCGTCCACGACCGTGTCGTACTTGGCCGGCACCTGGCCGTTGTCGGCTGACAGGCCGGCAGCCACCGGCAGGCTGGAGGTCACCTGCACCGCCGCAGCCTGTCCGCCCAGACCCGGCGCGAGATCCACCGGCAGGGTCACCCCCGGCGGCACCTGCACCCGGGCGGCGTTGGCCAGTTGAGAGCGCCCGGACGGGCCGAGCACATCGATGTTCACGTCGGCGGTGAGCTCACCAGGGTTGGTGACCAGCAGAACGCGCTTGCCCTTGCCGGCCGGGATGCCGGGCAGCACCTGATCGGTCGCCGGGCCGATGCCCGCGGGCACCCACTCCGCCGACAGCGGGGTGTTGCCCTGCCAGGTGAGCTGGCGGACGAAAGCCGCGACCCGGCCTTGCGACGTGGACACCTTCAAGGTGATCGGATCCGGGTGCCGCGGGATCGCTCCCAGCGCCACCGAGCTGGACGAGTTGCCCTTGACGGTCAGCCCACGCGGAGCGCTCAGCCGTCCGCCGGTGCCGTAGGCAACCAGGTCGACGACGGCATCGGTGGAGTCGAGATTGACCAGCACCAGGTCGGACTGTGCCGCCTCGGTGATGTCGACCCCGCTGAACCAGAACGTCGCAGCTGGCGCCAGGCAGCTGGCCAGCGACAGTCCGCGACCGGGGCCACCGGGGGCACTGGCCGACGTGGTGGCACCGAAAAGTTGGGAGCGTCCGACCGAGACTCGCACCGGCTCGCCCGGGTCGGCCACCACGGCCAGACCCTCGGTGTCGGTGGCCTTTTGCGGGGTGGACAGCTTGGCCGTGCGCACCTTCTCGTTGGCGCTTTGCGCGGCGACACGAATGCGAGTGGCGGCCGAGCTGAAGGCCGGGCACACCACCGACACGCGGGTGGTCGACTCGCGCAGTTGCTCCGGAGGCGCGGTCACCGCACCGGTCAGGCTGGTGGCCAACACGGCGACACCCACGACCCCGGCGATGCCGGCCGGGTAGATCCAAGGCTTCACAGTTCGCCTCCCACGATGCGGCGCGGCTGGGTCGGTGGACGTCGGCGCACCGACGGCGCCGCCAGCAGGGCCAACGCAGCCAGCCCGGCCAACTGGATCCAGGCCCACCACGGATTCGCCGCCACCAGGTGATAGCGCAGCGTGCCACCGGCAGCGCCGAGCCGGAAGCTCATTCCCGGCCCGTCATTGGCGACCGGCTCCAGGCGCTGGCCGTCCAGTTCGACGACCCAACCCGGATCATTCGGGACGGCCAACTGCAGCACCCGCTCGGCCGCGCCGGGCGCGATCGGCTCACCGTTACCGGTGATCACCCGGTTCTGACCGTCGTCGACCACCGCGATCGCCGAGTTCGGCACCGGCCAGACGAACTGGGCATCGGTGCCGGTACCAAGGCCGAGGCCGGGGGTGTTGTTGATCGAGATCCGCTGGGACGCCTCCCCGCCGGACAAGGTCACATAAGACACGCCGAGGCGCACCAGGTCGGGGACGATCTGCTCGTCGGCGCTCTCCCCCACCAACCGGGTCACCACGGAGGCGGCCAGTGAGCGGGCGTCGGCGCTGCCGCCGAAGGCCAGGCCGCGTTCGGCGTCACCCAACCGCGAGAAGTGGTGCTCCGACAGCGCCCACCCCACCTGATCGGCGTCGGCCGACATGGTCAGCGTCCGTCCGGGGGTGGAGGACACCTGCGCGTCGGCGACGAAGGTGGGCACGGTCTCGGCGGGCCCGCGGGTCAGCCCCAGTTGCCCGGCCAACACCCACCAGCCGAGCCCGGTGAGCAGGGCGGCGGCGGTGGCCAGAGCCAGGCCCAGCAGCCCAAGGTGGCGCACGCCCAGGTTCTTTCCCGCCAGTTCTGTGGTGACGCCTTCCAGGCCACGCGCACCGGCGACCAACAAGCCACCGGCGGCCAGCACCACCCATTCCAGGGCCTCGGGACGAGCCCAGGTGCCCGGCGGCACTTCGACCACGAGCCGGGTGATCACCACAGCGACGATCATGGCCGCCGCGGCCACCGCCAGACCCGGCAGGGCCTGGGCCGGACGCCGCCAGGCACCCACCAGCGCGGCCAGCCAGAGCACGGCGAACAGTCCGATGCCGATCCAGGCCGGGGCGCCGGCGTCCAGCGGATGGCCGAGCACCAGCAGCCACGGCGCCACCGCCGTGATGGGGGCCAGGCTGGGCTCGATGCCGGTCAGCAGTCGACCCGGGTAGCGCAGCATCAGCCCGCCCCACGGTCCGATCAGGGTGATCAGCGGAGCGGCGACCACCAGCGACACCTGCAGCCAGATGTGCGGACGTCCGGCGCGCAGCGCCAGCACGATCGCCCCCGCGAGCGCGACCAGCCAGAAGGCCGGCACCAGCGCCACCACCAGCAATAGCCAGAACGACACCGCGCCGGCGGCCCGCCAGCTCCATTCGGTGACGACCAGCCAGTGGCGGGCGCTGTAGGCCAGAACCGGCAGCAGGATGCTGATTGCGGCCACCCCGAGGCTGCCCACATTGAGCCCGCCGATGATCGCAGGGATCAGCGCGTAGGCCAGGGCGGCGATCCCGGCGAGATAGCGCTCGGAGACGACCAGCCGGAAAACCCGGAAGGCCAGCAGCCACGACAGCGGCACGGCCAGGCACAGCAGAATCGTGACCAGCCAGTCGGGGTGTCCGAAGGTGATCAGCGAGACGATGCCGACGATCGCAGCCCACGGCGTCCCGGTGCTGGCTCCGCCGGCGACCGGCTGGAAGTAGGAGTCGATCAGGGCGGCCGAGGTCTCCGGCGCCGGCAGCAGTTGGGCGGCCGACAGCAGCCCGGCCTCATAGCTGTTGCGCGAGGCCAGCAGCGCGCCGATGGCCAGCACGGCCCCGACGGTGGCGGCCAGCGGGATCTGCTGGCGGCTGTCGCCGACCTCGGCGAAATCGTCGCCGGTCATTTCGTCGAAGCTGACCGAGTCGCCTCGGCCGGAGAAGGTTTCCAGCCACGCGCCGAAGCGGGTGGCGGTGAGCGCGGCGGCTCGCCGGACGCCCGAGCCGAGCGCCGGGCGCAGCGCGCGGGTGGTGGCTGCGGTGCCTGGCTTGACCGGCAGGGAGGCCAGTTCGCGGTTGAGGTCGCGGCGCATGCGTCGGTTGCGGAGCCACTGCCACAGGCCGCCGAACTCCTCGCCGGCGCGGGTCAGGTCTTTGCCCAGCAGGTAGCCCACCGCGACGATCAACGTCGCCACGATCAACCGCAGGCCCACCGCCCAGCGCCACAGCCGCTTGGTGTTGGCCACGGTGAGGGCCAGGCCGGCCGCCCGGTCGAGCGCCGGGTCGCTGAAGGGGGCGTAGTTGGTCAGCTGGGCCTCGGGGTCGGCCATCACCCGGTAGCCGGTCAGGTTGGCCCGCCAGCCGAAATCCAGACCCCAGTGGCTGCGCGGCAGGTCGGTGTTGAAGCCGCCGAGGAAGCGCCAGACATCGCCGCGCACCAGCATGCCCGCGGCGGGGACGCCGAGGGCCCGGATCGGTGTCAGCTGGCCTTGGTACAGCTCGCCGGGGTCGGTGAGTAGGTGCATCCGGCCGTTGCCGGAGATGGTCTGGGCCCAGTCGCTGACCAGTTTGCCGGCGCCGCGGCGGCGCGGCTCGATCAGGAGGCAGCCCACCACGGACGTGTCCCGCTCGGCCAGGACGCGAATCAGCAGCCGTTCCAGGGCGTCCGGTTCGGGGACGGTGTCGTCGGGGACGATCCACAGCCAGTCGCCTGGCTGGTCGGGGTCGAGCCGGGTGGTGATCGAGGCGACGTCGACGCTCTGTTCATTGAGGGCGGCGGCGCAGCGGGACGGATCACCGTCGGCGGGCACCATCACCGCCGTGACCCGAAAGCCGCTCAGATCAGCTTCTTGAGCCTCATCAAGGTCGTGTAGCCAACCCCACGGATCTAGACCGAACTCGTCAACGCCTTCGCTCACGCGCAACCTTTCGGACCCGGAACCCCCACACCGGAGTCCCAGCCTACCGTGACGCCACGAACCCTCAGATTGCGCGCTTCTTCAGACGACGCCGCTCCCGCTCGCTCAGGCCACCCCAGATGCCGAACCGCTCGTCCTTGGCCAGGGCGTATTCCAGGCACTCGGAGCGGACCTCGCACGAGAGGCACACCTTCTTCGCTTCACGGGTGGAGCCGCCCTTCTCGGGGAAGAACGCCTCTGGGTCGGTCTGAGCGCACAACGAACGGGACTGCCAACCCAGCAGCCCTTCTTCGCCCTCAGGCTCCACGATCAGGAACAGTTCCTGCATGTGTTTTCTCCTCGACCCGTCCGCAGGCAACTGCGAACCATGTACTGAATTACACGCTTGTCATTACCCGGAAGTCAACCCCGGGTGAGCTACCATCGCGCGTCGCGAACGGATTTGTCGCCGCAAGCCCGCCTAGTCACCCGTACGGGGACGTTCGGCTTCGGCCGGTTCGGCCACCTCGGGCATCCGGTCCTTGCCGGGCTCACCGGCGGCAGCGGCGTCGGCGGTCCACCAAACGCTGCCTGCCGCAGCGTCTCGCGTCCACGTGGTCGACTGTGGTTCGGCCGTCGCTTCCCCGGGCTCCACAGTCTCGACGGGCAGCTGGGGCATCGGGACGGTCCTCGGCGCGGTCTCGATTCGACCGGCCTTCACCCCGCGCAAGAAGATCCACAAAGTGGCCGCCAGCAGCGCCTTGAACGCCGCGTCCAACAAGCCGCCGAGCAGGTCGAGCAGCACCGTCGCACCGAACGACGCCCACATGCCCATCAGCACGCTGGCCAGCGTCAGCAGCACTCCGGCACCCAAGACCGCCGCCGCGATCCGGGTCAGCACCAGGGCCCGGCGCAGCGCCGGAGTCACCAGCGAGCAGCTCAGCACGATCACCACGACCACCAAGGTCAGCGGCGCGTTCAGCCAGCCGCCGCCGACGTCCTGGAAGGCCTCCGTCACGGTGCCCTCTCGCAGGCCTGTCACCAGCCGCCACGCGGTCAGACCGATCCCCAAGAGCGTCAGCGCAATCGCCAGCCATGCCAACGGCTCGCGGAACCGTTTCAGATTCTCGATCATGCCTCGCCTTACCTCGTCGGGGTGTGCTCAGGCTATCGTCCCGACTCAACCAGGACGAACCTCAGGCGAAGTCCGGACCGGCCACCTCAGCGACCTCGGCCACCAGCTGTTTGATCCGTTCGGCGTCGGCCGCGTTGGCCACCAACGTCGCCGCCGGGGTGCGGACGACAACCAGATCGCGCACACCCAACAGGGCCACCACCGCATCGGGATCGGCGTTGAATACCACGTTGTCACCGGCGTCGAGAGTGACGGTCCGTCCGGCCGTGGCGTTGCCTGCGCCGTCCGGGGTGAGGATCTCGGCCAGGCTGGCGTAGCCGCCGATGTCGCGCCAGGTGATGTCCAATGCGACGGCGACCACATGCGCGCTGCCCTGGCCGGTCGAGACCGGCTCCATCACCGCGTAGTCGACCGACGTCTTGAACAGCGTCGGGAAGATCTCGCCCAGCCGCTCAGGGTGCGCGGCCAGGTCGCGCACCGCGGCGTGGGTCGCCGGCAGCAGCAGCCGCAGTTGCTCCAGCAAGGTCTCGGCCCGCCAGACGAACATGCCGGCGTTCCACCAGTACTCCCCCGACGACAGGTATTGCTGCGCGACCTCCAGCGCGGGCTTCTCGGCGAACTCGGCCACCCGGTAGGCGCCGGGATAGCCCTCCAATGCCTCCCCGCGGTGCAGGTAGCCGTAGCCGGTGTGCGGGGTGGTCGGCACCACGCCGAGCGTCACCAGTGCGGACGCATCGGCCTCGGCGATGGTGAAGGCGGTCTCCAGGCGGGCCGCGAACTCGGCCAGC
>JAJTBJ010000073.1 GCA_021286985.1 Propionibacteriales bacterium | reverse complement strand
CAAGAGCGGGTCCCGAGGCTCCGGTGAGGCCGGGATCGTGGGATCGGCCGGCCTCACCGGAAGGACTCAGTTGGAGACCAGCGTGAGGGTGATGGTGGAGGAGTAGGTACCGGCCGGCTTGCCCGCAGGAGCGGTGAAGACCAGATCGGCGTTGTACGTGCTCACACCGGAGAAGGCGCCCCCGGCCAGCGTGGCGAAGTCCCACGGGTAGGTGGCGCTGCCCGAGACCAGAGCCGTGCCCAGGGTGGGAGCGGTGGCGCCGCTACCGGCCTGGCTGACGACCTTGGGTGCGATCCCCAGGGCGGACTTGGCGATGGTGTCGGTGCCCTTGGTGAAGTCGGCCACGTTCGTGCTCAACTTCCAGCCGGGCTTGGAGACCTGACGCAGGTCGGTCACCTTGAAGGTGCCCAGTTCACCGGAGACGACCGACTGGCCGCCGACGATCACCGGGTTGGTCAGGTGCACGCTGGCACCGCTGGTGTTGATCAGCGAGAACTCGCCGTCGGACGGGGCCAGAGCGGCCACGTCGGCGTCGATGGTCTTGCTGAACGACGGGCTGATCGCGGCGTCGGACTTGATGAAGTCGGCCCAGGCCAGGACGTCACCGGTGTTCGGATCGGCGATCGACAGCTTGTGGGTGCCGGCAGCCAGGGTGGAGACGTCCACGGTCACCTTGCCACCGGTCACGACCAGCTGGCCGAGGAACTTCGGCGTGGAGTAGGCGATGACGTTGACGGTCTTGCCTTCGTTGACCGCATCGACGTTCAAGGTCGCCTTGTGGGTGGCCTCGTCGTAGGTCGCGGTGGCGCCGTGACGGGAGTTGACGTTGAGCGCCTCTTCCCCGGCGGCGTTCGGCGGCACCGGAACGGCCGGAGCGGTGCCGGTGACAGTGACATCAGCCGAGGCCGAGGCCAGGAACTTGTCAGTGCCGACGGTGTTCTCCACGAACTTGGCCGAGTAGGTGTGCGCGCCGGTGGTGCCCACGGTGACGACCTTGGAGGCCGAGCCGCTGGACAGCGCCACGGTCCCGATCTTGGCGGTGCCCTCGTAGAACTCGACGTTGCCGGTCACGGTCTTACCGGTAGCGGCGACGTTCGCGGTCAGCGTGGTGGTCTGACCGGCCTCCACCGAGGTCGGGGTCGCCGACACGGTGGTGGTGGTGGGAACGTCGGTGACCACCACGACGGGCGCCGGGGTGGCGAACGTCCAGGTGCCGGTGCCGGCGTCCACGTTGATGGTGGTGTAGTACGCCTTGATCACGTGGGTGCTGGCGACGGCGGTGCCGTCGACCATGGCGATGCCCATGCTGTAGGTACCGCCGTTGGCCTTGGTGGTGGCCGGAGCGCCGTTACCGAGGTAGGACGGCCACACCGACGGGAGCAGCACGCCACCGTCAGCGGAGCTGAAGTCGCCCCACTGCTTCCAGGCGGACGGCGTCCGCTCGGAGCCCGGTGCGCTGATGAACGAGATGGAGTGGGTGGCCCCAGCCGGCGTGGCGAAGGTGGCCCAGGACAGGTCACCGAGGTCAGCAGGAACCGGGTTGGCGGTCAGCACGATGCCGTTGCCGTAGTTCCAGTCCAGCTGGGTGCCGGCGTCGATCCCGGCAGCGGTGGTGTTGTCCATCATGTAGATGGGCGCGTCGGTCGTGGTGTCGTAGGTCGGCGTGCTGGCAGCGAAGGCCGACGAGAGGGGCGCCATGGAGGCGACCAGGCCGGCCACGCCGGCGGCCGCCGCCAGGCGGATCAGTTTCTTCTTCATCACTTTGTTCCTATCGAATCTGTGGGATGGGAAAGCAGGTTGGTTGGGCGGATCACCAGTTGTTGGCGCGAACCGGCGCGGACGAGGACGGGGCCAGGAAGCCGAACTTCTTCTTCACCGAACCCGGCTGGCTGGGCAGCGCGGAGGCGAAGTTGGTCAGCGAGGTGGCCGAGGTCGAGTTCACCAACGCGGCGAGCGTGGCGTCGTACTTCGCGTCACCGCTGGTGACCCGGGCGTACTCCACCACCAGGTAGGTGTCGCGGCCGTAGGAGGTGTTGTAGAAGGCCGACGCCGGAACCAGGCTGGAGCCGGTGCCGGTGAACGGAGCATTGCCGTCGGGGGCTCCCAGCAACACGCCGGAGGTGCCGATGGTGTTGACCTGCACACCGTTGGCCTGGGCGATGTAGTTGGCCGCCGAGAACGGGATGATGCTGCCGGCCACGGTGAGCTTGCTGGCATCGTTCTCGGGGGTGGTGCTGGTGCTGCACACGGTCAGCGGGCAGGAGCTGTCGCTGGAGACACCGATGGTCTTCAGGAAGAACTTCCGGGTGCCCGAACCGTTCTGCGGGATCATCACGTTCACCGTCGTGCTGCCGATGCTGGTGATGGTGCCGTTGTACAGGCCCTTGAGTTGAGCGGTGGTCAGGTTCGCCAGATCACTTTCGTGGCCGGCGACCGGCAGGTAGGCGTAGGCGACAGCATCGCGGGCGTAGGGAACCCAGCTCAGCTTGCCGTTGGCATCTGCGGTGGGACCGCTGGAGGACCGGGCGATGTCGACCTGGCCGCCGATGTTGACCCCGTTCCACAGCTGGGTGGGCTCGCTGACGCCGCGGATCGAGGCGATCAGCGCGTTGACGCCGTTGCCGGACCCTTCCGGACGGACGAAGTAGGGGCCGGTGGGCTTGGTCTGGATGAGCGAGGAGCCGAAGGCGTCGAAGCTGCCGATCGGGGTGCTCCCGGCGGAGATGCGCACGGTGGATCCGGTGACCTTGGTGCCATTGGCCAGGGCGTTCATCGACGCATCCAAGGTGTCTGAGCCCACGGCAGCGTAGCTACCGGAGACCGGATCGGCGAAGGCCGGAGTGATCGCCGCGAAGGTGGACAGGGCCAAGCCCGCCACCGACGCGAGGATCAATGGCTTCTTGATCTTCATTGTGGGAACCTTTCGTTGTAGTTCCGGGACGGATGCGACTGCGTCCGACCCTCCGGGGCGGGGATTCTGCGGAAACGGGGTCCCCGCCCCGGAACTTTTGGGTGACCTGTCGTGGTCACGGACGTCTCCCCCGGAATCGGGAGATCAGCGGCACGCTGAGCGCTGCTGCCAACCCCAGCGCCGCGGTCCCCGGCACCACCGCGGTGAACGCGCCCACCTTCGGATCGTCCGGGGTGGCCTTGCCGTTCAGGGCACCGGACGGCGCCCCGCTGGGAGCGGGGTTGGTGGGTTGTCCGGAGGTTGGCTGGGTGGTCGTCGGGGTGGTCGATCGGGTGGTGGGCACTCCGCTCGGGCTGGGTGTGGGGGACGACGTGGCCGGCCACGCACCGTCTTTGATGGCCTTCGCCGCGGTGGTCGCCTGGGTCTTCCAGGCGGCGGGCAGCGGAGCGTAGCCGTCGGGGAGTTGGCCGTCATTGGTGCCCGGCGTCTGGCCGCCGTTGACCGCGTAGGTGATGAAGGCGGCGTAGTCGGCACGCAGTTCGGCACCGTCCATTGCCGGGTTCACCGCCGCGTAGACCGGCATGGCCAGCGGGTAGGCGGTGGTGGCCTTCTTCGCTGCCGCAGAGGTCGGATCGAAGCCGACCACCTGGCTTTGGGTCTTGTTCTTGGTCATGGCGGCGGCCGCGGCGCCGAGTGAGGCCGAAGTCGGTGCCACGAACGCGCCGGCGGGGTTGCGCAGGGACGCCTGTACCACCTGGTACTTGGCCCCGGCCGCGGTGTCGGTCAAACCCATCACTGCTTGGAGGCCCACCAGGGCGCGGTCGCCCTTGCTGAACTTCGGCGGGGTGGCGGTCGGGTCCCAGGCGCCCAACTGCAGCGGGTCGCCGCGCAGCACGTCGTAGCCGCCCGCGTCCAAGCTGGAGGTGAACGGACGCCAGGTGACCAGGTTCACCACATCGGCATAGGCGTGGTTGGCCAAGCCGGCGAACTCGGTGGGGTCAGCCTTGGGGAAGTCGTTTCGCGGCAACTCCATGGCCACGTGGTTCTTGTTGAAGGCGGCATTGGTCGAGTAGTAGGGGTTCACGTGCATTCCCCACGGGTCGGCCGTGCCGGCCAGGAAGTTGCGCGCATCGGCGTCGGCCATGATGTAGGTCCACACCGCCTGGGCGGCGTCCGAGCGACCCAGCGGCATCAGCACGTCACTGACGCCGACCGAGGCGATCCCCATGGAGGCCCATTCGGAGTCGTTGATGGCGAGGAAATCGGGGTCGGTGGTCAGGTTGCGGACGCTGCTGAGGTGGGACTTGTCGGAGGCTTGCGGCAGCGCGTCGGTGTAGGACGCGGTGAGCAGCTTGGCCAACAACCGTGGGGTCAGCTTCATCGAGGTGAACGCCAGCCGTTCCTTGGCGGCGACCTCGGCAGGAACTTCGCGTCCGGCATTCGCCTGGTGGTCGATGGCGAAGGCGATCGACACCCCGGTCAACCCGATCGGTGCGTAGGCGAGTTTGTCGGTGACCCCATCGACCGCCAGTGGGCGGGACGTGACCGCCAGCGGTGCGGCGGTGGTGCCGTTGGCGGCCAGAGCGGCATCCGATTCCGGCCCGGTGAGCAGGGAGTACACCGCACCGCCGGTGGTGTTGCACAGCTTCGGCTGCCACTGGCTCACCGCACCGGAGATGAGTTCGCTGCCCGAGAGTTGCCGCTCGACTGCACCCAGGGCGCAGTGCTGGCCAATGGGCTTGAAGTTCAGCCGGACGGCGAGGTGGTGTTTCCAGGTCTCCCAGAACAGCCCCGACTGGTTGATCGCGACATTGGAGGCATCCTTTTCGCCGCGGGGGATCACCACCAGCCAACACGGCTTGCCGGTGACCGTGCCGTCGGCGGCGGTGACCGGCGCCCCGCAGCCGAGGCCGGGTGACTGCTGGTTGGTCTGCAGTTCGAAGCTGACCGATCCGGAGCCGTCGGCGCCGGTGCCTGCCCAGGAGACCTCGTTGGTCGTGTATTTGTTGAAGAACTCGTTGTTGTCCAAGTCGGGCGGATCGGGCACGACCTTGCCGTTCTCGACCAGCTTCACGGTGGTGCCGGTCGCCGACACGAACGGCACAGCGGTCAGGGTGGGATCGAAGAAGGTGGTGCCGACGGCGGTGTAGGCCAGATCCTTCGGGTCGACCTCGTCGGCGGAGTTGCGGTAGCTGAACCGCTGGTCGCCGACCACGTTGATCCCGCCGTATTGGCAGGTGGTGCGATCTGGACGGGTGCCGTTGCTGCCGGGCTCGTCCCCCCAGCATTGAGCGATCTGCAAGAAGTTCGCCCCGCCGGTCTGCTGGGTGGGGGCGCTGGACTGCACCCCGCCGGTCCAGCTGACCTTGATGCCTTGCTGGATCAGGTCGTTGGTCTGCGACACCGTCACCCGCAGGCCCGGGGTGGGAGAGGTGGCGGCGTCGGGATCGTAGGCGGCCGCGGTCACAGTCTTGGCCGAGTCGCTGGCGGTCTCGGCCTGAGCCGGCTGGACGGTCAAGCCCAGGCTGGCCCACGAGAGCATGCACAATCCGGCGACCGTCGCCAGGGTCCACCGGGTCGGCGCTGGCACCTCAGTAGCCACGGCCACCCCCTGGACGCATCCGCTGCGACACCAATGGCGGCAGCACGACAGCGCCGATCAGCAGCAGGGCAGCGGTGACCATCAGCCATTGGTTGGTGCCCATGCCCTGGTCGGGCAGGGTGAACGGGCTGGCCACCGCGCCGCTCCCGGAGCCGTTGGAGGAGAGCACGTTGCCGTTCTCGTCGGTGGTGGTGCCCGTCCCCGTGCCCGTCCCGGTGCTGGTGTCCACCCCGGTTCCGGTGCCCGAGGTGGTGCCGGTGTTTGCCGTCCCGCCAGTGCCCGAACCGGTGGTGGGAGTGTCCTGCTTCGCGCCCGCCGTGCCGGTCGTGCACTGGCTGGTGCCCTGCTTGTCACAGTCGGCGGGGTACGGCGCGGTGAGGGCGAGCTGGTTCTTCGAGGGTGAGTCGCCGGCCTTGAAGGTGGGGTTGTTGCACTTGGCGGTGTCGATGCCGGTGTTGCCCGCTCCGGGGATCCGCTTGATCTGGTCGGAGCCGGCCATCACCAGGTTCATCGGCAGCGGTGAGTAGCCCAACGTGTCGGCCTGTTGCTGGCCCTCGCACAACACGTAGCGCATGAACGCGCCCAAGGTGTTGCCCTTGTTGGCGGTGAAGATGCCCTGCACTTTGGTGGGCACGATCATGTAGGAGTAGCTCGACAGCGGGTAGGCCCGCTTGTCGGGGTTGTTGTACACCCCGTCCAGGATCTGCGTGAGGTAGTCGGGCGAGGATTCGTTGGTGTTGATCTCGGCCTTCATCAGCGCCACTGCCACCGAGGAGGCGGTCGGTTCCACGTAGTAGCCCGACTTGTTCAGCAGCTTGGCCACCGGGAAGCCGGCCTTCTTGGCGTAGGAGTACTCCACGTAGGTGATCGCGCCTTCGCCGTAGTTCTGCGAGACGTAGCCGGACACCCCGTCGGAGCCCTTCTGAGCCTTGGCGTTACCGAAGCTGGGGAACTGGGAGGTCATCCCCTTCTTCCACAGTGCGGGGTACTGCTTGCTCATCCACAAGGTGAACTGCGCCGAGGTGCCGGAGCCGTCGGAGCGGATCACCGGGACGATCGGCTTGGTGGGCATCGCCAATCCGGGATTGTCGGCTTTGATCGCCGGGTCGTTCCAGTTGGTAATGGCTCCGGTGAAGATCTTGGTGACGGTTTCCCCGCTCAGCCGCAGGTTGGTCACCCGCTTGCCGTTGATCTTCAGGTTGTACATGAAGCTGGTGCCGCCGGCCACGATCGGCATGTAGGCATAGCCCCAGCCCGAGCGCACCGTCTCGGGTGCCGAGCCGTCCTCGGGTTTGGCCTGGAACGGGATCTCCGAGATCGCGAAGTCGACGGTGCCGTCGATGAAGTCGCGCCGTCCCGAGGACGAACCCACGCCGGAGTAGTTGACGGTCATCGCGTAGTTCTTGGCCACATTGCTGCGCCACTGGTCCAGCGCGTTCTGCGACCAGGTCGAACCCGTCCCGGTGATCGGGAAGTAGGTCTCGGCCTGGGCGGTGGTGGCCGGGCCGCCGCCGAGTGCCGCCAGGGTCAGCAGGCTCACGCCGACGGCAGCGAGCAGGGTCTTTCGAATCACCGGGGATCTCCTTGGACGGTCCGCGCACCGGCGGGGACGAGGGCGCGCTCGGCGTGGGCTTGGCGCGCGGTGAAGCGTTGAACGTCGCGGCGTGAGGCGGCGAGCACGGCCCGGCGCTGGCGCTCGGACAGGTCGCCGGGTGCGCGTCCGCCCAGGCTGCGGGCGATCAGGAACAGCGCCAGGACCAGCACCAGCAGGACGGCGGCTGCGCCGAAGCCGCGGGCCACCATCGACGGCTCGGGTGAGCGGACGAAGTCGAACACCTGCAGCGGCAGCGAGATCATCGGGCCGGTGAGCGGGTTGGTGTTCATCGCCGCCGTCACCCCCGAGGTCAGCAGGACGGGGCTGGTCTCGCCGATACCGCGGGCGGTGCCCAGGATCACCGAGGTGACCAGGCCGGAGCGGGCGGTGGGCAGGACGACGTGCCACACGGTGCGCCACCGGGTCGCGCCGAGCCCATAGGACGCCTCACGCAGGTTGCCGGGCACCAGCCGGAGCACCACATCCGCCGACCGGATGATGATCGGCAGCATCATCACGGTGATTGCGATGCCGGCGGCCAGCCCGGAGCGTTCGTGGGTGACTCCTTGAATCACCGCGGCGTAGACGAACAACCCGGCCACGATCGAGGGCAGGGCGGTCATCGCGTCCGACACCGTCCGGACGAAGCGGGCGAAGCGTCCGCCGACCTCATTGAGGAAGACCGCGGTGCCGATGCCCAGCGGAACGGCGATGGCCAAAGCGATCGAGATCTGAATCAGGGTGCCGACGATGGCGTGAGCGATGCCGCCGGCAGAGAGCGGGTCGAGCGGCCCGGCGAACTGCATCGTTTCGGTGAAGAAGTTGGCGTTGGTCAGGGCTTCGACGCCGCGCGCCAGGGTGTAGACCACGATGAACGCCAGTGCCCCGAACAGCACCACTCCGGCGCTGGTGAACAGCACGGTGGTGAACCGGTCGATCACTTCCTGGGTGTCGGAGTCCAGGCTGACCAGCAGCACGTAGAGGCCGAGGAAGCTGATGAAGGCGACCACCACCCAGCCGAGCGCTCCCGACAGCGGGGCGAACCAGCCGAACAGCAGGGTCGTCAGGCACGCCCCCGAGATCGCCGCACCGATCAGGTCGAAGCGTTGCCGGGCGGTCATTCCCCGCACCTCGCGCGGTGCGCCGGTCGGGGTGTCGCCGGCCACCGGCGTCCGGGTGCCGGACGGGGTGTGGATCAGCTCGGTGAGGTCAGTCATCGCTTTGGGCTCCTGAACGTGAGCGGGCAACGATCGAGGACGCGGTGAAGTTGATCACCAAGGTCAGCAGGAACAGCACCAGGCCTGCTGCCATCAGCGCCGACAGCCCGAACTCGCTGGCCTCGCCGTAGCGCAGTGCGATCAGGGCCGATACCGAGTTGGTGCCGGTCTTGAGCACCTGCCAGTTGATGACGAAGATCGGCGAGATGATCATGTACACCGCGATCGTCTCGCCCAGCGCGCGGCCGAGGCCGAGCATGATTCCGCCGATGATGCCGCCCTTGCCGAAGGGCAGGACGACCGCCCGGATCATGCCCCAGCGGGTGGAGCCGAGAGCGTAGGCGCCCTCCCGCTCGCCGATCGGCGCCCGGGCGAAGGCCTCGCGCATGATCGCGGTCTGGGTGGGCACGACCATCATCCCGACCACGATTCCGGCGATGAACGCCGAGGAGGTGAACGCACTGGCTTCGGTGAACGGCTGGCCACTGGCGTCGGTGACGGCGAAGAACGGCAGCCAGCCGAACCAGATGGAGATCCATTTGGCCACCGGAATGATGTTGCCTTGGAGGAAGTACACCCCCCACAGGCCGAAGACGATGCTGGGCACGGCCGCCATCAGGTCGACCAGGGTGACCAGGGTGGCGCGCAACCGTCCGGTGGCGACCTCGGACAGCAGCAGGGCCGTCCCGATCGACAGCGGCACGCTCACCGTCAGCGCGATGACCGCGATGGTGACGGTGCCGAAGAGGATGGCGGCCACGCCGAAGGTGTTGGTCTCCGGTGACCACTGCTGCTCGGTGAGGAACGTCCAGCCCACTGTGCGCAGTGCGGTGGAGGCCCGCAGTGACAGGAACAGTCCGACCGCCAGCATGATCGCCACGGTGATGATCCCGGCCGAGGTGGCCACCCGACGGAAGATCACGTCGGAGACCGATGCCCGGCTGACGAACCGGCGGGGGACGGCGGCCTCGCTGGTGGGTTGGGGAAGCGCGGTGCTCAACATGGCAGTCATGCGGCTCCCCCTCAGCGTCCGATCCGGCCCCCCGCCGGTGTCGGGACCAATCTCTCGGGAGTTGGTGGGCGACACACCCCCTTCCAGGTGAACGAATCAGGGCGCGTGCATGAACGTCTGAACGGGGGTGCATCCGGGGCCGGGGCAAGCACGTTTGCTCAGCACTCGGGCAGTTCGTCTCATGTTCTGTCAATTTTCCATAGAGGTCGCAAACGCGCTCGAACGGGATGCGAAGATGACTGACATGAGTCGAAACATTGGGGTTACCGAACTCGTTCTTCGCGATGCCCACCAGAGCCTGATCGCTATCAGGATGGCCATGGAGGACATGGTCGATGCTTGTGCCGACATCGATGCCGCCGGTTACTGGAGCGTCGAGTGCTGGGGCGGAGCAACCTATGACGCTTGCATCCGTTACCTGAATGAAGACCCCTGGCAGCGGCTGCGGACCTTCCGCGAGCTGATGCCCAACTCCCGCCTGCAGATGCTGCTGCGCGGCCAGAACCTGCTCGGCTATCGCCACTACGAAGATGAAGTGGTCGATCGGTTCGTGCAGAAGTCGGCCGAGAACGGCATGGACGTCTTCCGCGTGTTCGATGCCCTCAACGACCCGCGCAACATGGCCCGCGCGATGCAGGCGGTCAAGAAGACCGGCAAGCACGCCCAGGGCACGATCTGCTACACGATCTCCCCGCTGCACACCGTCGAGGGCTACGTCCATCTGGCCGGCCAGCTGCTCGACATGGGTGCGGAGTCGATCGCCTTGAAGGACATGGCCGCACTGCTGCAGCCGCAGCCGGCCTACGACATCGTCCGCGGCATCAAGGAGACCTACGGCGAAGACGTCCAGATCAACGTCCACTGCCACGCCACCACCGGCGTCACCCTGGTATCGCTGATGAAGGCCATCGAGGCCGGTGCCGATGTGGTCGACACCTCGATCAGCTCGATGAGCCTCGGCCCGGGCCACAACCCCACCGAATCGCTGGTCGCGATGCTGGAGGGCACCGAATACACCACCAACCTGGACGCCGACCGGCTGGTCAAGATCCGTGACCACTTCGCCAAGGTGCGTCCGAAGTACGCCGAGTTCGAATCGGCCACCCTGGTCGACACCGACATCTTCAGCTCCCAGATCCCCGGCGGCATGCTCTCCAACATGGAGAGCCAGCTGAAGGCTCAAGGGGCCGGTGACCGGATCAAGGAAGTCATGGAAGAGGTGCCGCTGGTCAAGGCCGACGCCGGCCATCCGCCGCTGGTCACCCCGTCCTCTCAGATCGTCGGCACCCAGGCGGTGTTCAACGTCCTGATGGGCAAGTACAAGGTGATGACCGGCGAGTTCGCCGACCTGATGCTCGGCTACTACGGCGAGTGCATCGGCGAGCGCAACCCCGAGGTGGTCGCGATCGCTCAGGCCCAGGCCAAGAAGGAGCCGATCACCGAGCGTCCGGCCGACCTGCTCGCTCCCGAATGGGACAAGCTCTCCGCGGACGCCGCCAAGCTCGACGGCTTCGACGGTAGCGACGAGGACGTGCTGACCTACGCGATGTTCCCCAGCGTGGCGCCTGGCTTCTTGGCCAACCGCGACGAAGGCCCCAAGAACGTCGGCAAGACCGCCGAGCAGCTCAAGGCCGAAGCCGACGCTGCCAGTGGCGCAGCCAAGGCCGTGCGTGGCCCGATCAAGTACAAGGTTTCGATGGGCGGACGCGACCACAGCGTGACCGTAGAGATGGCGTGAGGTGAATCAGATGAGTAAGAAGCCTGAATCGATGGCCAAGCGCGTCACCGCGTTGCACGAGGCCGAAGCCAAGGCCCGCCTCGGCGGCGGAGAAGCTCGGCTGGCCAAGCAGCATGACCAAGGCAAGATGTCGGCCCGCGAGCGGTTGGACGCCCTGCTGGATGCCGATTCCTTCGAAGAGGTCGGCCTGTTCCGTCGCAACCGCACCACCACCTTCGGGATGGACACCGCCGACATGCCCGCCGACGGCGTGGTCACCGGCTGTGGCACTGTGCTGGGGCGTCCGGTGCGAGTGGCCAGCCAGGACTTCACCGTGGCCGGTGGCTCGGCCGGTGAGACCCACAACAAGAAGGTTGTGGCGATGATGCAGTCGGCGCTGGAGAACGGCACTCCGTTCATCTTCTTCAACGATTCCGGCGGCGCGCGGGTGCAGGAGGGCATCGATTCGTTGTCCGGCTACGGCCAGGTGTTCTACGCCAACGTCCTGCTCTCGGGTGTGGTGCCGCAGATCTCGATCATCGCCGGCCCCTGCGCCGGTGGCGCGGTCTACTCCCCGGCGCTGACCGACTTCATCATCCAGACCCGCAAGGCCCACATGTTCATCACCG
>JAJTBJ010000072.1 GCA_021286985.1 Propionibacteriales bacterium | reverse complement strand
CTCCAGAGCGTCCAGGATCAGATCGAGGCCGAAGCCGAACTCCAGGGTCGGGTCATAGTTGGCGGCCATCAGGCCCGCGGCAGACTCGTTGAGGTAGGGAAACTCCTCGGCGGGCAGCTGTGGCAAGTACACCTCTCCCACCAGTTCGGAGAGCTCGTCGGCACTGTCGAACGGCACGCTCGCCTCTTGGAGGGCGAAGCCGTAGACATAGCTGTCGAGCAACCAGTTGGCGTGGGTCGCCATCAGAATCGAGAACCCTGCGGTGCGCAGGCAGGCGGTGACGGCTTCGCGGTGTCGCAGGTGCGCCGGTCCAGGCGTCGTCCGCGAATCCAGCAGTCCGATCGCCCAGCGATGGCGGGCAAGGACGTCCCTGGCCGAGACCGACCGCTGCCGCATCGCGTCGCGCCAGTCGGTGCCGACGGGGGGAAGCTCGATCTCTTCAAAGATGAGGTCCACCATCGCGTCGAGCAACTCTTCCTTGTTCTGGACGTAGTGGTAGAGCGACATTGCGCCGGCGTCCAGCTCATTGGCCAGGCGACGCATGCTCAGCCCCTCGACTCCTTCGCGATCAGCCAGCCGGACGGCCTCCACGGCCACCCGCTGCTTACTCAACCCGGTCTCTGATCCGACCGGGCGTTGCTTCTTGGCAGACACAGGTCTCCTCATGAGTACGGCGACGACTTGACGATCGTACAACGTACGTGCATAGTACAGCGTACGACGTACGGTGTACGAATCGCCCACCTGGCGAAGCCGCCGATTCAGAAAGAAGGACTCCATGACCATGACAACCAGTGCCCGAACGAGGCTGGACGACCCGCCGACGCCGGTACGCGTGAAGCTCGCTGCGGCGTGGACCAGCTTCATGTTTCTCTACGTCTACGTCGACGTGCTCAACTTCTACAAGCCGGGGGTCATCAGCGAGATTCTGGCCGGCATCGTCTACAAGTTCGACATCAGCGCCCCGCTGTTGACGTTCTTCCTGGTGTCGGTGTCGATCCCGGGCGTGATGGTGGCGCTGTCGGCGCTGCTACCGGCCCGAGCGAACCGCATCGCCAACCTCGTGGTGGCCCTCGTCTACATTCCCTACTCGGTGTTCAATGCGTCGGGAGCAACCTGGGAGTGGGCTGCGTTCTACGGCATCTCCATCGGAATCGAAGTGCTGCTGCTCGTCTACATCATGCGGGTGGCGTGGACGTGGCCGCGGACCAGCCTCGTCCCGGCTTCGCCGGCGGAGATGGTGCGTCAGGCGTAGGCGTCCCTTCCTGGTGGGTTGCTGCCAGGAAATCCGCAATCACAACGGCGTCCGCTGCGGGGGGCGCCGTTGTGCCGTCGGCGGCTCCGACCGGACGGCCCCATGTGGCTAGGATTGCCCCGCTCTGCTGAACGCCTCACGCGGCAGGGTCCGGCTCGGTTAGGGTGGGCGGAGTCACGGAAACTGGGAGCCGCTGATGAGTGATGACCGAAGCGTAATGACGCCCGTTGCCGCGGTGGTGGTGATGGCCGCCGGTGCGGGAACCCGGATGAAGTCGGCAGTTCCGAAGGTGCTGCACAAGGTCGCCGGAAAATCGATGATCTCCCTGGCCGTCGACGCCGCCGATGCGTTGACCCCCGATCGTCTGGTGGTTGTGGTCGGCCACGGACGCGAGCAGGTGTCCAGTCATTTGGCCGACATTGCGCCCCATGTCGTCGTGGCCGTCCAGGAGCAGCAGCTTGGCACCGGCGACGCCGTCCGGGCCGGGTTGGCGGCGCTGGGTGAGGTCGACGGTGAGGTCGTGGTCACCTCCGGCGACGTGCCGCTGCTGGCTGGCGAGACCCTGATCGCCCTGGTTGAGGCCCACCGGCGTGATGGCAATGCCGTCACTGTCTTGACCGCCACCGTTCCCGACCCCACCGGGTACGGACGGATCATCCGCAGCGCCGACCAAGTCGATCGCATCGTCGAACAAGCCGACGCCGCCCCCGACGAACTGCAGATCGGCGAGATCAACTCCGGCATCTACACCTTCGATGCGGCTGCGCTGCGTGCCGGCATCGCCTCCCTGACCACCGGTAACGCCCAGGGCGAGTTCTACTTGACCGACGTGATCACCCATGCCCGCTCCCAGGGCGGACGGGTGGGTGCCTGGCTGCTGAGTGACCACTTGCAGACCGAAGGCGTCAACGACCGCATTCAGCTGGCCGAGCGCAACGCTGAGGCCAATCGACGCATCCTGCGCCACTGGATGGCCGAGGGTGTCACCGTGATCGATCCGGCCACCACCTGGGTGCACGCCGAGGTTGATCTGGCCACTGACGTCACCCTGCTGCCAGGGACGTCGTTGGAAGGAGCTACTTCGGTGGCTACCGGCGCGACGATCGGACCAGACACCACCTTGATCGACGTCGAGGTCGGCGAAGGCGCCACGGTGACCCGCAGTCACGCTGAGCTGGCCACCATCGCCGCCGGCGCGACGGTCGGGCCGTTCAGCTATCTGCGGCCGGGCACCGAGCTGGGTGCCGCCGGCAAGATCGGCGCCTTCGTCGAGACCAAGAAGGCGGTGATCGGCGCCGGCACCAAGGTGCCGCACCTGACCTACTGCGGAGACGCGATCCTCGGTGAGGGCGTGAACATCGGCGCCGGCACGATCTTCGCCAACTACGACGGAGTCACCAAGTCGACCACGGTGGTCGGCGACAACAGTTTCGTCGGCAGCGACTCGGTGCTGGTGGCTCCGGTCGAAATCGCTCCGGGCGCCTATGTGGCGGCCGGGTCGACGATCACCTCGGCCGTCGGACCGGGGGAGTTGGCCGTGGCCCGGGGCCAGCAGCGCAATATCGCCGGCTGGGTCGCGCGCAAGCGTCCGGGCAGCAAGAGTGAGGCATCGGCGCGACAGGCCATGGCCGAGCGTGACGCAGTCCAGGAGGACGACAAGTGAGCGGTCTGAAGCGGCCCACCGAGAAGCACCTGATGATCTGCACCGGACGTGCTTTCCCTGAGCTGGCCGAGGAGGTCGCCACCCTGCTCGGGACCGAGCTGGTGCCGACCCGCAGCCTCACCTACGCCAACTCCGAGATCTACGTGCGTTTCGAGGAGTCGGTGCGTGGCGCCGACGCTTTTGTCATCCAGTCCCATCCCGCCCCGGTCAACGAGTGGTTGATGGAGCAGTTGATCATGATCGACGCGCTCAAGCGGGCGTCAGCGCGACGAATCACAGTGGTCTCCCCGTTCTACCCCTACGGCCGACAGGACAAGAAGCACGCCGGTCGGGAGCCGATCTCGGCGCGACTGATCGCCGACCTGTACAAAGCTGCCGGGGCCAACCGGTTGATGTCGGTCGACCTCCACGCCGCCCAGATCCAGGGCTTCTTCGACGGACCGGTCGATCACTTGATGGCCCTTCCGGTGCTGGCCGAGTACGTCCGAGCCAACTACGACACCTCAGAAATGACGGTCGTCTCGCCCGACGCCGGACGGGTGCGCCTGACCGACATGTGGTCCGATGATCTCGGCTGCCCGCTGGCGATCATTCACAAGCGCCGCGACCCCAACAAGGCCAACGAGGTGGCGGTCGGTGAGGTCGTCGGCGACGTGGACGGACGGGTGTGTCTGCTCGTCGACGACATGATCGATACTGCCGGCACCATCGCTCAAGCCGCCACCGCTCTGCGGGCCGCCGGCGCCAAGCAGGTGATCGCGGCGGCCACTCACCCGATCCTGTCCGGACCGGCGGCGCAGCGATTGAACGAATCTGCGATCGAAGAAGTGATCGTCACCAACACCCTGCCGATTCCCGACGACATCAACATCCCCAAGCTCACCGTGCTGTCGATGGCGCCGCTGCTGGCCCAGGCGATTCAGGCCGTCTTCGAGGAAGGCTCGGTCGCCTCGCTGTTCAACGGGCACTGAGCCCGCTTCGATTTCCGCAGTCGCAGCGGAGACGGTAGGCTTCTCCGCGTTGCCTAGGCGAGGGGCTTTCGCCCGTGATCGACATGGCGGGACGCTCCGCGGCGCCCCCATCGTCCTCCCTGGTCGACATCATGTCTTGAACGAGGTTGAGGAGAGCTGAGAATGTCCCAGAACAAGATTGCCGCCGTCTCGCGTAGCGAGTTCGGCAAGGGTGCTGCCCGTCGTACCCGCCGCGCCGGCCTGGTGCCGGCCGTGCTGTACGGCCACGGCACCGACCCGGTGCACCTCTCGCTTCCGGCCCATGAGCTGGCGCTGGCCCTGCGCGTCGCCAACGCCGTGCTGGAGATCTCCATCGACGGTGGCAAGTCCCAGCTGGCGCTGGCCAAGCAGGTGCAGCGGCACCCGGTGAAGCCGGAGATCGAGCACCTCGACCTGGTCATCGTGCGCAAGGGCGAGAAGGTCACCGTCGAGGTCGCCCTGGTTGTGGTCGGCACCCACCCGAGCGACGCCATGGTCGTGATGGATCAGCAGACGATCGCGCTGGAGGCCGAAGCCACCCACATCCCGACCGAGGTCGACGTCGACATCACCGGTCTGGAGATCGGTGCCACCATCACCGCCGGCGACCTGAAGCTGCCGACCGGCGCGGTGTTCAACGGCGAGGCGACCGACCTGATCCTGTCGATCCAGGCCACCCCGACCCAGTCCGAAGAGGTCGGCGAGGGTGCTGAGGGTGAAGGCGAAGCCGCCGAGGCGGAGCAGGCCGAAGAGGCCTGATCGCCGATGACGAATTGGCTGGTGGTCGGGCTCGGAAATCCGGGCCCGACCTATGCAGCCCACCGTCACAACGTCGGCTTTATGGTGGCCGATGAATTAGCGCGCCGGGCGGCAGTGAAATATTCCCGCTCACTCAGCATGCGTGCCGACCTGGCCACCACCCGCGTCACCGCAGCCGGGATCGGCGCGGTGGGAGCGGACGCGTCCGCCGTGGTCCTGCTGAAGTCGCGCACCTTCATGAACAACACCGGCCAGGCCGTCGCCAAGGCGGCCGCCTACTACAAAACCCCGGCAACGTCGCTGGTGGTGATTCACGACGAACTCGATCTCGACTTCGGTCAGCTTCGCCTCAAATTCGGCGGTGGTGATAACGGCCACAACGGATTGAAATCCATTCGCCAACACCTGGGCACCGGTGATTACTTCCGCGTCCGGTTCGGCATCGGTCGGCCGCCGGGCCGCCAGGACCCCGCCCAGTACGTCCTGACCCCCTTCCCGAGCAGCCTGTCGGCCGACCTGGCCGAGGCGGTGACCCGGGCCGCGGACGCCGTCGAAGCGCTGTTGACCGACGGTCTGGAGTCGGCCCAGAATCGCTTCAACTCCTGATACCGAAGAATATTGAATCCGGCGTCCCTCCCATGGGGGACAAATGAAAAGTCACCCTGATAGGTGACTTTTTTGTTTCGCAAAGTGGTCAATAGAATGCACATGGTTGATCGAAGGCACTCGTCAGAGGCCATGATCGGCCAGGGTCACAGACCTCTGGAAGGCAACGGCGATTCCCACTGCCACGCCTGACCGGAGCGTCGTACCCCGGCCGTCGTGGGCGCGATCGTCTTCGACCTCGAGGGTTGAGGGATGCCGAACGTTGGCCGACTCAACCGGACGTCAGCACTCCGGCGTCCGGTGGATGCCGCGCCAGACCAACGTTCGGCGACCTCTACCACCTATGACTGGGGCACGTGGCCGCGCCGGACGAAAGTCTTGGAATGGGTCACGTCGGCCTGGCCGATCACACGATCACCTTGGGCTGGAGGTGCGTGAGATCGGGCAACGGCGGGCTCACACCGTGAGGGGGATCGCGGTGCTGAGCCCGCCGCTGCGTGTCCACTTGCCGCGGCGGATCCTTCGGCGACGCCGGAGTAAGGTGTAGCGGTGATTCTGAGCGGGCTGGTGCAGCTGGTCGGTAGCGAGCCCGTCGTTGCCGAGGCCCTTGCCGATGCCCGGCAGCGCCGCGTGGCCAGCCTGGATGTGACCATGCCCGAGGCGGTGCGCCCGCTGTTCGTGGCGGCCATGGCTGCGCAGGCCGATCGTCCGGTGCTGCTGGTGACCTCCACTTTCCGCGAGGCCGAAGCCGCCACAGAGGTGCTCGGCTCCTTGCTCGGCCCCGACGAGGTCGCCTACTACCCGGCGTGGGAGACCCTGCCTCACGAACGACTCAGCCCCCGCTCCGACACTGTCGGCAGGCGACTGTCGCTGTTGCGGCGACTGGTGGGCAATGACCTTCTGCCCCGGCCGGCGGTGGTGGTCGCCCCGGTGCGCGCGGTGCTGCAGCCGCAGGTCGCCGGATTGGCCGAGCTGCGTCCGGTGCACTTGGCGGTCGGTGACGACTACGACATCGCCGACGTGGCGCAAGCTCTGGTGAACGCCGCCTACGTCCGGGTCGATCTGGTGGAGCGGCGCGGCGAGTTCTGTGTCCGTGGTGGCCTGATCGACGTGTTCCCGCCCACCGAGGAACATCCGGTGCGGATCGACTTCTTCGGCGACACCGTCGAGGAGATCCGCCCGTTCGCGGTGGCCGATCAGCGCTCGGCCGACACCACGCTGAGCGAGATCACCGCCTTTCCGTGTCGAGAGTTGCTGCTCACCGATGCCGTCCGGGCGCGCGCCGCGGCGCTGGCGGCCCAGTACCAGAACGAGGCCGGAACGCTGGGGGAGATGTTCGCCCGGATCGCCGAAGGTCATGCCGTTGACGGCATGGAGTCGCTGACTCCGGTGCTGACCGATGGGCTGGAACTGCTGATCGACGTGATGGCCGACGACACGATGGTGTTGGTGGCCGATCCGGAACGCATCCGGGCGCGCGCTCATGAGTTGGTCGCTACCAGCGAGGAGTTCCTGCAGGCGTCGTGGGCGGCCGCGGCCGAGGGCGGCAAGGCGCCGATCGATCTGGGTGCGGCGACGTATCGCAGCCTGGCCGAGGTGCGCGCCCATGCCCTGGAGCGAGGTCAGGCGTGGTGGAGCCTGTCGCCGTTCGCAGCCGGTGATGACCTCGACGATCCTGACGCCGGTGGCGTGTCCAGTCGGACGGTGCCGGCCGGTGAGGCTGAGCGCTGGCGGGGCGACGCCGACGCCGCCTTGGCCGCGATCGGCGTCAGCGTCCGCGCCGGCGAGCGGACGGTGCTCACTGCCGAATCGGCGGGTCTGGCCGACCGGATGGCGGAGGTGCTGGTCGCTGCCGACATTCCGGTGCGGCGCACCGACCGTCTCGACGAACACCCTGGCGCTGGGGTGGTCAGTGTGGTTCCGGCCGGGCTGCGACACGGTTTCACCATGCCGTCGATCAGGCTGGCGGTGTTCACCGCCGCCGACCTGTCCGGCCAACGGGAGCGTGACCCGGCCGAGAAGAAGATGCCGACCAAGCGGCGCAACCAGATCGATCCGCTGGAACTGCGGGCAGGGGATGCGGTCGTCCACGAGGTCCACGGGGTGGGGCGCTATGTCGAGATGGTGCAGCGCTCGGTGTCGGGAGCTACTCGGGAGTATCTGGTTCTCGATTACGCCCCGAGCAAGCGCGGCCAACCCGGTGATCGGCTCTACGTGCCGATGGATCAACTGCACCTGATCACCCGCTATGTCGGCGGTGAGAACCCGACCCTGGACAAGCTGGGTGGCGCTGACTGGGCCAAACGCAAGTCCAAGGCCCGGCGGGCCGTCCGGGAGATCGCGGCGGAACTGATCAAGCTGTATGCCGCCCGGCAAGCCTCGCGCGGTCACGCGTTCAGCGCCGACACCGTCTGGCAGGGCGAGTTGGAGGACGCCTTCGCCCACGTCGAGACTCCCGACCAGTTGGTGGCCATCACTGAGGTCAAGCACGACATGGAGCAGGTCGTCCCGATGGATCGCCTGGTCTGCGGCGATGTCGGCTACGGCAAGACCGAGATCGCGGTGCGGGCGGCGTTCAAGGCGGTGATGGACGGCAAGCAGGTGGCCGTCCTGGTGCCCACGACCCTGTTGGTGCAGCAGCACCACGCCACCTTCGCCGACCGCTACGCCGGCTTCCCGGTGACGGTGGCCGCGCTCAGCCGATTTCAGACCGATGCCGAGCGCCGCAAGGTGATCGACGGCCTGGCCACCGGCGGGGTGGACGTGGTGGTCGGCACCCACTCCCTGTTCGGTGGCGAGGTGTCGTTCAAGGATCTCGGGCTGGTGATCATCGACGAGGAGCAACGATTCGGCGTCGAGCACAAGGAAGCGCTGAAGAAGCTGCGGCTGAACGTCGACGTGCTGGCGATGAGCGCCACCCCGATCCCGCGCACCCTGGAGATGGCGATCACCGGCATTCGTGAGATGAGCGTGATCACCACCCCTCCGGAGGAGCGCCACCCGGTGCTGACCTTCGCCGGACCCTACGACACCAATCAGGTGCGCGCCGCGATTCGCCGTGAGCTGGCCCGTGAGGGTCAGGTCTTCTACATCCACAACCGGGTGCAGTCGATCGAGAAGACCGCCCAGCAGATCGCCGAACTCGTCCCGGAAGCCCGGGTGGCGGTGGCCCACGGCCAGATGAACGAGCACACCCTCGAACAGGTCATGGTCGACTTCTGGGAGCGTCGCTTCGACGTGCTGGTGGCGACCACGATCATCGAGGCCGGCCTCGACATCTCCACCGCGAACACCTTGCTGATCGAGCGAGCCGACCAGTTGGGTCTGGCCCAGCTTCACCAGCTGCGCGGACGGGTCGGGCGTGGCCGCGACCGCGGCTACGCCTACTTCCTGTATCCGCCGGAGCGACCCCTCACCGAGACCGCCCACGATCGGCTGGCGACCATGGCCGCGCACACCGACCTGGGTGCGGGCATGGCGATCGCGATGAAGGATCTGGAGATCCGAGGTGCGGGCAACCTGCTGGGCGGGGAGCAGTCGGGGCACATCGCTGAGGTCGGCTTCGACCTCTATCTGCGGCTGGTCGGTGAAGCTGTCGCCGAGTTCAGGGGTGAAGAGGCCGAGCCCGAGCCGGAGATGCGGATCGAGCTTCCGGTGGACGCGCATCTGCCCAGTGACTACGTCGAATCCGAGCGGCTGCGGCTGGAGATGTACAAGCGGATCGCCGCGGTGGGCTCGGTGGCCGACATCGCCGCCGTCCGCGACGAGCTGACAGACCGCTACGGTCCGTTGCCGGCGCCGACCCAGGCGTTGCTGGCGGTGGCCGAATTCCGGCTGCAGGCCCGTCGCCGCGGCGTCCATGAGGTGGTGTTGGCCGGAAACATGGTCCGCTTCGCGCCGGCACAGTTGCCCGACTCGTTGCAGATGCGGTTGGCCCGGCTGTATCCGGCAGCGCAGTACCGCAAGGCCACCGAGGTGTTGCTGGTGCCGCGGCCGACGACCCGTCCGATCGGTGGGGTGCCGATCGTGGATACCGAATTGCTGGCCTGGGCCACCAAGGTGCTCGACGACCTGTTCGTACCGATCGCCCCACCGGTGGCCACCCCCTGAGCGCTGGGGTGGGACACTCGTCGGCAACCGGACGGGCCGGTGCTGCCTACCGGGTAGGATCGCCGCGGCGGATGAACGACGGAAGCGAGTAGGCGATGAAGAAGACGGCGGTGAAGCTGGTGGCGGTGTTGGCCACCGCGATCCTCGCGTTGACCGGTTGCGCGAAGAACAGCCCCAACGTGGCTGCGACGGTCGGTACGCAGGAGATCAGTCTCAGCCAGGTCGACGCCATCGCCAAGGCTGTCGCGACCAAGTCGCCCGACACCCCGCAGTGGGGCAACTGGCGGGCCGCGGTGCTGCAGGTGATGATCCAGGCCAAGCTGGCCAAGCAGGCCCAGCAACTCGCCGGCATCACCATCTCCGACGTTCAGCGTCAGCAGGTCTACGCCACCAACGAGTTCTACGCCGCGCTGGCGAAGGACCCGGTCACCGCTGAGTTCATTGCCGACTTCGTCGACACCAACCTGGTGCTGACCGACTCGAAGGGTCAGGCGGCCATCGGTCAGGTGGTGTCGACGGTCATCGTGACCGTCAACCCCGTCTTCGGGCAGTGGGATTCCACGAAGGCCCAGCTTTCTGGCACCTCCGGGTCGCTGTCGCGGACCTTGTCCTGACCGACCCCATGGCTGACCAGCATCCCCAGCTGGAACGGCTGGCAGCGGTGATGCACCGGCTGCGCCGCGAATGCCCGTGGGATGCCGCCCAGACCCACGAGTCCTTGGTGCACTACCTGGTCGAGGAGACCCTCGAAGTGGTCGAGGCGATCGAGGCGGGCAGCGACACCGACCTGCGCGAGGAACTGGGCGATCTGCTGTTGCAGATCTACTTCCACTCCGAGATCGCCGCCGAGCAGGGACGATTCGACCTGGAGCAGGTGGCGGCGCAGATCAGCGACAAGCTCATCGCCCGCCATCCTTATGTGTTTGCCGCCACCGAGATCCCCGACGACCTGAACGCGTCCTGGGAGCGGGCCAAGGCAGCTGAAAAGGGGCGCGCGTCGGTCTTGGACGGGATCCCGGAGCGGCTGTCCGCGCTGAGCCGGGCCAAGAAGATCCTGTCCCGGGCGGCCGATCACGGCCTGGACATCGCGGTGTCGGAGCCGGTGATCGCGCCGGAGACCGCGGACGAGGTGGGCTGGGCGCTGGTCGCGTTGGTGGCCCGTGCCCGCGACCTGGGAGTCGATCCGGAGCAGGCTGCGCGCGCCGCCGTCCGGGTGCTTGAGGAGCAGGTTCGCCGGACTGAATCGGGACTTTGATAGCACAATTGCCCGCGATGTGGACGAATGTGCCCGTCTGCGCTGGTCAGCCCATGGCAGGCAGTCATCGCCGGTAGGCTGAGATCGATGACCTCCACCAGCTGAAAGGCAGACATCGTGGCAAGTATCGAATTCGTCGATGCGCGACAGATTCTTGATTCCCGGGGCAACCCGACCGTTGAGGTACAGGTGGTCCTCGACGATGGCTCCGAGGGCCGCGCCGCGGTCCCGTCCGGCGCCTCCACCGGTGCATTCGAGGCCGTGGAACTGCGTGACGGCGATGCCGCGCACTACGGCGGCAAGGGTGTGCTGAAGGCCGTGGAAAACGTGATCGAGCAGATCGGTCCCGAAGTTCTCGGCATGGAAGCCGATGAGCAGCGCCTCCTCGATCAGGCCATGATCGAACTCGACGGCACCGACAACAAGGGCAAGCTGGGCGCCAATGCGATCCTGGGCGTGTCCCTGGCCGTGGCCCACGCCGCTGCCGAGTGCGCCGGGCTGCCGCTGTACCGCTACCTGGGTGGCCCGACCGCCAACCTGCTCCCGGTGCCGATGATGAACATCCTCAACGGTGGCTCCCACGCCGACTCCAATGTCGACATCCAGGAGTTCATGATCGCCCCGATCGGCGCGGCGACCTTCGCCGAGGCCCTCGAAATGGGCGCCGGTGTCTACCACGCGCTCAAGGCCGTGCTGAAGGGCCGTGGCCTGGCCACCGGCCTGGGTGACGAGGGCGGCTTCGCCCCCAACCTGGCCAGCAACGCTGAGGCTCTGGACCTGATCCTGGAGGCCATCGGCAAGGCCGGCTACACCCCGGGCAAGGACGTTGCCCTGGCCCTGGACGTGGCCGCTTCCGAGTTCTACAACGAAGACGGCACCTACAACTTCGAGGGTGGCAAGAAGACCGCCGCCGAGATGAGCGCCTACTACGGCGAGCTGGTGGCCAAGTACCCGCTGGTCTCGATCGAGGATCCGCTGAACGAGGACGACTGGGACGGCTGGAAGACCATCACCGACCAGCTCGGCGACAAGGTGCAGCTGGTCGGTGACGACCTGTTCGTGACCAACGTCACTCGTCTGCAGAAGGGCATCGACACCAAGACGGCGAACGCGCTGCTGGTGAAGGTGAACC
>JAJTBJ010000071.1 GCA_021286985.1 Propionibacteriales bacterium | reverse complement strand
CACCTTCCGTCCGTGCCTGCCACGCTAGCTCAGCCAGGCAACCCGCCCTGATCCGAGGCGGACGGAGTGATCCGCACCCCGATATCCACCCCCGGCCCGCCGTACATCCACGACGTCACCAGGCCGTCCACGCCGGTCGCGGCGTAGTCGGCGGCGTTCGCCGCAGTGATTCCCCCGGCCGCCAGCAGGCGCACGTGCGGGGCCACCTGGCGCACCGCCGCTACCGCCGCAGCAAGTGCCGGCGGATCGAGCTTGTCGAACTGCAGGCCGCCGACGCCGGCCCGAGCCAACGCCACCGCCTCGCCCTCCCCACTCACCTCGACCACCACCGGCTTGCTCCCTGCCCGGGTGGTCAGTTGCGGCAGCCGGGCGATCAGGCCGTCGATGCCGCCAAGGAAGACCGTGTGCTGCTCGAAGACCAGCACGGTCTCCGACAACCCCAGGCGGTGCGGCAGCGCGCCACCGGCGAGCACCGCCTCCACCGCCAACTCCTTGGTGCCCGGCACCAGCTTGCGGGTGGCCAACACCTCGACCATCGGTGCAACCGTCCGCGCGGCGGCCAACAACTCGGCCGTGCGGGTGGCGATGCCGCAGGCGGCCTCCAGGACGCCGGCGCACACCTTCCACGCCAGGTGCAGTTGCGCCGGGGTACCTTCGGCGCGCAGCACCACCGCGTCGGCGTCGAGCCGAGTGCCGGTGGCAGCGGTTGCGGTCACCGTCGCACCACACCGGGCCAGCAGGCCGGTAGCCAGGGGCAGCCCCGCCACCACCGACGGACTGCGCACCCGGAAGGTCATCTGCGCGGGCACCGACGGCAGCCCCAACACGGTGGTGGTGAGATCGATCGAGGGCACGTCCTCGCGAAGGATTCGCTCGATCGTCGCCGGGTCAGGGGCGAGCATTACCGACTCCTCTGCAATCAATGGAACTCCGCACCTGCCGGGCATGGCCACTCCGGCACCAGCAGATGCCGTCCATGATCGGCAGCGACACCGCTTCTGCGGCGACATACCCCCTAGTGAGAGGCATCTTCGCCAGGTCAATGGGGGCTAGGGTGACGTCCGTGGCACCAGCCACCCCCGAACCAGAAGGAGCACTCAGATGCGTCTGTCCACCCGCAATCAGTTCCCCGGCACCGTGGTGTCGATCACCACCGGCGAGGCCATGGCGATCGTGAAGGTCGCCCTGAACGGCACCGACCTGGTGGTGACCTCGGCGGTCACCAAGGACGCCGTCGACGAACTTGGCCTGACCGTCGGCTCGGCCACCTACGCGCTGGTGAAGGCCACCGAGGTACAACTGGCCGTCGACTGAGCACCTCATAGCGGGTACACCGTCACGCCCGCAGCCTTGACCGAGTAGGTCACCGCACGTCCGGGGAACAGGTCGAGTTCGGCCACCGAACGTGCGGTGACGTCGGCCGACAGCAGATGGCCGCGATGATCATCGGCGCGCACGCGCACCAGTTCCCCCAGCGGTTCCAACTCGGTGATGGTGACGGCCAGGTTGTTGCGCGGGCTTCCGCCGGGCACCTCGGGGTAGATCGACACCACCGACGGGGCGAACACCGCCGCTGCCGCGGCACCCTCTGCCAGCGATTCACCCTCTCGGACGGCGCCCTGCACGCTCAGGCCACGGGCGTCGACCACCGCACCATTGCGGTAACTGCCTCGCACCAGATTCACCCCGGCGATTCGGGCGGTGAAGCGACTCCGCGGATGCCGCAGCACCTCCTCGGTCGGGCCCGCCTCAGCCACAGCGCCGCCGTCCATGACGATGATTCGATCCGACAGCAGCAGTGCATCCAACAGATCGTGGGTGACCAGGATCGTCGTCCGCCCCACCAGCACTCGGGCCAGCAGCCGCCGCAGCAGCGGGGCCATGGCGACATCGAGGGCGGCCATCGGCTCGTCCAACAGCAGCATCCGCGGCTCGGCGGCCAGCGCCCGGGCGATCGCCACCCGCTGCGCCTGCCCCCCGGACAACTGGGACGGACGCCGGTCGGCCACCTCAGCCATCCCGACCTCCCCCAGCCAGTCCATGGCGCGGGCAGCAGCCGCCGCCGGATTCACCCCGGCGCTGCGCGGGCCGAAGGCCACGTTGTCGCGCACGCTCAGGTGCGGGAAGAGCAACGCATCTTGGGCCAGCAAGGCAATGCCGCGGGCGTGCGGCGCCGTCCACGAACCTCGGCGGCCGTCGAGGTCGAACAACACCTGGCCGTCCAGGACGGCCCGGCCCCGATCGGGACGCACCAAGCCGGCCAGCAGGCCGACCAGGGTCGACTTACCGGCACCGTTGTGGCCGAGCACCGCCACTCGCTCACCGTCAGCGATCTCGATGTCGACCGCGAAGCCGCGCTCGGCCACCTCTGCCTGCAGCGTCAGACTCATCGCTGCCCCCGCTCCGCGATCCGGCTGGTGATCGCCGTGGCCACGATCGCCACCACCACCAACACCAGGGAGAGTGCGATCGCCGCATCGGGGTCGTCGATGCGCTGCAGGTAGATCTCCAGCGGCAGGGTGCGGGTCACACCTTGGAGGCTGCCGGCGAAAGTGATGGTCGCACCGAACTCCCCCAGCGCGCGGGCGAACGACAGCACCGCCGCCGAGACCAATCCCGGCAACACCAGCGGCAGCGTCACCCGCACCAGCACGATGGACGGGCGCGCCCCCAAGGTGGCCGCCACTGCCTCGTACCGCTGCCCGAAGGTACGCAGCGTGCCTTCCAAGGAGACCACCAGGAACGGCAGCGCCACGAAGGTCTGCGCGAGCACGACCGCAGCGGTGGAGAACGCGATGTGAATGCCGAGTACGTCCAGCCCGGCGCCCAACAGGCCTTGACGTCCGAAGGTGTAGAGCAAGGCGATGCCACCCACCACCGGGGGCAACACCAATGGCAGCAGCACCAGTGAGCGCAGCAGCCGCTGACCACGGAACTCGGTGCGGGCCAACACCAGCGCCAACGGCACCCCCAGCAGCAGGCACACCAGGGTGGAGGTCAGCGAGGTCTGCAGGCTCAGCCCCAAAGCAGCCAGTGAGGACGGGGAGGCGATCAGCTCAGCGAACCGACTCCAGTCGATCCGCGCCCCCATCGCGATCAATGGCACCAGCACCAGCAGCGCCCCCGCTGCCGCCGGGACCGCCACCCACCAGGGCACGGCCGCATAGGCCACCTTCCCCGGCGGACTGAGCCGCCGGGGAAGCGTGAGGGTGTCGGTTCGCGTGAGCGAGGCGGTCATCGGCGCTCAGCCAGCCGCCCCGAAACCGGCATCGGACAGCACCTGCTGCCCCTCGGCACTCAGCACCAGCTCCACGAACTGCTGCGCCAGCGCTGATTGCGGGGCCTTCTTCAGGGTCACGATGGTGTTGCGGTTGATCGCCTTGGCCGACTCCGGGAACGGCACCCCGAGCACCTTGTTGCCCGCTGCGATCACGTCGGTGCGGTAGACCAGTCCGGCGTCGGCTTCGCCGGCCACCACCTTGGCCAGCACATCGGTGACGGCCTGCTCCTCGCTGACCGGGTGCAGCGTGACTCCGGTGGCCTGCACCAGCTTCTGGGTCGCCGACCCGCACGGGACGGCCACCGCGCAGATCACCAGCTTCACGTCCTTGCCGCCGAGATCGGCGAAGCTGGCGATCTTGGCCGGATTGGCCGGCGGCACCGCGATCTCCAGCTGATTACTGGCGTAGAGCTTCACCTCACTGGCGTTCAAACCGGCATCGGTGATCGGCTTCATGTTGGCTTCGTTGGCCGAGGTGAAGACGTCGGCGGTCGCGCCTTGGATGATCTGGTCGCTGAGGGTCTGGGCACCGGCGAAGTTGAACGTCACCTTCACTCCGGGATGGGCCGCTTCGAACTTCTGACCCAGGGTGGTGAAGGTGGACTTCATCGACGCAGCGGCGAAGACCGTCAGCGTGGGCGTGGACGGAGCGGAACTGCACGCGGACAGGGCGAGGCCCAGTGCCGCCAGGACACTCACGATCAGCCGGGTGGCCTTGGTGGACATCTGCTTCCTTTCAGGATTGGTGTGGGGTTTCGACAATCACGTTGGTGGCCTTCACCACCGCGACCGCGACCACGCCGGGCTCCAGCCCGAGTTCGCCGACGGCCTCTGTACTCATCAGGGACACGACGCGGAACGGGCCACACTGCAGCTCCACTTGGGACATCACCTGGTCGGAAACCACCCGCGTGACCAGGCCGACGAAGCGGTTGCGCGCGGAGCGCACGACGTCGGACGGGTCGGGCATCGGGTTGGCCAGGTTCTGCGCGAACTCGGCCAGCGCACGTCCGTCAATGACCTTCCGCCGGCTCTCGTCCACTTCGTGGGCAATGAGACCGGCGTCCACCCAGCGGCGCACAGTGTCGTCACTGACGCCGAGGAAGACGGCCGCATCACGGATTCGCAGTTTCGCCATGGCCGCAGCGTAGGGACCGCATCCGCGGGCCAAAAGGGGCGTCCCAGACGCGCAACCGGATTGAAACACGACCGACGCACACGCCAGACCCCGCAGTCCGCACTTGCGGATTCATGCACTCACACCGCTCCGCATTTGCGGTTTATGCACCGATAAAATTCACGCGCCCCAAACCCCTTGTGAAATCCGCCTCGCGGGCGCACGCGCGTAGGGGCGCGCCCGTCCCCGCGCGCGATGCATGCCTGCGGCGAATCGATTTCATTTGTGAACAAATACGTTCTGAAAAAGCAGTCGAAAAGCTGTAACACGCAACGGTTTCTGGGTTACTCATTCGTAACTTCCCCATGCTGGGATTTATCCATCACAAGGCGAGGGTGCCCCGGCAACCAATCGGCAGGCCCGCCCCGCCGATGGTCCACCGTTCCTGCAGAGCACGGTGACCGCCACCGCCGGATCCCCTGGTCAGCACAGACAGCAGCACCCAACACAGCGGGGAAGGTTTCAACTCATGCGCAAGGTAGCTATCTACGGCAAAGGTGGCATCGGCAAGTCCACCACCACTCAGAACACGGTCGCGGCCCTGGCCGAGATGGGCAACCAGGTGATGGTCGTCGGCTGCGATCCCAAGGCCGACTCCACCCGGCTGCTGCTCGGCGGCCTGGCCCAGCGGTCGGTGCTCGACACCCTGCGGGTCGAGGGCGAGGACGTCGAACTCGAGGACGTGCTGGCCGACGGCTTCAGCAAGTCCAAGTGCGTGGAGTCCGGCGGTCCCGAGCCGGGCGTCGGCTGCGCCGGCCGCGGCATCATCACCTCGATCAACCTGCTGGAGCGCCTCGGCGCCTACGAAGAGTCCCTCGACTACGTCTTCTACGACGTCCTCGGTGACGTGGTCTGTGGCGGCTTCGCCATGCCGATCCGTGAGGGCAAGGCCGAGGAGATCTACATCGTGGCCTCCGGCGAAATGATGGCGATGTACGCCGCCAACAACATCTGCAAGGGCATCAAGAAGTTCGCCAGCACCGGCACCGTGCGTCTGGGCGGCATCATCTGCAACAGCCGCAAGGTCGACAACGAGTACGAGCTGATCGACCACTTCGCTCGCGAGCTCGGCACCCAGATGATCCACTTCGTCCCCCGGGACAACGACGTGCAGCGCGCCGAGATCAACAAGAAGACCGTCATCGAGTGGAACCCGACCTGCGCCCAGGCCGACGAGTACCGCACCTTGGCCAAGAACATCGACGGCAACGACATGTTCGTGATCCCCAAGCCGATGGAGACCGACACCTTGGAGTCGCTCCTGCTTGAGCACGGCATGCTCGACGTCGCCTGAGCCCGAACCGGACGAAGGAGCAGCCATGAAGACCCCAGAAGCCGCGCCCGAGCTGCCAGCAAAGGCACTCGCGGCCGTCGACGTCGAGGCCATTTCCGCCCTGGATCTGTCTCGCCCCGATGCCGGGCTCGCCATGCCGTCGGGATCTCCGGATCCCGACGGCCTGGTCCGAGACCTGGTGTCGTTCTACCCGCCCCGGGTGCAGCGCAAGCGGTCCCGGCACATCAAGGTGAACGACCCGCACGAGATCCCCAAGATCGAGGCGAACGTCCGGACAGCTCCCGGCATCATCACCCAGCGCGGGTGCTGCTACGCCGGCTGCAAGGGTGTGGTGCTCGGCCCGATCACCGACGTCCTCCAGATCGTGCACGGGCCGGTGGGATGCTCGTACTACGCCTGGATGACCCGGCGAAATCAGGCCGACGTGCCCGACGACGCCCAGAACTTCCTGAACTACGCCTTCACCACCGACATGACCGAGAACGAGATCATCTTCGGTGGCGAGAAGAAGCTGGCGCAGGCGATCCGGGAGGCCTACGAGATCTTCCATCCCAAGGCGATCGCGGTGTTCTCCACCTGCCCGGTCGGCCTGATCGGCGACGACGTCCACGCCGTGGCCCGGGAGATGAAGGCCGAGTTGGGGATCAACATCTTCGGCTTCTCCTGCGAGGGTTACAAGGGGGTCAGCCAGTCGGCCGGCCACCACATCGCCAACAACGGGCTGTTCGCCAACGTGGTGGGCACCGAAGAGCTGCCCGCCTCGATGAAGACCAATCCGTTCCGGGTCAACATGCTGGGTGAGTACAACATCGGCGGCGACGCCTTCGAGATCGAGCGCATCCTGGCCCGCTGCGGCATCCAGCTGATCTCGACCTTCAGCGGCAACGTCCAGTACTCCGAGATCGCTCGGTCCGCCGATGCGAACCTGAACCTGATTCAGTGCCACCGCTCGATCAACTACATGGCCGAGATGATGGAGTCCAAGTTCGGCATTCCGTGGCTGAAGGTGAACTTCATCGGCGCGGACTCCACTGCCAAGAGCCTGCGCAAGATCGGACGCTACTTCGGAGACGAGGATCTGATCGCTCGGATCGAGGTGGTGATCGCTCAGGAGATGGGCGAACTGGAGCCGGTACGCACCGACGTGCGCACCCGCACCAATGGACGCTCAGTGATGATGTACGTGGGTGGCTCCCGAGCTCACCACTATCAGGCCCTGTTCTCCGACATCGGGATGCCGACGGTCTCGGCCGGCTACGAGTTCGCTCACCGCGACGACTACGAAGGCAGCCGGGTGCTGGATTCGATCACCATCGACGCCGACTCCCGCAACATCGAGGAACTGACCATCACTCCCGACCCGGAGCGGTTCGCCCCGCGCAAGACCGAAGAGGAACTGGCCGCCCTCGAAGCGGGCGGGCTGAAGATGCACAACTACGACGGCATGATGCCGGAGATGGCCAAGGGCTCGATCGTGGTCGACGACATCTCCCACGCCGAGTTGGAGCACCTGATCAAGGTCTACAAGCCGGCGGTGGTCTGCTCGGGCATCAAGGACAAGTACGTCATCGAAAAGATGGGCGTGCCCTGCAAGCAGTTGCACAACTACGACTACGGCGGCCCGTACGCCGGGTTCAAGGGCGCGATCAACTTCTACATCGAGATCGACCGCATGGTGAATGCGGAGGTCTGGCGACTCATCACCCCGCCGTGGGCGGCCAAGAAGCCGGCCTGAGAGGACAACCACCATGCTCAATCACACTCCGACTGAGATCGCCGAACGCAGCGCGCTGCGGATCAACCCGGCCAAGACCTGCCAGCCCATCGGGGCGATGTACGCCGCTCTCGGCATCCATCGCTGCCTGCCGTACTCACACGGCTCCCAGGGCTGCTGCTCCTACCACCGCAGCCACCTGACCCGGCACTTCAAAGAGCCGGTGATGGCCGCCACCAGCGCGTTCACCGAGGGTGCCTCGGTGTTCGGCGGGCAGCCCAACCTGCTGGAGGGTCTGAAGACCGTCTTCACCACCTACTCCCCCGACGTGGTCGCGGTGCACACCACCTGCCTGTCGGAGACCATCGGTGACGACATTCCGCAGATCGTCGGCGAGGCCAAGCGCCAGGAGATCATCCCTGAGGGCAAGTACGTCATCCACGCCAACACCCCCAGCTATGTGGGCTCCCACGTGGTCGGCTTCGCCAACATGTGCACCTCGATGGCCACCTACTTCGCCAAGGAGGTGAAGAGCCCGCGCCGCCGGACGACCGATAAGCACCAGATCAACATCGTGCCGGGGTTCGTCGATCCGTCCGACATGCGCGAGCTGCGGCGGCTGGCCGAGGCCACCGGGCTGAAGGTGACCATGTTCCCCGACACCTCCGGGGTGGTCGACACCCCGCAGACCGGGAAGCACATCTTCTATCCCGAGGGTGGCACCACCGTCACCGAGCTGCAGAACCTGGGCCGAGGCGTGGCCACCATGGCGCTGGGCTGGTGGGCGTCGCGGGATGCGGCCATCGAGGTGGAGAAGAAGGCCTACGTGCCGCGGGAGATCCTCGACCTGCCGATCGGCATCGGGGCCACCGACCGTTTCTTGAAGATCCTGAAGTTCCGCGGTGGCGAGATCACCAAGGAGCTGGAGCGGGAGCGCGGCCAGCTGGTCGACCTGATCGTCGACACCCAGCAGCACTTCCACGGCAAGAAGGTGGCGATCTTCGGCGATCCCGATCACGTCCTGGCGCTCACCGAGTTCTGCCGCGACCTGGGCATGGTCCCGGTGCATGTGCTCACGGGCACGCCGGGCAAGCGGTTCGGGGAGGAAGCCAACCGGATCCTGGGTGCGAAGGCCGGCAACATCAAGTTCGAGGGCGACCTGTTCACCATGCATCAGTGGATCAAGAACGAGCCGGTGGACCTGCTGTTGGGCAACACCTACGGCAAGCACATCGCTCGGGCGCAGGACATCCCGTTCGTCCGGGTGGGCTGGCCGATCCTGGACCGGGTAGGCCATTCGCTGATGCCGACGGTCGGCTACGCCGGCGCGATCCGGCTGGCCAGCCGGATGCTGGACGCCCTGCTCGACCGTCGGGATCGCGACGCTCCCGAGCACCAGTTCGAGTTGGTGCTCTGAGATGACCGAGTTGCTCGCCGCCAGAGCACGGCAGGTCATTCGCACCGGCGAGGGAGAAACCGGCATCGAGTGCGAGAAGCAGTCGGTTGCCGGGTCAGTCAGTCAGCGGGCCTGCACGTTCTGCGGGTCCCGGGTGGTCCTCTACCCGATCGCGGACGCGGTGCACCTGGTGCACGGTCCGATCGGGTGCGCGGTCTACACCTGGGACATCCGCGGGGCGTTGTCCAGCGGCCCGGAGCTGCACCGACTGAGCTTCTCCACCGACCTGCGCGAACGCCACGTCGTGTTCGGCGGCGAGCAACAACTCGAAGCCAGCCTGGTCGAGTTGATCGAGCGGCATCACCCCAAGGCGGCCTTCGTCTACGCCACCTGCATCGTCGGCGTGATCGGCGATGACGTCTCGGCGATCTGCCGACAGGTCTCCGAGCGCTACGGCATTCCGGTGGTGCCGGTGCAGTCTGAGGGCTTCCAGGGCTCGAAGAAGCAGGGCTACGACGCGGCGTGTGAGGCCCTGATGTCGCTGATCGGCACCGCGGACGCGTCCGATGTCGGCCCGCACACGGTGAACCTGCTCGGCGACTTCAACCTGGCCGGCGAAATCTGGATCATCACCGAGTACCTGAAGAAGATGGGCGTCGAGGTGGTGGCCAACCTCACCGGCGACGGACGAGTGGACGACATCCGCAAGGCCCACGGCGCCGGACTCAACCTGGTGCAGTGCTCGGGATCGACCACCCGGTTGGCGATGCAGATGCAGGCCGCCTACGGCATCCCGTTCAAGAAGATCTCCTACTTCGGCATCGACGACATGGCCGCCGCCCTGTACGCGGTCGCCGAGCACTTCAAAGATCCCGAGATGCTGCAGCGCACCCGCGAGCTGGTCTCGGCCGAGATAGCCGAGATCCTGCCGGTGATCGAGGAGTGCCGCCGCGATCTGGAGGGCAAGCGGGCCGCGATCTACGTGGGCGGCGCGTTCAAGGCGATCTCGCTGGTGAAGGCGCTGCGGCTGCTGGGCATGAAGACCGTCCTGGCCGGTTCACAGACCGGCACCCGCGACGACTACGAGTACCTGACCGAGTTGTGCGATCCCGGCACGGTGATCGTGGACGACTCCAACCCGGCTGAGCTGTCGGCCTTCCTCAGCGAGGGCAAGGCCGACCTGTTCATCGGCGGGGTGAAGGAACGTCCGCTGGCCTACAAGCTCGGTGTCGCCTTCTGCGACCACAACCACGAACGCAAACTGCCGCTGGAAGGCTTCATCGGTATGGCCAACTTCGCTCGCGAAGTGCGCGCCTCCGTGTGCAGCCCGGTGTGGCAGTTCGCCCCCCGACACCAGAACAGCGAACCCCAAACCCTGGAGGTGTGACATGTCGATCATCGAGGCTCCCAAGGCCCACAACCCCAAAGCCCTGGCAGACCAGAGCAAGGTGCCGCTGACCACTGCGACGAAATCCACGTCCACCACCAACGCCTGCCGGATGTGCATGCCGCTGGGCGCCTGCCTGGCCTACGTCGGCTTCGATGCCACCGTGCCGTTCCTGCACGGCTCGCAAGGCTGCGCCACCTACATCCGCCGCTATCTGATCAGCCATTTCGCCGAGCCGATGGACATCGCGTCCTCCTCGGTCGGCGAGGCCGCCACCGTGTTCGGCGGGGAGGCCAACCTGCGCACCGGGGTCACCAACGTCGCCCGGGTGTACAAGCCCGAAATGATCGGCATGGCCTCCACCTGCCTGACCGAGACCATCGGCGAGGACGTGCCCGGCATGATCGCCCGGATCACCCATCCCGAGACCGGGCTGGCCGCCGAGACCGGCCAGCGGGTGCCGAACCTGGTCTTTGCCTCGACCCCCTCCTACGCCGGCACCCACGCGGACGGCTATCACGCGGCGGTCGCTGCGGTGGTGAAGGCGCACGCCGCCGATGGGGCCGAGACCGATTCGGTGAACATCTTCCCGGGCATCATCTCCACCGCCGATCTGCGACACCTGCACGAGATCCTGGACGGCTACCAGCTACCGCACGCCCTGCTGCCTGACTACTCGGTCCGCTTGGACGGTGCCACCATGGCGCGCTACGAGAAGCTGCCGGCGGGCGGCACCTCGCACGCCGAAGTGGTCGCCTCGGGCCGGGCGCTGGCGTCGATCACCTTGGGCGGGCTGGTGACCACTGGGGTGGAGCTGGCCGGCGACGTTCTGGCCAGCGACTTCGGGGTGGAGCACCTGCGCATGCCGCTGCCGATCGGGATCCGGCTCACCGATACCTTCACCGATCGGCTGTCCGAGTTGTCGGGCCAGCCGATGCCGGCCTGGTTGGACGCCGAGCGCGGCCGCCTGGTCGACGCCTACATCGACGGCCACAAGTACGCCGCCGATCGCACCGCCATCGTCTATGGCGATGAGGATCTGGTGCTGGGCATCGTCAGTTTCCTGTCCGAGATCGGCATCAAGACGGTTCTGGCCGCCACCGGCGGGCATTCCGGACGACTGGCCGCCGAGCTCGCCGCGGTGAACCCGGGACGCAACATCGCGGTGATCGACGACTCCGACTTCGAGGAGATCGAGGCGGCGGCGTCCGAGCTTCGCCCCGACCTGCTGATCGGTCATTCCAAGGGCTATGCCACTTCGCGTCGCCTCGGCATTCCGCTGGTGCGGGTGGGGCTGCCGATTCATGACCGGGTGGGCGCGCAGCGGCTGCATCACCTCGGCTATCGCGGCACCCAGGAGCTGTTCGATCGCATCATCAACACCCTCATCCAGGTCCGCCAGGACGAGTCCGAAGTCGGCTATTCCTACATGTGAACGGAGTCCCCCATGACCTCCACCATCCCGGCCACGCTGTCGACCTCCCCACTGTCGACCAGCGAGCATCCCTGTTTTGATGAGGATGCGCGGTCTCGGACCGCGC
>JAJTBJ010000070.1 GCA_021286985.1 Propionibacteriales bacterium | reverse complement strand
CCAAGTGCTACGGCGGTGACATCACCCGCAAGCGCAAGCTGCTGGAGAAGCAGAAGGAGGGCAAGAAGCGGATGAAGATGGTCGGCCGCGTCGAAGTCCCCCAGGAGGCCTTCGTGGCCGCGCTCTCCACCGGCGAGGGCGGCGAGAAGAAGAAGTAGTTCGGCGCGTTCCGTCGAGTCGGCTCAGGTTGTGCCGGCTGGGGTGAGTGCCAGGCGCATCAGCACCCGGGGGAAGCCGGCCAGCACCGAGGTGGTGTCGGCGGCCTTGGTGAAGCCGGCCGCCTCGAACACTGCGCGGGTGCCGACATAAGCCATGGTCAGATCGACCCGGCGATCACCGTTGTCGACCGGGTAGCCCTCGATGGAGGTCGCTCCGTTGTCTCGAGCGAACTCCACCGCGCCGGCCAGCAAGTGATGGACGATGCCCTGCTTGCGATGCCCGGGGCGCACCCGGAAGCACCACACCGACCAGACACCATCGACCTCGACGTGGGGAATCTTGCGGCTGTGGGCGAAAGTGGTGTCGGCGCGCGGGTGGACGGCGGCCCAGCCCACCACCTCATCGCCGTCGTAGGCGAGCACGCCGGGTGCAGGGTCTTGGCTGCAGAGCTTTGCCACGTACTCGCCACGCTGTTGGCCAGCCAAGGACTGATTCACCTTGTGGGGCACCCGGTAGCTCAGGCACCAACAGATGTTGGCGTCGGCGCTCTTCTTCGGGCCGAGCAGAGTGGAGACATCGGCGAAGTTGGTCGCCGGACGAACAACGATGGCCATGGACTCATCCTGACAGCAGGCACCGACACCCGGTTTAGGCTGTCGGTCATGCCGTCCGCACCGCCTCCGGGCCAACCCGCGCCGCCGGACGGACGCCTGCCCGCCGCCGCTCTGGACGGCCTTGGCGATCGTGGTCTCAGCCTCTACGTGCATGTGCCGTTCTGTGCGTCCCGGTGCGGCTACTGCGACTTCAACACCTACACCTCCGCCGAGTTGGGCGCCGCCCCCGGCGGACGTCAGCAGGACTACCTGGAAGCTGTGGTGGCCGAACTCGACCTCGCGACCCGGGTGCTCGGGACGCCACCACCGGTGCAATCGGTATTCATCGGTGGTGGAACTCCGACGGTGTTGGCCGGCGCCGACCTGGCCGGATTGTTGACCGCTATCACCGAGCGTTTCGAACTCGCCCCTGGCGCCGAAATCACCACCGAGGCCAATCCTGAGTCGGTCGACCAGAACTACCTGGCCCAGTTGGTGGAAGCCGGCTTCAATCGACTGAGCCTGGGCATGCAGTCGGCACGCACCGGCGTCCTGGCCCTGCTGGAGCGGCGGCACACCCCAGGACGGGTGGCCGAGGTGGTCGCGCAGGCACGGGCGGCGGGCTTCGATTCGATCAGCCTCGACCTCATCTACGGAACTCCTGGCGAGACCGATGACGATTGGCGCGCCAGTCTGGAGGCGGTCATCGAGCTGGCCCCCGAACATGTCAGTGCCTACTCCCTCACCATCGAGGACGGCACCCGGCTGGCCGCGCGGGTGGCCAGGGGAGAGTTGGCCGACATCGACCTCGATGAGCAGGCCGACCGCTACCTGCTGGCCGAAGAATTGCTGACCTCAGCGGGCTACGCGAACTACGAGACGTCCAACTGGGCGCGACCTGGCCAGGAGTGTCGCCACAACCTCGGCTACTGGCGAAATGACAACTGGTGGGGCTTCGGGCCGGGAGCTCATTCCCACGTCGGCGGGGTGCGGTGGTGGAACGTCCGCCACCCTCGCAGCTACGCGCACCTCCTGGGTGCGGGGTCGAGTCCGGCACAGGCGCGGGAGGTGCTGACGCAGGCGGAGCGGCACGTGGAGCGGGTGATGCTCGCTTTGCGGCTCGCCGAGGGCCTCCCGATCGGCGAGCTCAACCACGACGAACGAGAGCGCACTGAGCAGCAGGTCGCTGACGGGCTGGCTACGATTCGGGACGACCGGCTGGTCTTGACAGCTACCGGTAGATTGCTCGCCGACCACGTGATTCGTGGTGTTTTGGGGTTCTGAGCACAGGTTCGAGTTATCAACTGACGCAATGACAACGATTCGGTAACGCCTGGCTCCGGCTGGTGACACCGTAACCGGTCTGAGATAAACGGGTGCTGCAATATCCCCGCGGCCCCATCGTCCAACCTGGCGGACGAGGGGGGCGGATCGCCTTTACAGGAGGGAAAAGAGTGAACAAGCGCATCTACTCGCTGGCGGGAGTGGCCGTACTGGCTGCTTCTCTGGCGCTCACTGGCTGTGGCGCGCGCACCGATGCCGGCACCGGCGGAGGCTCGGCCACCAAGGTTGCCAAGATCGGCGTGATCGCCCCCATGTCCGGTGGCCTCTCGGCCATGGGCCTGGGTATGAAGAACTCGGTCGACCTGGCCATCAAGCAGGCCAACGCGAGCAACGCCATCCCCGGATGGAAGCTCGAACTGGCTGCTGAGGACGACCAGGCCACCCCGGACGTCGGCAAGAACGCCGCCACCAAGCTCGCCTCTGATGATCAGGTCGTCGGCGTCGTCGGCACCCTGAACTCCTCGGTGGCTCAGGTCGTGACCCCGGTGCTGGCCGCTGCCAACATCGTTCAGGTCTCCCCGGCCAACACCAACCCGACCCTGACCAAGGGTGCGGATCCGGCTACGCCGAAGCGTCCCTACGCCAACTACTTCCGTACCTGCACCACCGACGCGGTTCAGGGTCCGTTCGCGGCCCAGTACCTGCTCGGCGCGGGCATCAAGAAGGTCGCCACCATCCATGACAAGAAGGCCTACGGCCAGGGTCTGGTTGAGGCCTTCACCACCGCCTTCAAGGCTGGCGGCGGCGAGGTTGTGGCTGCTGAGACCATCAACCCCGATGACAGCGACTTCTCCGCGGTGATCTCCAAGGTGAAGGCTGCCGGCCCGGCGGCCGTCTACTACGGCGGCGAGTACCCGCAGGCCGGTCCGCTGTCGAAGCAGATGAAGGCTGCTGGTCTGAAGGTCCCGCTGATGGGCGGCGACGGCATCTACGACGGCAAGTTCATCGAGCTGGGCGGCACCGACGGTGACCTGGCCACCTCCGTGGGCGCTCCGGTGGAGACCCTGGATTCGGCTAAGGCCTTCGTCGCCGCGTACAACGCCGGTGGCTACGCCGAGGGCTACTCCGCCTACGGCGCCTACGCCTACGACGCGGCCAACGCCATCATCGCCTCGCTGAAGACCAGCCTGGCTTCGGCGGCCGACGCCAAGTCGGCTCGCTCGGCGACCGTCACCGATATGGCCAAGGTCAGCTTCGAAGGTGCGACCGGCAAGGTCGGCTTCGACGAGTGGGGCGACTCGGTCTCCCGCGTGCTGACGGTCTACAAGGTCGACGGCGGCAAGTGGGTTGCCGAAAAGACCGGCGAACTGAAGTGATCTGATGGCCCGTTGGCGTCCACCTCACCGGTGGGCGCCAACGGGTCGTTGCACACGAGGGACTGCGTGGTGGAACTCTTCTTCCAACAGCTGATCAACGGATTGTCGCTCGGCGCTCTCTACGCGCTGATCGCGGTGGGCTACACCGTGGTGTACGGCATCGTTCAGCTCATCAACTTTGCTCACGGCGAAATCTTCATGATCGGAGCCTTCGGCGCATTCGTCACGTGGATGCTGCTGGGACGCCCGACGGACTGGTCAGTGGCGACGTCGCTGCTGGTGCTCCTCCCGCTGATGATCATCGGTGGCATGGTCGCCTCGGTGGCGACGGCGGTTGCCACTGAGAGATTCGCCTATCGACCGCTACGAAACGCGCCACGGCTGGCACCTCTGATCTCAGCCATTGGTGTCTCGGTGTTCCTGCAGGAGTTCGTCCGCCTCTTCTTCGGCACGATCCCGTTCGTGGGCCGGATTCCCGGCTGGCCGGACGCCAAGAGTGCGGTGCCGTTCCCTTCGATCCCGGGCATCAGCGGCCAGACCATCCAGCTCGGCGGAGTACTGATCCAGATGCCGGCGATCTTCACCCTCGGAGCCCTCGCCGTCAGCACTGTGTTCTTGTGGTACTTCGTCAACCGCACCAAGACCGGACGCGCCATGGTGGCGACCTCCCAGGATCCTGATACCGCGCGGCTGATGGGCATCAATGTCGACCGAGTGATCGTCGCCGCCTTCGCCGTCGGCGCAGCGTTGGCGGCCGTCGCCGGCGTCGCGCACGGCCTTCGCTACGGCAATATCGACTTCCGCATGGGCTTCCTGGCCGGCCTGAAGGCCTTCACCGCCGCGGTGCTGGGTGGAATCGGCAACATCAACGGCGCCGTGGTCGGCGGCCTGGTGCTGGGCCTGGCCGAGGCCATGGCCACCACCTTCATTCCGGGGCAGTTCGGTAGTTCAGCCTGGAAGGACGTCTGGGCGTTCGTCCTGCTCATCCTGGTGCTGGTGTTCCGTCCCCAAGGCCTGCTCGGCGCGAAGGTGGTGGATCGGGCATGAGGACTGTGATTCCCGATGAGCTGAAGATTCAGCTGCGCTACCCGGCTCGCGCGGTCGGACTGGTCGGCGCGGTAGCGATGATCATTTCGGTGTTCCTGCCGTGGTCCTATGGGCACGGTGCGCTCGACGACGTGGGGTTCTCCGGTTCCCCATCGCCGCTTCAACTGGTCTTCCTCACTCTTCCGGTGTTGGTTGTGGTCTTGCTCGGTGTGCCGCTGGTTGGCAAGGCCAAGCTCGGTCGCTGGGCCAAGACGGTGGCCTGGAACACCACGGCCAAGACGACCGCCATCGCTTCGCTCGGCGCGGTGGTGGTGGCGATGGCGGCGATCGCGATCGAGCTCGGCGGCCTCGTCAACATCGAAGTCGGCGGGTGGGTTGCCGTGGCTGGCGCCGTCCTTTCGGCCGTCGCAACGATCTTCCTGCCGGATTCGCCTGAGCCGACGTTGAGTCGGGTGAAGACCGCGCGCTGGGTGCAGATCCTGGCCATCGTGCTGGTGCTGGCGGTGGTGCTCTTCAGCGCGGCGTATGCCTTGGGCATGTCGGACGCTGGTGCTTTCCTGGTCTTCGCCGCGATCCTGACCGGGTTGGTCCTGGCGCTTCGTCAGTTCGGCGTCTTCGGCTGGCTGGGCAATGCCTCAGCGAACAACAACCGAGTGCTCGTCGTCTCGGCCTTCGCGGTGGCGTTCGCCTTTCCGTTCACCCAGAACGGCTCGAACGCCAACATGTCGATCGCTTCGCAGGTGTTGATCTTCGCCGCCACCGCGCTCGGCCTCAACATTGTGGTGGGTCTGGTCGGCCTTCTCGACCTGGGCTACATCGCCTTCTTGGGGGCAGGCGCCTTCACCGCGGCGATCTTGTCGGAATCGGCCTTCTCGACGGTCAACTTCCACCCACCTTTCATCGTCACCGTCCTCATCTCGGGAACGGTGGCCTCGATCCTGGGCCTGATCATCGGTGCGCCGACCCTGCGCGTCTCCGGTGACTACCTGGCGATCGTCACGCTGGCGTTCGGTGAGATCTTCCGCATCACGATGAACAACCTGGACGGCACCGATGGCCCGAACGTGACCAACGGTTCCGACGGGATTCCGGGCATTCCCGACCTGAATTTCTTTGGCTTCGACTTCGCGCAACCGCATGTCATCGCAGGCATCGAGATCGGGCGCTTCGCCAACTACTACTGGCTGATGCTGGTGGTGATCGCCCTGATCATCGTGGTGTTCACCAACATGAACCATTCCCGCATCGGACGTGGCTGGGTGGCCATCCGTGAGGACGAGCTGGCGGCGGAAGCCATGGGCGTCAACACCTTCACCTTGAAGCTGCTCGCCTTCGCTGGTGGTGCCTTCCTGGCTGGTGTTGCCGGCTCGGTCAAGGCCCACTATGACGTGTCGGTCACCCCCGACCAGTACGTCTTCCTGGAGTCGGCGTTCCTACTGGCGGCCGTGGTCCTCGGCGGCATGGGTACCGTCGGCGGCGTTCTGATCGGCGCCACCATCTTGAAGTTGCTGCCGGAGAAGCTGCGCTTCTTCTCCGATTACCGGCTGCTTCTGTTCGGCCTGCTGATGATCCTGATGATGCGCTTCCGTCCCGAAGGCATCGTCGCCGACGAGCGCCGGCAACTGGAGTTCCACGACGAGGATGAGGAACTCGCTGACGAAATCGAGGAAGAGTTGATCGCCCATCACGGCCATCTCAACCCGGAGCGGAAGGGGTTCGAGCTATGACCGCCTCAGTCGACGCACGGGTCGCGCCGTCCCGCGAGGTGCTCCTTGACGCCCGCAACGTGATCATGCAGTTCGGGGGTCTCCGTGCGGTCAACGATGTGAGCCTCCAAGTTCACACCGGCGAGATCGTCGGCCTGATCGGCCCCAACGGCGCCGGTAAGACCACCTTCTTCAACTGCCTGACGGGGTTGTATCAGCCCACGTCGGGGTCGGTGGAGTTCAGTGGTCAGCCGCTTCCGCCCAAGCCGCGTCTGGCCGTCCGGGCAGGCATGGCCCGGACGTTCCAGAACATCCGGCTGTTCCACAACATGACCGCGATCGAGAACGTCATGGTGGGGATGTACAGCCGCACCAAGACCAACGCCATCGACGCGATCTTCCGGTTGCCCCGGCATCGCCGCGAAGAGGCCGCCTCGACCGAGCGGGCCAAAGAGTTGCTGGACTTCGTGGGTCTGACCGGTTCGGGAGACACGTTGTCGCGCAACCTTCCCTACGGCGATCAGCGGCGTTTGGAGATCGCTCGGGCGCTGGCCACCGATCCCAAGCTGCTGCTGTTGGACGAGCCGACGGCGGGCATGAACCCGCAGGAGACTCGCCAAGCCGAGGAACTGATCTTCCGGATCCGGGACTCAGGTCTGGCGGTGTTGGTGATCGAGCACGACATGCGGTTCATCTTCAACCTGTGTGACCGGGTCGCCTGCCTGGTGCGGGGGGCGGTGCTGGTGGAAGGGCCGCCGGCGGTGGTCCAGAACGATCCGCGGGTGATCGAGGCCTACATCGGCATGCCGGCCACGGAGTCGACAACGCCGAACTGGCAGCAGCCCGGCGACAACCCGGGGGAGGGCGTCGAAGATGCTTGAGATCAAGAAGATGGTCGTCGCGTACGGCCGGGTCAACGCCGTCAAGGGCATCGACTTCACCGTCGAGAAAGGCCAGATCGTCTCCCTGCTGGGCACCAACGGTGCCGGCAAGTCGACCACGCTGCGCGCCATCTCGGGACTGCTGAAGCTGGTGTCCGGCGAGATCTGGTTCGAAGGCGAACGCATTGACGGCCAGCCGGCCCACAAGATCGTCGAACGGGGCATCGCCCAATCGCCCGAAGGACGGCGGCTGTTTCGGCAGATGTCGGTGGAGGACAACCTGAAGCTGGGTGCCTACTCCCGCAAGGACGCCGGCGGCATCAAGTCCGACATGGATCGGGTCTACGACCTGTTCCCGGTCCTGGGTGAGCGACGCACCGAGGCGGCCGGTCTGTTCTCCGGAGGCGAGCAGCAGATGCTGGCCATCGGGCGGGCCATGATGAGCCGGCCCAAGCTGCTGATGCTGGACGAGCCGTCGATGGGGCTGAGCCCGATCATGACCCAGACGATCATGAAGACCATTCAGGATCTTCAGGCCGACGGGGTCACGATCCTGCTGGTGGAGCAGAACGCCCAGGCGGCGCTCAGCCTGGCCGACCGCGGCTACGTGCTCGAGGTCGGTCAGATCATGTTCTCCGACACCGGCAAGGCCCTCCTCGGTGACGACCGCGTTCGGAAGGCGTACCTCGGCGCCGACTAGGTCTTTTGTGACCGCTGGGAGGGTCGATGCACGCGCATTGGCGGCGTTATCCTCCTTGCGCATAGCCCGCTATGCGCGGCGTCGTCTGCCTTGCCACTGCACGCACCTCGACCCTCCCAGCTCCTTGTCTAGGAGTTGAGGTTCAACACGACCGATGTGCGGGGGCGCGGCGGCGTCCTGGCGGCGCGGGTTGAGCAGCGGCGTAGCCGCGTGTCGAAACCCCGGAGAAGGGCAAGCGATGGGTTTCGGTTCCTCGCGGGGGTTAGGGCAGGTGAGGCGGAACCGGTGCCGTGGCGTGTCACCGTGAGTCGCGACGCGGTGGGCTGCCTAGGCTGAACGAATGCGTTACGGCGATGATGTGCTGCGCCCGGGCTGGCGGGATGCGGGCAAACTGACCAGCACCCCGGTCGAGGTGGCCAAGGGCATGGTCTTGGAAGACCCCACGTCCGGCTGGGTGGGTGCTGTCACTCGCTGGGAGAACGGCCTGGTGGTGCTCGAAGACCGCAAGGGGGCCAAGCGCAGCTTCCCGTTCGGGCCGGGGTTCTGGCTGGACGGCAAGCCGATCGACCTGCGCCCGCCCGCGCTTGCTGCGCCGAAGGGCCCCACGCACACCGCGTCCGGCTCCCGGGTCGGCGCTGTGGAGCCGGCCAAGGTTGCCCTGGCGTCGCGGATCTACGTCGAAGGCCGCCACGATGCCGAGCTGGTGGAGAAGATCTGGGGCGACGACCTGCGTCACGTCGGGGTGGTCGTCGAACTACTCAATGGTGTCGATGAGTTGCCGCAGATCGTGGCCGAGTTCGCGCCCGAGCCGGGCCGACGCCTCGGCGTCCTCGTCGACCATCTGGTGGCCGGCAGCAAGGAGAGCCGCATCGTCGCCGGCCTGAACAACCCGCACGTTCTGGTCACCGGTCATCCGTTCATCGACATCTGGGCTGCGGTCCGCCCTGAGCGAGTCGGACTGGACGCCTGGCCGTCCATCAGTCGAGACGTGGAGTGGAAGCGCGGAATCTGCCGTGCGCTCGGTCGTCCGGTCAAGGATCAGGCCGATATCGCCGCGACCTGGGCCTGGATCCTGAGCAAAGTGCGCGATTGGCGAGACCTTGACCCCGCTCTGCCGCGGGAGGTCGAGCGTCTCATCGACTTCGTCACTTCCGGCTGACCGGTTGAGGGGCGGACGCGGTGCGGACAGGTCACCGAGGGTCGCTAGCCTGAGTCGACCGGCACCCCCGAAGGAGGCACCCGTGCAGGCAGATCAGGTCTCGGACCTCCTCAAGGAGGTCGCCGAGCGGTTGATCATGCCCCGATTCGGTGCCCTCGATTCTGCCGACGTCAGCGAGAAGCAACCCGGCGACCTGGTCACCGTTGCCGACCGTGAAGCCGAGGCCGAGCTCACCGCGCGCCTGCGCCAGGCCGACCCGTCGGCGTTGGTCGTGGGGGAGGAGGGCGTGTTCTGCGATCCGCGGATCCTGGACGTCCTGCCGACCGCGGCCCACGCCTGGGTGATCGATCCGGTCGATGGCACCCGGAACTTCACCAAGGGCAAGCCCGACTTCGCAGTGATCCTGGCCGAGCTCCGCTACGGGGAGACAATCCGTGGCTGGATCTGGCAGCCGGCCCACGACCTGCTTTACGTGACGGAGGTCGGTGGCGGGGTGACCTGCAACGGGGTGACGATGAAGCGGCCGCCCCAACCGCGCACGGTGCCGCTGGGGGCCACCTACCTGCCGGTGCCCGGCGAAGAGCGGGCGCCGGTGAAGGTGATCCGTTCGTGGGGCTCGTGCGGCATCGACTACCCCAAGCTGATCTCCGGCGACGTCGACTTCCTCAGTTACCGTTCGATGTTCCCCTGGGACCACCTGGCCGGGACGCTGATGCTCACCGAGCTGGGCGGACGTTCTGCCACCGATTCCGGCGAGGCCTACCGTGCCGGGGTGGTCGGACGACGACTGCTCGCCGCGAACACCGCCCTGCTGTGGGAAGAGGCGCAAGACGCGCTGTTCGGTGCGTGAAGCCGGATCTTTGGTGATACTGGAAGCACCGCGAAAGGACATAGCCATGGCAGACAGCAGTAACGACGACCTCAAGGCCCGGATGAAAGCCGCGCTGGAGGCCAAGCAGGGCCATGACGGTGTCGCCGACACCCAGCACAGCAAGGCCAAAGGCCCGGCCGCCCGCGGACGTCAGGGTGCCGGCAACAACATGTTCCGCCGCAAGGCCGGCGGCTAGGCCGCGAGGCAGTACCGGACCTACGACGACACGATCGGCAGCTGCCGCTTCGGGGTGATCCCGCTGGCGGCGAAGGAGTCGTACAGCAGCGGCAGTGCTGCAGCCATCGTCTCTTCGCCGAAGGGCCATTCCACCGACGCATAGGCGTCGGCCAGCGCGACACCCTGACCGATGGCGAATTCGACCTGGCTGTACAGGGCTGACAGGCGAGAGCGCTGCTCCAGCACTTGGATGCGATCCATCACCGGACCGTGCCCGGGCACCACCACGGTCTCGGCGCGACTCATGCCGATCAGTCCGTCCAGGGCGAGCGGCCAGCCGCGCAGGTCGCTGGCAGGCTCGATCGACGGGTCGCCGGCGCTTTCGACCAGATCGCCGGCGAACACGACGTCGGCATCAGGCACGTAGACCACGATGTCGGCATCGGTGTGCGCGCCTCCGAAGTGCAATGCCTCGATCCGTCGACCACCGGCATCGATCACCTTGGCCAGCGCGAGCGTCCGGTCGGCGGCGATCAGGTCGGCGACGTCCACCCCGAGGCGCTCGGCGGCCGTGGCGGTTTCGGGACGGGTCAGCCAGTCGGCGAGGTTCTCGTGGCCGTAGCGGGGCAGGTCGGCGAACGCGGCCAGGCCGAACAGGTGGTCGTAGTGGCCATGAGTGACCACGACGGCGGTCACCGGCACTCCGGCGACGGCCTCGGCCGTGGTGCGTAGCTGGGCTCCCTGGGCGGGGGAGGACCCGGTATCGATCATCACCGCGCCGGTCGGGCCGACCACCAGCCCGATCGTCACGGCGTCCGGTTCGGCGACGGTGGTGTAGACACCATCGGCGAGGGGAACCCACGGGCCCAGGTTGAACTGCGTCATGGCGGTCAGCCTAACCTGGTGCGGCTGGGTTAGACTGGCACTCAGCCACCCAGAGTGCTAGCTATCAGGAGGGGACCGGCATGTTGGATGACCGCAAGCTGACCATCCTGCGCGCCATCGTCACCGACTACGTGTCGATGCGCGAGCCCGTCGGTTCGCGCGCCCTGGTCGAACGCTACGACCTGGACGTCTCGCCGGCCACGGTTCGCAACGACATGGCCGTGCTGGAAGAAGAGGGCTACATCACCCAGCCGCACACCAGTGCGGGGCGAATTCCCACTGACAAGGGCTATCGCCTGTTCGTTGACCGGCTCGGCGCGGTCAAGCCGCTGTCGCCGCCCGAGCGCCGGGCGATCCAGAGCTTCTTGGACGGGGTCAGCGACATCGACGACCTGGTGGCCAAGACCGTGCGCACGCTGGCCCAGATCACCCATCAGGTGGCGATCGTGCAGTACCCGGTGCTCACCAACTCGGTGATCCGTCACGTCGAGCTGGTCCACCTCGGGCCCGGCCGCGGCCTGTTGATCGTGGTCAACTCCTCCGGCCAGGTCGATCAGCATCCTTTCGACCTCGGCACGGCCGACGAATCTCAGGTCGCCGATCTGCGCGGACGCCTCAACGCCGCCCTGGTCGGGCTCAACCCGGCCGCCGCCTGCACCCGGATCGACACCCTGCTCACCGAGTTGCCGGCCGGGCTGAGCGAGCTGGCCGCCGTCGTCTGTCCAACTCTGAAGGGGCTGCAGGCCGACACCCACTCGACCCGAGTGGTGATCGGTGGCGTGCCCAACCTGACTCGGTTCGCCGATCAGTACGACACCGCGGTTCGGCCGGTGCTGGAAGCGCTGGAGGAGCAGGTCGTGCTGCTGAAGCTGCTGGGTGAAGTGGCCGAAGCCGGTGAGGTGAGCGTGCGGATCGGCCAGGAGAACCCGTACGCGCCGCTGCGCACCACCTCGATGGTGGCCA
>JAJTBJ010000069.1 GCA_021286985.1 Propionibacteriales bacterium | reverse complement strand
CGACACGCTCGCTCCGCTCGCTGCTCAACCAGCGGGCGGAGTGCTGCTCAACCCGCGGTGGCTCGTTCTGCCGCTGGTGGAGCCGACGTGCCGCTGGTTGAGCCTGGCGAAGCCGCTGGTTGAGCCGACGTGCCGCTGGTTGAGCCTGTCGAAACCCGCGGCGCAACGGTGCGGGCTAGGCTGAATCGTCCACTCTGTCAGGGGGCCCGATGACCGCGAACCCGTACACCCGACCACCGGAGTTCATCTCTGAACTCAAGGACGGCACGGTGAAGCAGCTGAACCCGTTCAGCGGCACCGAGGTGTGGACGGTCGCCGGGCGCGGCAATCGTCCGCTCGGCATCACCTTGCCCGACCCGGTCCCTCTCGATCCCGCCGCCCTGGGCCACCATTGCGCCTTCTGCGACGGTCGCTACGACGAGACCCCGCCGGAGAAGTCGCGGGTGGTGCGCAACGCCGCCGGCGGCTGGGAGACGCTCTACCGCGTCAGTGCCGAGGACCTGCACGCCACCACCGCGGAGTTCCGGCGGATCCCCAACCTTTTCGAGATCCTCAGCTACGACTACTGGCACGCCAACTACGGCTATGAGCTGCCTGATCGGGTGCAGCAGCGCAAGACCGCCTACCTGGCCTCGGCAGCCGGACGGGAGCACGTCCTGAAGGTGATCGGCGCAAAGCTGCGCGCCGGCGGCAAGTCCGAGGCGCAACTCGCTGCGATGACCGAGGAGGCCAAGATCGAGGCGGCGTCCGGCTTCTTCGGCGGCGGCCATGACGTGATCGTGGCCCGGCGCCACTACGTCGACGGCGCGACCGACAACACCCAGCTGGCCGGCTCGGGGACGCTGACGCCCGAGGAGCACTATCGCTTCACCGCCTTCACCACCGAGTCGGTGGAGGGGCTGTTCGCCCTCAACCGCTACGCCCGGTACGTGGCGGTCTTCCAGAACTGGCTGCGTCCGGCCGGCGCGTCCTTCGACCACCTGCACAAGCAGTTGGTCGCCATCGACGAGCGCGGCGTCCAGCACGAACAGGCCATGCACCGGCTACGCGACAACCCCAACATCTACAACGAGTACGGCCCCAACTACGCCAGCTATCACAACCTGGTGTTGGCCGAGAGCGAGCACGCGATCGCCTTCGCCGGGTTCGGCCATCGCTACCCGACGATCGAGATCTACTCCAAGTCCGAGGCCTGCGACCCGTGGCATCACACTGAAGCCGAGCTGCGCGGGGTCTCCGACATGGTGCACGCCATGCACGCCGCCACCGGGGTGGCGGTGCCGTGCAACGAGGAGTGGCACTACCGGCCGGTCGACTCCGATCTGCCGATGCCGTGGCGAGTGATGCTGAAATGGCGGACGTCCACCGTCGCCGGCTTCGAAGGCGCGACCAAGATCTACCTCAACACCGTCGGGCCGTACCAACTGCGCGATCTGGTGGTGCCCACACTGTTCGAGCTCAGGGACGCCGGGTTGATCGCACCGCTTCAGATCGCCACCGAGGCGCCGTGTCGTCCCAACTCGTTGCTCTACCGCGCTAACCGGAGCTGATCGGCTGATACGGCGACCGGGCGACGCCGGGACACCGGGGACGGTTCCTGCTGTCCCACACGTCCGCACCGTTGGGACACGAGGAACCGTCCCCAGGTGTCCCAGACCGTTGGGACACGAGGAACCGTCCCCAGATGTCCCAGACCGGGGTGCTTCGTCAGTGTCGGAGGCCGGGGTTAGGGTGATCTGGTGCCTGTCATCGAAGCCCGGGAACTGATCAAGACCTACGCCGACGTTCGCGCGGTCGATGGGATCTCGTTCCAGGTCGAGCCAGGCGAATCCTTCGGCCTGCTCGGCCCCAACGGTGCCGGCAAGTCCACCACCATGCGCATGATCGGCGGCACCACCCGCCGCACGTCGGGCACATTACTGGTCAACGGGCTGGACCCCGAGGCTCGGGGCCCCGAGGTGCGCGCCAGCCTGGGCGTGGTGCCGCAGACCGACAATCTCGACCCCGAATTGCGGGCCCGCGACAACCTGATCATGTACGGCCGCTACTTCGGCCTGCCCTACTCGTACCTGCGTCCGAAGGCCGAGGAGTTGCTGGCGTTCGCCCAACTCACCGAGAAGGCAGGCGAGAAAGTCGACAATTTGTCGGGCGGGATGAAGCGCCGCCTGACCATTGCACGCTCGCTGATCAACGAGCCGTCCGTCCTGCTGCTGGACGAGCCCACCACCGGCCTCGACCCGCAGGCCCGGCACATCTTGTGGGATCGGCTGTTCCGGTTGAAGGAAGCCGGCGTCACCTTGATCGTCACCACCCACTTCATGGACGAGGCCGAGCAGTTGTGCGACCGGCTGATCGTGATGGACAACGGTGTGATCGTCGCCGAGGGCAGTCCGGCGGCGCTGATCCGGCAGTACTCGACCCGCGAGGTGCTGGAGTTGCGCTTCGGGTCGGAGCGTAACGCCGTCCTGGTTGAGCGCCTGCGCGGCTACGCCGACTCGATCGAGCCCCTGCCCGACCGGATCCTGCTCTACACCGACAACGCCGAGGCCGCCTTGGCCCGGGTGAAAGCCGACGGCCTCGACCCGGTCACCTCGCTGGTGCGACGCGCGTCCCTGGAGGACGTGTTCCTGCGGCTCACCGGACGGAGCCTCGTTGACTGATCTGACCGCCGACACCAACGCCCTGGCCTACTCGGGCCGGGCGCTCAGCGCTGCCCAGCAAGCAGCCAAGGTCCGCCGGTGGGGCTGGTGGTACCAGGCCGAGTGGCGCCTGTTCAGCATGAAGGCCTACTGGAGCTCGGTATTGGGCTGGGCGGTGCTCACCCCGGTGCTGTACGTGGTGGCGATGGGCATGGGCCTCGGCGGCCTGGTCGACGCCACCAGCGGCGGTATCGGCGGCGTGCCGTACCTCACCTTCGTGGCGCCGGGCCTGCTGGTGTCTGCGGTGGTCATGTCTCTGGGCAACGAGATGATGTTCCCGGTGATGAGCGGCTTCAAGTGGCAGGAGCTCTACTTCGCTCGGGCCGCCACCGCCGGCTCGGCGAGCCAGGTCGCCCTAGGTGAGCTCGTCGCCGTCGCCATCCGGGCGGCAGCCGAGGCCGCGCTGTTCTGGGGGGTGCTGGTGGCGCTCGGCGCGACCACCCTCGGCTGGTCGTGGCTGATGATCCCGATCGCGACTTTTGCCGGCATGGCCCTGGGCAGCCCGATCGCCGCCTTCTCCGCCACCCGCAAGGACGAGGGTTTCGAGTTCTCGTTCCTGCAGCGCTTCGTGCTCACCCCGATGTTCCTGTTCGCCGGCACCTTCTATCCGCTGGAGTCGATGCCGATCTATCTGCAGTGGATCGGCTGGATCTCGCCGATGTGGCACGGCACGCAACTGGCCCGGGCGGTCAGCTACGGGTTGGCGTTGAGCCCCCTGGAAGTGGTGCTGCACCTGGTGTTCCTGGGCGCGCTGCTGGCGGTCGGCTGCTGGCTGGTGATGCGGAACTTCACCGCGAGGTTGACCCGATGAGCGCCGCAGTAGCCCGTCCGACCGAGCGGGGGGTGCGGGCCTGGCTGCGGGCGAACTCCGCGGGCCGGGTCAGCGCGGTGATCGAGCGTGGCTTCCGCGTGGTCGGGGCGCAGAACTGGGTGATCATCGTCTCCGGCTTCTTCGAGCCGGTGTTCTACCTGCTCAGCATGGGGTTCGGGCTGGGCGGTCTGATCGGCACGGTGACCGGGCCGGGCGGACGTCCGCTCAGCTATGCGGCGTTCATCGCACCGGCGCTACTGGCCACCTCAGCCATGAACGGCGCCCTGTACGACTCCACCTGGAACGTGTTCTTCAAGCTGCGGTTCGCCAAGCTCTACCAGGCGATGCTGTCGACCTCGCTCGGCCCGCTGGACGTGGCCGCCGGCGAGATCTTCATGGCGCTGTTCCGCGGCCTGCTGTACGCGATCGGCTTCACCGGGGTGATCGCGATCCTCGGGTTGACTACCAGTTGGTGGGCGCTGGCGATGATCCCGGTCGCGCTGCTGATCGCGCTGGGTTTCGCATCGGTGGGGATGGCGCTGACCAGCTACTTCACCACTTTCCAGCAGATGGATTGGATCAACATCGCGCTGCTGCCGATGTTCATGTTCTCGGCCACTCTGTTCCCGATCACCACCTTCCCGGTCGCAGTGCAGTGGTTCATCATGGCGCTGCCGTTGTGGCACGGGGTCGAGCTGATGCGGCAGTTGTCGGTGGGCGTCTTCGACGGTTCCTCCGGCATTCACCTGGCCTACTTCCTGGTGATGTCGGTGCTGGGCGTGGCCTTCACCACCCGCCGACTGCGCTCGCTGTTCCTGCGCTGAGGCAGGCGGCCGCGCCGATCACGCGGCCGCCGACACGCGACCGCCAGCTGGCACCGTCCGATTCACCTAGCGATAGGAGACCTGGGAGGCGCCGTAGGCCAGGTTCTTCACCGCGCCACCCACGAACGTGGTGCTGATCCACGGCCCGATCCGGTAGAAGTTCTTGTCGTAGATCACCACCCCGGCGTCAACCACCGAGCCGACGTTCTCCCCCGGAGCACCGATGACGACGCCGTCCATGATGTCGTCGAGGGCATCGTTCCAGTCGGGCAGGAGGGCCAGGGTGGCACCCACTTTGTCGCCTGCTTCCGCGCCGCCCGGCAGCCCAGATCCTTGGCGGTACACCTTGCCGGTCAGGTGCGTCCTGCCATGGAGAATCGTCACCGCGCCGGCGGAGTTGATCGAGCCGATGTCTTCACCGGGAGCGCCCACCATCATCACCGTGTCCTCGGCGTTGTAGCTGTCGGTGCCCGCAGCCACGGCCGCACCCCACTGATCGTTCTTCTCGTTGGTTCCCGGCACACCGGCGCTGTTCTGATCCAGGCCAGGCAGGAAGGTCGGCACGCCGGCCCCGTCCAGCTCGAATCGCTGCACCATGCCCGCGTCGGTCTTGCTGCCGACGTCCTCGCCCGGGGCGCCAGCCACCAGCAGGCTGCCCAGTGCGATCGACGCGCCGAACTTGTCGCCCTTCTCGGCCGTTCCGGGGGCACCGGCGGTGTTCTGGTTGACGGTGGTGGTGCCCTCGACGTACCAGTGATCGACCGACCAGGCGAGCCGAATCACGCTGACCTGCCCGGCGTCCTTCTTGGTGCCGACGTCCTCCAGCGGCGTGCCCACCATGATCCACGAACCGCTGGTCTGCAGTGGTGCGCCGAACTTGTCGCCGGCCTCATCATCGGCCACTCCGCCTTGGGAGTATTGCCCCCAGACCCCGACGGTGCCGGTGGGGCTCAAGGTGGCGTGAAAGACCGTGCCGACGTCGGAGATGACGCCGGTTTCGAACTCGGCGTTGGCGTCCCAGCTCGGCGCACCGACGATGAGTTGTTGATGATCAGCGATGTGGGTGACCCCAACCGACTCACCGAACCGGGCTCCGGACGCAGGTGACGCGATCCGCGTGGCCCCAACGCTGGTGATACCGGCGGAGGTGCCGTAGGCCAGGTACACCGCGCCGTTGCCGCTGGACGCCCCCGGAGCGCCGATCACCAGGTCGGAGCAACCGTCCGCGTTGATGTCGTCGACCAACACCGCCGCCCCGAATCGATCGCCGGCCAGACTGGCGCCGAGCCCCAGGGAGGCAGCGGTGATCGTGACCGCGGGCGTCTCGTCGTCATCGAAGCGGACGTCGACCGCGCCGGCCTGCGAAGACCGGTTGGGGATTCCGACCACCACGTCGGGTTGTTGGTCGCCGTTGATGTCACCCTTTGCGGCCGAGGCCACGTCACAGGCCGCCGCCTGGGCCGGGGTGGCCGGAGCGATCAGACCTACTGCGGCCAAGGTCAGGATTGCGGTGAGGGTTGCGAGCTTCGAGACAGACATCGGGGCCTCCTTGGGCCGAGGTCAGAAGTTGCCATCGACGCTACGCCGGTGCGTCCACGCTGCCTAGAGCGACGAGCGAGAACCACCCCTCGAATGACGGCCGGGGCGGCCGTGCGTCCACCAGCGGACGGCCTCGTCCGCGGCGGGTCAGGATCGACCGCCGACCGTCTCGGGAGCAGCAATACGCAGCTTCGATCAAGAGACGTTTATTGCCACCCAACCCAGCCGTCGGCCTTCCCTAACATCTCGAAGCGAGAACGACCTCAGGGGGAGAAAGAAATGATGAAGGTACGCCTTGCCGTAGCCAGCGTGATCGTGCTGGGCCTGACCGCCTGCGCGGCCCCAGCACCGGCGCCGAGCCAGCCGTCCGCGCCACTGCCCGTGCCCAGCCAGACCGACGCGAATGAGCCGTCGAACGCGCCGACGAGTGCCGGCGATCCGGCCGCCAATGTGAAGAGCTACGGCACCAGCTCCAAGGAATGCGAGGCCGCCAGCGGCGTCCTGCAGTCGGCCACCGAGTTCGGGCTGAAGGCCAGCCTGGGCACGGTCACCCAGGCCGACTTCGAGAAGGCCTACACCGGCGCCAACGCCAACGCTCTGCCGGTTGATGCGCTGCCGACCTTCGCCGACGTGAAGACTGCTTCGTTGAAGATCGTGGGCTTGAGCGCCGAGGAGACCCAGACCCATGTGGGCGAGTTCTCCCTCGCTCTGGGCAACTTCGTTCGGGTCACCGAGAAGATCTGCTCCTGACGACGACGCACGATGAGGCACCGACCTGCCTGGCGCGTCACGGCGTCCTGCCTCGCCGCAGCACTCATGCTCGCCGGGTGCGGGAGTTCGTCCGGCACCGTTCCCCAGCCCGCCCTGACGGCGCTGCCGTCGCTGTCGCCGTCCCCCGGAACGATCACAACCGTCACCGGGAAGGCCGAGGACGGCCATGCCGCCAGCGGGACCGTCACCGTGGCCGGCGGCGGCCAGGTCACGGCAACGGGCAGTGACGGGACCCGCTATCAGCTGGACGTGCCGGCCTACTCGGTGGCGGGCAGTGTCACGGTCACCATCACCCCGCTGACTGAGGTTCGCGGCGGCGTGGGGGACGGCCCTCGCCATGTAGTGAGGTTCACACCCGACGGATTGCGGTTCCTATCTCCGGCGACCTTGACCATCACCCCGGCGAGCGCAGCGGGACCGTCGGCGTACTTCTCTCAAACCGGCGATGACACCCCTGAGCCGGTCTACGTTGCGCCCGTCAACGGAGCTGCGGTGATGCTGATTCGTCATTTCAGCATCGCCGGCGAACTTGGCGTCAACGACTCCGCGATCGACTCCGCCTTTGGGGTGATCGCGGGTGACCAACTCGAAACTGCCTCGCGTGACGTGGCCAAGCTCTCCCAGTTGGCCCGCGCTGCAGCGATCCTGACCGACAACGGGTCCGCGGAAGTGACCGCCTTCACTCAACGACTGCTGCAGTACGAGGAGCTGATCAACACCGTGATCCTGCTGCCAGCGATCGAGCGCATGGCCACCCAGGCGACCAGGTGCTCGGACGCCAACGTGATCGCCGAGGCCATCCTCACCCAAGACCGCATGCTTCAGTTCGCCGGTGGCGAGACCACCACCAATGCGGTGCGGGCCTTGCAGGCCGCGCATGCGAACTGCGAGCGCCAGGAGGTCGCCTTTTGTAAACAGACCGGCAACACCCAGCGGCTGATCTCACTGTGGATCTCGCAAGCAAGGCAAAAACTGCTTCTCGGCATCGAACCCGATCTGGGCGACCCGGTGACGAAGGCCGACGAGCTGTGCCACCTGTCGTACTCGATCGACGGCGGGGGCAACTTTGTCCGGGGCAAGGGAACCGTGTGCAGTCTGCTCAAGCCGTTCACGGTGAGCGGGCGCGGGACCACTGTGAAGTTCGTCCCGACGTCGGCCATCGAAGGCACCTTCACCTATTCCGGCGTGGCCGAGGGCTTCAAGGTGTTCGGCCACGGCACCTATGTGGTGACCGCCGACGACACCGGCGGAAGAATCGTCGCCACGGGACCGGACACCATCGTCACCCCGGCGGGGACCAAGACCTTCGACTTTGAGGAGCGCTACGGACTGACCCGGTTGAAGCCCGGGTGCTCCTGACCGATACCGGCCGACGCCGGCCTGATCGCTGCGATAATCCAGTTCGCGGGCAACGTGAACCGACGCACCAGGCAGCGTCCTGGACGCATGTTCGCACTGCCTCGATGAACGGGAGAGGGCACATGATCGGGATCGTCGCCGCAATGGAGCAGGAGTTGGCCGCCATCGTGGCTGCTGCGCAGGCCGAAGGTCCGCTGACCACCCAGACCCTCGCCGGGCAACAGTTCCATCACGGCACGCTGGGTGGCCATCAGGTGATCCTGGCTCGTTCCGGCGTGGGCAAAGTGGCGGCTGCGGCCACGTCCGCGCTGCTGGCGACCATGGCCGACACCATGGTGATGGTGGGCACCGCCGGCGGGCTGGGGCCGTCCGCGCCGGGTGATGTGGTGGTCGCCACCGAGCTGCTGCAGCACGACTTCGATGCCCGTCCGTTGTGGCCGCAGTGGGTGCTGCCGGGCGTCGGCGAAAGCCGCATCCCCACCGATCCCGCCCTGACCGAACTACTCGGCGCTGCCGCCGAGACCGTGTGCGCCGAGCATCGCCCCGACCTGGCCACCCTCGGGCTCCCGGCCGGACAGGCGCGGCGCGGCCTGGTGATCTCCGGTGATCGATTCATCGGTTCGTTGGCGGCGTCGGACGCCTTGGAGTCGGGGCTGCCTGATGCCTTGGCCGTCGAAATGGAAGGTGCCGCCGTCGCCCAGGTGTGTCGGACGGCCGGAGTCCCGTTCGCCCTTGCCCGCACCGTCTCCGACCGGGCCGATCACGACGCCGCCGTCGATTTCAGCGCGTTCCTCGACCAGGTGGCCGCGCCCTACGCCCGCGATCTGGTGCTGGCGCTGCTGCGCCATCTCGACTGAGCCTTCAAGCCGCGGATCGGCGAAGGTTATGAGAGGGGTCTGCATCGTCCTCACGCCCATTCGCGGTTTCGCGAACGTTATGGCTGCCGATCGCGACCCCATAACCCTCACAGATCCGCGACTTGTCGACTCACGATCGCACTCCGGTTTCATAACACTCGCCGATCCGCGAGTGCCGGCGGTTGGGCCTTTCCGGCGGGTAAAGGATCGATGATCCGCGATCGAGCGCGGTGAGGGCCGTCCTAGCATCGCCTCGATCGCGACGCGTTGCGTCCGACACGAGCGAAGGGGATCTCGATGACGTACTACCCACTGGCGGTGGGCAACACCTGGACCTATCAGAACGCGGACGGCAGCACCTTCACCAACTCGGTGACCGCCACCGACGGCACCACTTTCACCATGGTCAACACCACCGCGCCGCAGCCGCAGCGGATCCGTCCCGACGGCGCGAAGTTCCTCACCGACAGCTTCCAGGCCGACAACTGGCAGGTGCTGGTGGCTGACGGTCTCGCCGCGGGAGACACCTGGGACATCAGCTATCAGGCCAACGGCATCGACACCGTCCTGACCATGACCGTGCTCGCGGCCGGTGCCACGCTCGCAGTGAACGGCACCACCTATTCGGGCGTGCTGAGCCTGGAGGGTGACATGAAGATGAGCATGAACGGCACCGCCATTCCGATGGTTTACAAGGTGCAATACCACTACGCAGACAACGTCGGGTTGATCCTCACCACCGGTTCGCAGGGCGAGTCGATGCCGTTGATCTCCTACCAGTTGGCCTGACGGCGGGCGACGCCCGCCGCGGTCCGGGCGCCGGGGGCCTCGCCCTGGCCACGCCCACCGCGGTCGCTGCCGTCACCGACCTGTGGGCCGGCCCCGCGGTTCGCTCCGTGCCGGGCGTGGCCCACAGGTTGATCACGTCATCGTGAGGTGGCCTTGACACAATGGCGGCATGGACGCTTTCGAGATCTTGGTCGAAGCCGCCGGACGGATCCCCGGCGCGGCCCAGCAGGCCTTGTCAGGAATCGACTCCCATACTCTGCACTCCCAGCCCGCCGGACGCGGCAACTCGATCGCGTGGCTGGTCTGGCATGCCGCCCGCCAACTCGACGCCCAGCTCGCCGCGCTCAGCGGAGACGACCAGGTGTGGAGCCGCGACGACTGGAGTCAACGGTTGGGAATCGACCGCGGGCCGCAGCAGATCGGTTTCGGAGATTCCGTGGCCGAGGTCGCCGCGCTGCGGGTGAGCGATCCGACCCTGCTGACCGCCTACCTGGAGGCCGCTGTGGCCGCACTCGTCGACTACCTCGCGACCGCGCCCGCGTTGGACGAGGTGGTCGACACCCGGTGGGACCCGCCGGTCACCCGGGGCGTTCGGCTGGTCAGCATCATCGACGACGCCGTCGCCCACCTCGGTCAGGCCGCCTACGTGCGCGGCGTGGTGTCCGACTGGAACATCGGCTACTAGCCCCCTGCCGTCGGGCGGTGCGGAGGGTTTCGACACGACCGCTGCGCGGTCCGCACAACCTGCGCGGTCTGCTCAACCAGCGCGGTCTGCTCAACCAGCGCGGGTTGCGGTGGGCGCGCGGTCGCCTGGGACGTTGGGGGCGTCCCCTTTGGTGCAGCGCTGCGGGCGACGCCGGCGTCCCCACCGATTAGCCGGTGCTCGGCGCCTTCCACAGGTTGATGCCGCCGTCGGTCGCGTACTGATCGATCGTCGCCAGTTCGTCGGCACTGAACGACAGGTTGCGCACCGCACCGAGGCTGTCTTCGAGCTGCTTCACACTCGAGGCTCCGATCAGCGCCGAGGTGACCCGCTCGTCCCGCAGCGCCCAGGCGATCGCCAGCTGGGCCAACGTCTGTCCGCGCCCGGCCGCCAGGTCGTTCAGTGCGCGAATGTGGGCGAGGTTCTGTTCGGTGAGCAACTCCGGCGACAGCGACTTGCCCTGGGCCGCGCGGGAGTCGTCCGGGACGCCGCCGAGGTACTTGTTGGTCAACATGCCCTGGGCCAGGGGTGAGAAGGCGATGCAGCCCATGCCCACCTCGTCGAGCACGTCCAACAGGTCTTCTTCGATCCAGCGGTTCAGCATCGAGTAGGACGGCTGGTGGATCACCAGCGGCGTGCCCAGCTCCTTGGCGATCGCCATCGCCTGCCGGGTGCGCTCACCGGAGTAGGACGAGATCCCGACGTACAGCGCCTTGCCTTGTCGCACGGCGGTATCGAGGGCCGCCATGGTCTCTTCCATGGGCGTGGTGGGGTCGAAGTGGTGGTGGTAGAAGATGTCGACGTAGTCGAGTCCCATCCGGGCCAGCGACTGGTCGAGCGAGGCCAGCAGGTACTTGCGGCTACCCAGGTCACCGTAGGGCCCGGGCCACATGTCCCAGCCAGCCTTGCTGGAGATGATCAGCTCGTCACGGTAACCCTTGAAGTCCTCGCGGAAGTGGCGGCCGAAGTTGGTCTCCGCCGCACCGTAGGGCGGGCCGTAGTTGTTGGCCAGGTCGAAATGGGTGACGCCCAGTTCGAACGCCCGGCGAAGGGTGGCGCGCTGATTGGCGAAGGGGACGTCGTCACCGAAGTTGTGCCACAGCCCCAGCGAGACCGCGGGCAACATCAACCCGGTGCGGCCCACCCGGCGGTACGGCATGCGTCCGTCGTAGCGGGCGGGGTCGGGAGAGTAGGCGTCCAGAATCGGCATCGTTGCATCCTTCGTTTAGCGACGTTTCAGTCTAGGTCAATCTCAATCGATCGGTCTGGGCCACCGGATCTGGGACACCGGGACACCGGGGACGGTTCCTGGTGTCCCAACGTGAGTGGGACAGCGGGAACCGTCCCCACCTGTCCCACGGAGCCGGACCCCTCAGCACTCGATCACGTTGACGGCCAGGCCGGCACGCGCGGTCTCCTTGTACTTCACGCTCATGTCGGCACCGGTCTGGCGCATGGTCTTCAGCACCGAGTCGAAGCTGACGATGTGGTGGCCGT
>JAJTBJ010000068.1 GCA_021286985.1 Propionibacteriales bacterium | reverse complement strand
GTCGGCGGCGTGGTCGGCACATCCGTGCTCGTGCTGTGGGCTGCGGGTCGTGATGTCGACACCTTCCTACGGTCGCGGGCGGGCTGATCGGCTATCGACGGCCGATGAAGTGGTCCATGGTGTGGTTGATTCCGAACAGGTCACCGATCACGTCGAAGGCCACCGGCGGCAGGATCCGCAGCGGCGGCACCAGCCGCACCATGGGCGGCAGGACGAGTTGCTGGCGTCCGGACTCGATGGCGTTGAGCACCCGGGTGGCGACCTTCGGCGGCTCCAGGATCGGCAACAGCAGCGGGAACTTGGTCCGCACCCCGTCGAACATGCCGGTGTTGATGTAGTACGGCGCCACGACCAGCGTGCGCACCCGGCTGCCGAAGCCCCGCAGTTCGGCGCGCAGCGACTCGGTGAAACCGATCGCGCCCCACTTGCTGGCCGAGTAGTCGGTCTGCTTGGCCACCCCGACCAGGCCGGCGGCCGAGGCGATGGTGACGATCAGCCCGCGATCGCGGGCCAGCATTCCCGGCAGCACCGCCCGGGTCGTCCAGAAGCCGGCCAGGGTATTCACCTCGAAGGTGCGCCGGATCTGCTCCTCGGACGCATCCAGCAGGTAACGCCCGGTGACCACGCCGGCGTTGTTGATCAGCACGTCGACCGTGAGCCCATCGGCGGCCGCGGCGACCGCCTCGGCGTCGGTGACGTCCACCTCGGCCCAGGAGCCGCCGACCCGTTCGGCCGTCGCCCGGGCGGTGTCGCCGTTGAGGTCCCAGCAGATCACCGCGGCACCGCGTCCGGCCGCTTGGACGGCCAACTCGCGTCCCAATCCACTGCCGGCACCGGTGATCAGCACGGTTGCTCCGGTCAGGTTCAGCCCCGTCATGGCAGCACCCTATTCATCACCGCAATGCCCGCCTTCAGCACCCGCGCGAAGGTCTCGTTGCTCACCCCTGGAGGCGGCGCGATCGGAAGCAGCCGTTGATCGGCCACCGTCTGCGCCTCGGTGTACTTCAGCAGGCCGGCGCTGCCATGGCGACGCCCGACGCCGGACTCCTTCATTCCACCCATCGGGGCGGCGTGGGAACCGAAGGCCGGCGCGTAGCCGTCGTTGATGTTCACCGTGCCGGTGCGCAGCCGTGCTGCCGTCTCCGGGCCATGGTGGCGCGACCAGATGCTGGCGTTGAGGCCATAGCGGGAGTCGTTGGCGGCGTTGATCGCGTCTTCGATCGAGTTGACCTGATACAGCGAGAGCACCGGGCCGAAGGTCTCCTCGGCGAACACCTCCATCTCCGGGGTGACGCCAGCAAGGATGGTCGGCTCGTAGCAGAACGGGCCGAGATCGCCGCGATGCCGACCACCCGCCAGTACGGTGGCGCCCTTGGCGACCGCGTCGGCGACGTGCGCCTCGACGGTGGCCAGCTGTGCAGCCGAGCTCAGTGAGCCGATGTCGAACTCCCAGCTGTGACCCACGCCGGTCTTCAGTGATGCGGTGGCCGCCAGGAGGCGCTCGACGAACTCGGGATACACGCTGCGGTGGACGTAGGCGCGCTCGATGCTGATGCACAACTGACCGGTGTTGGCGAAGGCGGCCCGGGCCGTGCCGATGGCGGCGGCGTCCAGATCAGCATCGGGGAGGACGAGCAGGGGGTTCTTTCCGCCCAGCTCGCCGGAGAAGCCGATCAAGCGCTGTGCGCAGGCTGCGGCCAGCGTCCGTCCGGTGGCGGTGGAGCCGGTGAACATCACGAAATCGGTTTCGGCCACCAGCACCGGTCCCAGTTCGCTGCCGGCCCCCGGCAGCACGGTGAAAAGATCGGCGGGCAGGCCTGCCTCGGCGAAGATCTCGGCGAGCAGGAGGGCAGCCGACGGGGTTTGGGAGTCCGGTTTGAGGACGACGGCATTACCGGCCAGGAGCGCCTGAGCGGCGTCGGTCGCCGGCAGGGTGAACGGATAGTTCCAGGGCGTGATGATGCTCACCACCCCCACCGGGCGGTGGTGTTCGACGGTCTTGGTGAGCGCCGGAATTGCGCCCGGACGTCGTCGTGCGCGCAGCGCCTGGGGCGCCTTGTTAGCGAAAACACGCAACCCGCGGGCGGAGTCCATTACTTCTTCAAAAGCGCTGATCCGGGCCTTTCCGGATTCGTCCTGAATAACGTCGAGAATGCGGTCGCACTCGGCCAGGATCAGGCTGGCCGCGCGGGCGATGACGTCGGCTCGACGGGCCACGGGTAGCTCTGCCCAGCGGGGCTGGATCCGCCGCGCGCGAGAGATTGCAGCTCGCGCCTGGTCGGCGGTGGTGCGGGGAACTTCAGCGTGGAACTGGTTGTCGAACGGGCGTCGAACCGTGATCGTGGTGCCCTCGGGCGAGTTGCTCATGCCAGGTCCCTTCGTTGGGTGGGGCTCAGCCTACGCGCTCGTGATGGCGTCGGCGGGGTAGTTAACCGAGTTTGGTCTCATAGCCCGGTCTGTTGATGCTGGTTAGGCCGTGTCATTCGTTTGGGGGACATTATTCCGTCACACGGTCCCGCGCCTGGGTGACAAGGAAATATTCGCCCGTGATTATTTCCTGGGCGTGGGTGTTAAGAGGTCCTAGCCCCCTTTAGTATCGCAAGCGGCGAGCCGCACACTCGCTGACAGCCCACCCCCGCAGACGAAGGTCCAGCAAAGACGATGTACTCGCACACCATCAGGTCATTCGGACGCGCGGCGCTCACTGCCGTCCTCGCACTCGCTCTCAGCGTCGGCTATCTCAGCGTCGACGCCCTTCCTGCCAGAGCGGCATCCACCTACGAGGTCTGGGATGAGGGTCTGGCCGCGTGCCTGGCCGACAGCATCAGCGGATATAGCGGCGACGGCTACACCTTCACCGACGTGGAGTTGCTCGGCGTGACTTCGCTGTCGTGTGCGAACCGGGACATTTATGACCTGACCGGACTTGAAGGGCTGCAGAACGTCACCACGGCCGACTTCTCGGGCAACAGCATCAGTGATCTGGCCGGCATCGAATACCTCTTCAACGTCCAGAGCCTGAATCTGGCGGACAATCAGCTCAGCACGCTGACCGCGATCGGGCACGACTCGCTGACCACGCTGGACATCTCGGGCAACCACCTGCTGGATCTGAAGGCCCTGGAGTACTCGTCTGGACTTACCAGCGTGACCGCCACCGGTCAGACCGCCAGCTGGACGATCCCGGCCGGCGAGGCGACCGCGCTGCCGCTGCTGGCGCGCGGCACGTCGCTGCCGCAGACGATGACCCCCAGCGATGCGTCCTTGACCATCGCTGATGGCAAGGCCACCGGCACCGTGGCTGGTACCTACACGATCACTTTCGCCGACAACCAGTACGGGGTGGACTTCGGCGGCGTCCTCACGACCATGGTCGATGCCGGTCCGGTGACCATCCCTGATGCCGCCTTCGCAGCGTGCCTGGACGAGAAGCTCGGCGTCACCGGCGATGTCTTCAGCAGCACGGCCCTGGGCGACATCACCAGCCTCGACTGCTCCAACCGCGGCATCGCCGATCTGACCGGCGCGGTCGCTCTGCGCGGTGCGACCACTCTGGACTTCTCGCACAACCAGATCCCCACCGCCGCTCCGTTGGGGGCGAATGCCGCGCTGACCAGCCTGAACCTGTCGTACAACAAGATCTCCACCATCAACGCGGTGCCGACCTCCAACCTGACCACCGTCGACATCTCCCACAACTTCCTCGCCAATGCGTCGGCTTTCGCGTCCTTCCCGCAGCTGACCACGCTGGACGCCAGCGGCCAGTCCGTTGAGGTCACGGTCGAGGCCGATACTGCCACCGACCTGGCGGTGCTCGATTTCGCCGGCACCGCCCCGACCTTCACCTTGCCGGACGGGGTGACCTTCGACGCCGGCCAGGTCACTGCGGCCGCCGGTATCTACGGCATCGACTTCAGCTCGACCGACGGCGCGAAGACCTTCTCCGGCACGCTGACGCTGAACTCCCATGCCGAGGTCGCCTTCCCCGATCCTCACCTGTCGGCGTGTATCGCAGCGGCGCTGGACAAGGCCCCGTCCACCGCGACCTTCAGCAACCTCGATCTGGCGGGCATCCCGACCTTGCAGTGCTCCCACCAGGCCGTTTATGACCTAAGTGGTATGGAGTATCTGACCGGCGCGGCCCAGATCGACCTCAGCTACAACCTCATTGGTGATCTCTCGCCGTTGGCGGAGTTGACCAACGTCTTCGACCTCAACCTGGCCCACAACAGCGTCAGTGACGTCTCGCCGCTGGCCGGTTTGACCACCCTGAACAACCTGGTGCTGAGCGACAACGCCAGCATCCACTCCATCGCGGATCTGTCGACGCTGACCGGCGTGACCACCCTGAAGGTCGACAACACTGGGCTGAGCAGCCTGGGCGCAGTGACGAGCATGCCGTACCTGACGACCCTCAGCGCCACCGGCAACTCGCTGACGTCGCTCACCCCGCTGGTCAACCTGAGCCGGCTGCAGTCGGTCGATCTGAGCAACAACCAGCTGACCTCAGTCGCTGAGTTGATCGGATCCAAGGCGACCACTCGGTTGAAGACGCTGAAGATCGCGCACAACCAGATCAGTTCGCTGTCCGGACTGACCAAGCTCACGGCCCTGGGCACCCTGGACGCCTCCGACAACAAGGTCAGCGACCTGACTCCGCTGGCATCGTTGACCAAGCTGATCATCATCAACCTGTCCAACAACAAGATCTCCAGCCTGTCGGGTCTGGGTGGTCTGAAGTACGTGGTGAGCCTGAACCTGGCCGGCAACGAGATCACTAGCGTGAGCGCGCTGTCGGGTTACACCAACCTCGGCACCCTCGACATCTATGACAACCAGCTCACCGATCTCAGCCCGCTGGCCGGCCTCCTTCCGACCTCGGAGGAGGATCTCGGGCTGGGCATCATCAATGCGCGCAACCAGCACCCGGTGCTGGCGGTGTACCCCACGGTGGCCACCGATCTCGGCCTGAAGGACAGCTCCGCTGCCAGCCCCACCCTCGGCACCCTGCCCGATGGAGTGAGCGTGGCCGACGGCGCGGTGACTGCCGGCGCGGAGGGTTCCTACGCGATCCCCTTCACCAGCGGCGACTACGATGCGACCGCGATCGAGTTCTCCGGCACGCTGACCGTCGCCTCCGCCTACAACACCTTCACCACCGCGACCCCGACCATCACCGGCACGCCTACGGTGGACGAGGTTCTGACCGCTCATACCGGTACCTGGAGCCCGGAGCCGACGTTCTCCTACCAGTGGAACGCCGACGGTTCGCCGATCAGCGGCGCGACCGAGGCCACCTACACGGTGGGCGCGGAGACGGTCGGCAAGGCGATCACGGTCACCGTGACCGGCTCCAAGGACACCTACGCCGCCACCCCGGTGACGTCGGCCGCGACCGAGCCGGTCGCCCAGGCCACCTTCACCTCGCCGACCAAGGTCACCGTCACCGGCTGGCACACCGCAGGAGAGACCCTCACGGCCTCGGCCACCTGGACGCCGACGCCGGACTCGGTCAGCTACACCTGGCTGCGCGATGACGTCGCCATCGATGGTGCGACCGGTTCGACCTACACGCTCACCTGGGACGACATCGATCACGCGATCTCGGTCCAGATCGCGGTGACCAAGGCCGGCTATGTCGGCGACAGCCTGACCTCGAGTGCCAAGACCGTCGCCGAGGGTGTCACCTTCCCCGACACGGTGCTGCGTAGCTGCATCGCTACCGCCTTGGACAAGCAGGCGATGGTCTACACCAATGCCGAGTTGGCCACACTGACCTCCTTGGACTGCTCCGGTCTGGGCATCTACGACCTCACCGGCATGGAGAACCTGACAGGCCTCACTTCGCTCAACCTGAGCTACAACCCGGTGAGCGATCTCACCCCGCTGAGCACTTTGACCGGGTTGACGTCGCTGGACGTGTCGCACACCTCACTGACCAGCCTTGCCGGGCTTTCCGCGTTGGTGAACGTGACGACCCTCGACGCCTCCGACGCCGCCATCACCGACATCTCGGCCGTGAGCACGATGACGGCGCTGACCAGCCTGGACCTCGTGAACAACCAGGTCACCAGCCTGTCGCCGCTGTCCGCGCTGAGTGAGCTGACGTCCTTGACCGCCACCAACAACAAGGTCAGCGATGCGACTCCGCTCGCCGGGCTGAGCAAGCTGACCACGGTCGATCTCACCGCTCAGCAGGTGACGATCACCGTCGAGGCGGACACTGCCACCGCGCTGCCGCTGAAGGGCATCGACGGGGTCGTGGCGTCGTTGACCACCATTCCTGATGGGGTCGCGATCGCTGACGGCAAGATCACTGCTGCGGCCGGGCTGTACTTCACCGACTTCACCAATGCGGTGGCCACCGAGGGTGACCCGATCTACTTCTCCGGTTACCTGCGGATCGAATCGCACGCGGAGGTAACGATCATCGACGGCGGCTTCGCCGCTTGCTTGGCCGATCACCTCGACCTCCCGGCCGGGACGTCAACGTTCAGCAATGTCGACCTGGCCGACATTGGGGATCTGAGCTGTGCGGATCGGTCGATCTACTCCCTTGATGGAGCTCAGTACCTCACCGGCCTTGCGCAGCTGGACCTCGAGGACAACATGATCTCCGACCTCACCCCGCTCGCCGGGTTGAAGTCCAGGCTGATCTCGGTGAAGTTGGCCGGCAACGACGTGGACTCGATCGAGGCGCTCGCCGATCACACCGCGCTACAGCAGGTCTACCTCAGCGGGAACCGGGTGACCGACATTTCGCCGCTGGCGTCGGTGACCGACCTGCGCATGGTGGACGTGTCGAACAACCGCCTGACCAGTCTGGACGGTTTGGGCAACCAGGCGAACCTGCTGAGCGTGCTGGCGTCGGGCAACTCCCTGACCAGCCTGGCTCCGCTGAGCACCCTGCCTCGGCTGACGACTCTGGACGTGTCGAACAACCAGCTGACCGGCCTGTCGGAGCTGTCGACCTCGCTGGCGAAGGGACGGTTGAAGACCCTGACGATCTCGGGTAACCGGATCTCCTCGCTCAGCACCCTGTCGATCTTCACCAAGTTGGCCACGCTGCGCGCCGCCAACAACAAGATCAGCGACCTCACCCCGTTGACGAACCTGACCCAGTTGCTGGAAGTCGACCTCACCAACAACCAGGTGAGCAGCCTGAGCGGCCTCGGCAGCCACAACATCCTGATCACCGCCCGGCTGTCGGGCAACCAGATCAGCGACGTCACGATCCTGGGTGGCCTGCCCCTGCTGGGTTGGGTCGAGCTCTACGACAACCACATCGCCGATGTCTCGCCGCTGGCCGACATGATCAGCCGCTACGGCGTGGTGAACGCCGCGAACCAGACCGTCAGCCTGGCCGCAGTCCCGCAAGTGGCTACGGCGATGGGCCTGGCCGACTTCGCCGGTGACGTCCCGACCGTGGGCACCCTGCCCGACGGAATCAGCGTCGATGCAGGCGCGCTGACCGCGAGCGATGAGGGCAGCTACGCCGTGCCGTTCTCCAGCGGCGGTGGCACCTTCTCCGGAACACTGACGGTGACCGCGGCCTACAACACCTTCACCACGGCCACCCCGACGATCTCGGGCACGCCGAAGGTGGGCGTCACCCTGACCGCGCATGCCGGCACGTGGAGCCCGGAGCCGACGTTGGCCTACCAGTGGAAGGCCGACGGCGCGGACATCGTCGACGCGAACGCGTCCACCTTCACCCCGACCTCAGCTGAGGCCGGCAAGGCGATCACGGTGACCGTCACCGGCACCAAGGACACCTACACCGCGGCGAGCCTGACCTCTGCGGCGACCGAGCCGGTGGCTGATGGCACCTTCACGGCACCGTCGCAGATTTCGGTCAGCGGCACCTTCGCTGTTGGTGAAACGGTCACGGCTTCGGCCGGGGTGTGGAGCCCTACCGGCACGATCTCCTACCAATGGCTGCGTGACGGCTCGCCCATCACCTCGGCCACCGATGCTGCCTACACCCTCACCACCGATGACGCCGGCAAGGCCGTTTCGGTGCGGGTGAGTGCGTCCGCTCCCGGGTACACCCCCGGATGGGTCCAGTCGTCGGCCACCGCGGTGGCCCTGGGCACCATGTACGGCGACGCACCGATCATCGTGGTGCCTGGCAATGGCCAGATGGCCATCGGCAAGGAACTGATGGTGGGCACCGGGTACTGGTACCCGTCGCCGCACATGACCCTGCAGTGGTACCGGGCCGGCTACCCGATCGAGGGTGCCACCGGCTGGTACTACACGGTCACCACTGCGGACGTGGGCAAGGCGATCACCGTCTCCCAGACCAGCACCGTCGCGGGCTACACGACGCTGACCAAGCTGTCTGATCCCACCCCCGAGGTGCCGTCGGGTGCCTTCACCGCCCCGGACGCGGTCAGCATCACCGGCACGATGGCTGTCGGCCAGACTGTCACCGCTGACGCCGGGACGTGGACGCCCACGCCCGACGCGGTGACCTACCAGTGGCTGCGCGACGGCGACCCGATCTCGGGAGCCACCGGTTCGACCTACCTGCTCACCGCTGCTGATCGGGCGAAGGTGGTCACGGTGACGGCGACGGTGCGCGCAACCGGCTACACCACCGCCTCGCTGACGTCGACCAACTCGACCACGGTCGCTGCCGGCAGCTTCACCTCCCAGGTGCCGACGATCACCGGCACGCCCACCTTCGGAAAGACCCTGAAGGCCAGCGTGGCCGCGTGGAGCCCGGTGGCGAACCTGAGCTGGCAGTGGCTGCGCAATGGTTCCGACATCACCGGTGCCACCGGCACCAACTACACCCTGACCACCGCCGACATCGGCAAGGCGATCTCGGTGCGGGTTGTCGGCAGCCTGAACGGCTACACCGATACTGCCGAGACCTCGGCTGCCACGGACGCCGTGGCTGCGGCCACCTTCACCGGGCCGGCGCAGGCCACGGTGAGCGGTGATCTGGCGGTGGGTACGACCCTCAGCGTCGAGCCGGTGACCTTTACCCCGGTCCCGGACGCGGTGGGCTACCAGTGGTTCGCTGACGGCACCCCGATCAGTGGCGCCGACAAGGCCACCTACGTGATCACCTCCGGCGACCTGGGCGCCACCATCACCGCTGCAGTGACCGCGTCCAAGGCCGGCTATGCCGACCTGACCGTGACGTCGGTCGCGGGCGATCCGGTGGCTCAGAACGCGTTCGTCGCCGACGCTGCGGTGATCAGCGGCAGCCCGGTGGTGGGGCAGACCCTGACCGCCACCAGCGGTGGCTGGAACCCGACCCCGTCCACGCTGAGCTACCAGTGGCGGGCCGACGGTGCCGACATCACCGATGCGACCCAGGCCACCTTCGTGGTGACCCCGGCGCAGCGCGGCAAGGCGATCACCGTCTCGGTCACCGGTGAACGGGCCGGCTACGCCGACAAGACCGTCACCTCGGCGGCGACGGCGAAGGTCGCTGCGGCCGAGCTGGCCGGCTCCACCTCGGTGACGGTGTCAGGTGAGGCGATCGTCGGCTCGACGCTGACCGCGTCCGACGTCTCCTGGACGCCCACCCCCGACTCGGTGGTCATCCAGTGGCTTCGTGGCGGGGTGGCGATCGATGGTGCGAGCTCGCAGACCTACGTCCTGACGCCGGCCGACCAGAACAAGGTGGTCACGGTTTCGGTGACCGCCACCAAGGACGGCTACCGCACGGTGGTGCTGCACTCCGTGGCGGCCGATCCGGTGTCCCCGGCCAGCTTCACCGCCGACGTGCCCTCGATCAGTGGCGACCCGGTGGTGGGCAGCACGCTCACCGGCACGGTGGGCACCTGGTCGCCGACCCCGGCCACCTCCTCGGTGCAGTGGAAGCGGGACGGCAAGGCCATCGACGGCGCCACCGGCAGCAGCTACGTGCTGACGCCTGCTGATGTGGATGCCAAGATCACCTTCACGGTCAGCGGCAGCGCTGACGGCTACGCCGACCTGACCAAGACCTCGTCGGCAACGGCGGCGGTGGCCGAGGCCACCTTCACCGCGCCGGCTGAGGTGTCGATCACCGGCACCATGGCCGTGGGTCAGTTCGTGACCGCGGACGCCGGCACCTGGTCGCCGACGCCGGCAAAGGTCAGCTACCAGTGGCTGCGGGACGGCTCGCCGATCGAGGGCGCCACCGCGACCTCGTCCTACCTGCTGGTCCCAGCCGATGAAGGTCACCTGGTGACCGTGGCGGTGACGGTGTCCAGCGACGGCTTCGTCGATGGGTCGCTGTCCTCGGCCAACGATGCTCCGGTGGCGGCCGGCAGCTTCGTTGCCCCGCAGCCGTCGATCAGCGGCACCGCGGTGGTGGGCGCGACCCTCACCGCGTCGACCTCGGCCTGGACCCCCGCGCCGAGCACGGTCAGCTACCAGTGGCTGGCTGATGGGGTGGCGATTCCGAACGCCACCGGCCTGACCTATGTGGTGGGTGCCGGCACCGTGGGGGCGAAGATCACCTTCGCCGTCACCGGCACCAAGTCGGGGTATGCGGACAACACCGCAACCTCAGGCGCGACGGCGGCCGTGGCGGCGGCCGCCTTCAGCGCCCCGACCACAGTGGACGTCACCGGTGACCCGGTGGTGGGTTCGACGCTGAGCGTCGCGGCCGGCACCTGGACCCCGACGCCGGGCAGCTTCAGCTACCGGTGGCTGCGTGACGGGCAGGCGATCGACAATGCGACGGCCGCGTCCTACACCCTGACTGCGGACGATTTCGACACCGTCGTCACCGCTGAGGTGACCGCGACCAAGGCCGGCTACACGTCGGCGTCGGTGACCTCGACCAACACCGATCCGGTGGCTGCCGGCACCTTCCAGGTGGTGGGTCCGTGGATCACGGGCAACGCTCTGGTCGGATCGACCCTGACCGCTGATGCCGGAATCTGGACTCCGGAGCCGACCTCCTACGCTTACGCGTGGTTCGCCAACGGTGACCCGATCCCGGGCGCAGACGGCAACACCTTCGTAGTGACCCAGGCGCAGGCGGGCACGTCCATCTCGGTGAGCGTCACCGGCGAGCGCTCCGGCTACGTGACGGCCACGTCCAACAGCTCGGGCACCGATCAGGTGCCGGTTGCCGAGTTCGCTGCGCCGAGTGAGATCGACGTGACCGGCGACTTCGTGGTGGGCTCGACGCTGACCGCGGACGCAGGCACCTGGACGCCGGCACCGACCACGCTGAGCTACCAGTGGATGCGGGGGTCGAGCGCGATCACCGACGCCACCGGCAGCACCTACGTGCTGACGCCTGCCGACTCCGGCAAGGTGATCACGGTCAAGGTGACCGCAACCTCGACGGGCTACCGGACGACGACCGTGCGCTCGGCTGCAGCCGAAGCAGTGGCGCCGGCCACGTTCACCACGGCCATCCCGACGATCAGCGGCACCGCTTCGGTGGGCCAGGAGCTGACCGTCACTGTGGGCTCGTGGTCGCCGGTTCCGACCAGCACCTCGGTGCAGTGGACGCGTGACGGCAAGGCCATCGAAGGTGCCACCGGCACCACCTACACGGTGACCCTGGACGACGCGAACGCGAAGCTGAGCGTCGTGGTCTCCGGAACCAAGGACGGTTACGCCGATGCGTCGGCGTCCTCGGTCGAGACCGACACGGTCGCGGCCGGACAGTTCACCGCCCCGGCGAAAGCCGCCGTCTCCGGTGACCGGGTGGTGGGCCAGACCCTCACCGCCGACGCGGGCACCTGGTCACCGACCCCGACCCTGGCCTACCAGTGGTTGCGGGACGGCACGCCGATCGCCAACGCCGATCACGCCACCTACACCGTGACCGCCGATGACGTCGATGCCGACATCACCGTCCAGGTGACCGGCTCAGCCCACGGGTACGCCGACCTGACCATCACCTCCGATGGCGCGACGGTGGTGGCCAAGGGCGTGATCACCGCCGCTCAGCCGGTGATCCTCGGCCAGGCGCAGGTCGGCCGGACCCTGACGGCGAAGGCGGAGGGCTGGACCCCGAACCCGCACTCCTTCAGCTACCAGTGGTACCTGAACGGTGAGGCGATCGACGG
>JAJTBJ010000067.1 GCA_021286985.1 Propionibacteriales bacterium | reverse complement strand
AGCGCTTCGACGCGCTCGGTGTCGTGGTCGACGATCCGTTGCGGATAACCGCCCGAGTAGCCGTCCGGAGCGTCCCAGGGCCGGTGGACTGCGCCGCCGCGCAGGTGGTTCAGCTCCGGAACCCATTTGCGCACGTAGTCGCCGTCCGGGTCGAAACTCTCGGCTTGGGCGACCGGGTTGAAGATCCGGAAGTACGGAGCGGCGTCGGTGCCGGTGCCGGCCACCCACTGCCAGCCGTGCACATTGGACGCGGTGTCGGCGTCCAGGAGGTGACGGGCGAAGAAGTCGGCGCCGTGACGCCACCACACGTGCAGGTCCTTGGTGAGGAAGCTGGCGCTGATCATTCGGACGCGGTTGTGCATCCAGCCGGTGGCCAGCAGTTGCCGCTGGCCGGCATCCACCAGCGGATAGCCGGTACGTCCCTCGCACCAGGCGGTGAACTGCGCGCCCGGCTCGTCGTAGACGATCGGCAGCGGGTTCAGATCGGCCTGCAGCGAACCGGGATTGCGCCAAGCCACGTCGGCATAGAACTCTCGCCACGCCAGTTCGGCGATGAAGCGGTCCACTCCGGCGCCACTGTGCCCGGCCAGGTCGGCCAGCAGCGTACGTGGGTGAATGACGCCGAGCCGCAGGTACGGCGACAGCCACGAGGTGCCGGACGAGTCGGGGCGGTCACGCATGACCGCGTAGTCGTCCAAGCGCTTCTCGACGAACTTGTGCCACAGGCGCAGGGCGGTCTCTTCGCCTGCCGGTGGCAGGGCGATCGGGCAGGCCATGATCGCCTTGTCGACCTTGCGCCAGGCGGACGGGTCGCTGGCGACCGCGCGCAAGGTCAGGGACGCCGGCGCCGGTGCGGGTTCGGGCCAGCCATGGGCCTGCCACGACTTGGCGAAGGCACTGAACACCTTGAAGCCACCGCCGTCTCGGGTGGTGACCTTGCCGGGAGTGACTGCGTACGGGGAGCCGATCTCCCGCCAGGCGATGCCGTTGGCGGCCAGGGCCTCACGTACTGCAACGTCGCTGAGGGCAGTGGCGGGCTCACACTCGGCGGCCACCTGGACCACCGCCGCTCCGACTTCAGCGGCCAGCGCGGGGATCACCTCGTGCGGAGCGCCGAACCGCAGGCACAGCCGTCCGTTGAAGGCGGTGTTGAGCGCGCGGAGGTTGGCGGCCAGCCAGCCGGTGCTGGTGGGGCCCTCGGCGGCTATCCGCGCCGGGTCCAGGACAAAGCAGGCGACAACCTCACCGCGCGCGGCAGCAGCGGTGAGGTTCGGATTATCGGTCGTGCGGAGGTCGCGACGGAACCACACCAAAGTGGTCATCGGCTGGCCTGCGCAGATCGTGGCTGGTTCGATCCGTACATCGGCAATGAACCTATGTCGCAGGGGGCCTTGCAGGGAAGAGCCTCACCGACAAAACAGACGATTGCTGCCGGATTCGCCTACTCAGCCCACCGCCGCCGGGCCGAGCTCCGTGGAATCGGCCGTCTCGAGGTCGGTCGTCTCGTCAGCACTGACTTCGTTGCGCACCCGTTTGGCGATCCGGCTGAGAGCGACATCGGTGATGTTGAGGAAGTTCGCCAGGTCGCGCTGGGTGACGCGGTTGACCAGTCCGGGATGTTCGGTGAGCAGCGTGCGGTAGCGCTGCTCAGGGGTGCTGCGGAGCCAGGCGACGTCGGCCTGCAGGGTGGTGGCGTGCATCACCGAGATCGCTGCGATCAGTCGCGACCAGGACAGGTGCTGGGTGGCCAGGTGATCGATGACCCGGAAGCTGACCCGGGCCAGCAGGCTCGACTCCAGTGCCTTGACGGTGTGAATGGTCTCGGCCTCGACCGCGGCCTGAATGGTCGCCGAGCGGGGGTGCAGGCCACGAATTGCCGCCCTGCGCACTCCCTCCATACCCAGGGCGGTCATCGAGGCCAGCACGGACCCCTCTTGCGGGAAGAAGACCGTCGCTTGTCGCCGGCCGCCTTCCACACTCATCTGGGCCTTGAGCAGGCCGTGTTGAACGAAGTACACGTAGGGGTGGATCTCGCCGGCGGAGAACAGGATGTTCCCGGGCTCGACGCGCACCATCTTCACGTTCGCCGCGAACAGATCCCATTGCGGCAGTTCGGCCGCTGCATACGCCTCCAGTAACAGCCGCAGGCTCCGCAACGCGTGGCCAGCAACCGCGTCGTCGACAGTCACCACTCCTCCAGCCGCAGTACCCGAACGGGGGTGGTGGCGTTGACCAGGATCAATGCCGAACCCCAATGCCTTGATACAGGTTAGTAGTTCAATGTGCCGGTGGCGAGGTGTTCTGGCAGATTGGTGCCAATACCTGGAGGGGGTCAGCATGGCGGTGCTGATCAGGTAGAGGGGGGAGTTGTGCGACTTGGCGTGCCAGCACGTTCGGCCGGAGGCTTTCCAGGCCGGGGGTTCGCCCTTCGTCTGCTGGCGGGGATTTCTCTCGTCCTTGTGCTTTGCTTCGCCACTCCCGCCGTTAATGCCTACTCCGACCCGCCCTCGATGTCGGTCGAATTCGTCAATGACGAGCCACTCGAGGCTTACGCGCTCGGCAGCCGCATCGATCTTCGCGCCACGGTCGTCTGCCTGGAGGCCGGATCCTGCGGCACGGTGACGCTCGTCATGGACCTCGATCCCACGGTCACCTATGACTCCCATTCGGTGATCACCGCTGATCGGTCAGGGCCCACCACGTCCGCGGAGATCGCGGTGCTCACCTCGCCCCGTCAGGTGAGCTTCACCATCGGCAACACCGAGCACCCCTTCGCCGGCGGCGACACGGTGACCTTCCCGGTGTCGGTGCGGGTCGCCGAGGTGGTCGAAGACCCGCAGTTGGGGTTCACCGCCACGGCGACCGGAACGGGCGCGCCGGTCGTCCAGACGGTGACGGTCAGGCCACCGCGCGGTCCGGGCAAGGTCAGTGCCAGCGGCTGTGTGTGGTGGGACGTGGACCGCGACGGCTTCCGCGGCGCCACGGAGCCGTTGTCGGCTGGACGTCCGGTGAGGTTGATCCGGGACGGCGCCACCGTGGACACGGCGGTCACCGACGACACCGGCTGCTACGTGTTCACCGGCCTGGAGACGTCCACCTCCTACCGGGTGCGGGTCGCCCCGCCGGATAAGGCGGGCTTCACCAGGGGAGCGACGCCGGGCCTCGGATCGGTGGTGGACGCCGACGGCGTCGCTGACTTCCGCACCCCGCCGAGCGGTCACAACGCGGCCACGGTGGAGGCCGCCGACAGAACCGGACTCGACGCCGGCCTGGCGGCGGTGAACCTGTCGCTGCAGCGGAAGGCGCCGGCCACCTCTGTGCAACCCGGCGACGAAGCCTCACTGGAGTTGCTGATCTCCAACTCGGGCAAGACAGCGGCCCTTCCCGGGTGGCGGGTGGCGGTGGTGCTCCCGGCCGGGCTTCACCTGGTGTCTTTGGGCGGGTCGGGCTTCACCTGCGATGAGCGGTCCTGCCTCGCCCAGGACGGTCTCCCCGTCGGCGCCACTGCCTCGGTGACGGTGGTGGTCCGGGTTGATCCGAAGGCCACGGCGGGTGCGGTGGTGGCCTATGTGCGGCCGGCGGACGACGAGGTTGCCGAGGCGGTGCCGTTGGGGAGCGTCCCCTCGGCGACGACCAAGACCGAGTCGACCCTGACCGACAACGACGTTCGTTGGGTCTTTGGCAACGGTGGCGACACTCTCGCCGATACCGGTGCCGGTGACCTTCTCAAGAAAGGGACGCTCGGCGCGCTTTCGCTGGTGGCAGGTGGCGGCCTGCTGCTGGTTACGCGCCGTCGAGTAGCGGACTGAGCTCGGCTCCCCATACGGCCAGTTCGCGGGCGAGCGCCCGAACCTCACGGTTCGGGCGCTTCGCTTCTTCTCAGAGGTTTCGGACCACCGTGAATGCCACTGCGGTGAGACCCAGCGCTGCCCACCACACGTTGGTTCTTTGCAGGACTTTCACTCGCCGCACGGCGGGCCCGCCGACGGCCTCGACGGCCCAGAACGCGGTAAAGACCGCAAGAATGAGGCCCCAGCTCAACACGAACGCATTGTGCGACCACGCCGCAGCGAAATCGAGAGTGAGAAGGTCACTGCCCATGTGAGTTGCGCCGCACAGCGGACACAGGGTGCCGGTAAGCATTCGCCACGGACACGGCAATCCCCACCCGGTGAGCCGATAGGTGAGGCTCAATCCGGCGCCCACGAGGCTGAATGCCGCCACCGAGCGCAGCCGTTCGACCGCAGAACTGCGGCTGTTCGGCAGAGAGTTGTCCACTCAGCCATTATGACGACGTTCCCTATCGTCGGTCTCAGGCCCTAGGATCATCCTCAACACTGCTCTACAGGGAGAGAAGCATGTCCGATCAGTATCCGACCACGCCGCAACCGGGCGAGCCGGGCGGCTACACCCCGCCGCCCGCGAGTGATTTCACCCCGCCGCCTGCGAGCGACCCCTACGCTGCGCCTCCTGGCGCCTACCCGCCGCCGCCTGCACCGGCTCCGAGCGCCTACCCGCCGGCTCCGGCTGGGGCATCTGCGGGCGCTTTGGCCGAGTGGCCGATGCGTGCCCTTGGCGGTCTCATCGACTACGTCGTGCCGAGCATTGTCTTCAGCATCATCACCCAGGTGCTGGCCAATGTCAGCACCACCCTCAGCAGCGCGGTGAGCTTCGTGCTGAGCATCGGTCTGTACGTCTACCTCGGCCTCCTGGTCGGTAAGTACGGCGTGACCCCGGGCAAGGCGATCGCCAAGATCAAGGTGGTCAGCGAAGAGACCGGCGGCGTCATTGGCGTTGGCCCCGGCATCGCCCGTCAGTTCGCTCACATCGTTGACAGCCTGATCTGCCTCGTGGGTTGGTTGTTCCCGCTGTGGGACGCCAAGAAGCAGACCCTGGCTGACAAGATCATGAAGACCGTCGCGATCAACAACTCCGCTGATCCGGAAGCCGGCGTCATTCGCTGGAGCTGACGCGTAGCCGTCCTTTCGACAAGCGCCACCGCCCTCACCGGCGGTGGCGCTTGCCGTTTACGCATGCCTGAGGCCGCTGGCGACTAAGTTGGCGCTGGTAAGGAGGCCTGATGCGTGCCCTGGTGAAGACCAAGCCCGGACCCGGGTTGGAGTTGGTGGAGGTTCCAGAGCCCGATTGCGGGCCGGATCAGGTGAAGCTGAGGGTGCTGCGCGCCGGCCTGTGCGGCACCGACCTGCACCTGGAGTCCTGGGACGACTGGGCCGCCGGGACCGTGGTGGCGCCGCTGACCATCGGCCATGAGTTCTACGGCGAAGTGGTGGAGGTCGGCGCCGAAGTGACCGGCATCAGGCCGGGGGACCGCGCCTCAGGCGAGGGGCACATCGTCTGCGGGCGTTGCCGCAACTGCCGGGCCGGACGCCGCCACGTGTGCATCAATACGGTCGGTCTGGGGGTGAACACCAACGGTGCCTTCGCCGATTATGTGGTGCTGCCAGCGTCCAATGTGTGGCTCCAGCCCGAAGCGATCGATCCAGAGCTGGGGGCGATCTTCGATCCGCTGGGCAATGCCACCCACACCGCCCTGCAGTGGCCGGTGGTCGGCGAGGACGTCCTGGTCACCGGGGCCGGCCCGATCGGGGTGATGGCTGCGGCGATCGTCCGTCATGCCGGCGCCAAGCATGTGGTGGTCACCGACGTCAGCGACTACCGGCTGGGATTGGCCCAGGCGGCTGGTGCGGATCTGTGTGTGAACGTGGGCACCACTCGGATCGCCGATGCGCAGCGTGATCTGGGCATGCGTGAAGGCTTCGACATCGGTCTGGAGATGTCGGGAGCGCCGTCCGCAGTGGCCGAGATGCTGGCCAATCTCAACCATGGTGCCAAGGTGGCCATGCTGGGGCTGCCCAAGGATCCCTACCCGATCGATTGGGGCCGGGTGATCACCCACATGATCACCATCAAGGGCATTTACGGGCGGGAGATGTTCGAGACCTGGTACCTGATGAGTTCGATGCTGGCCACCTCGTCGACCTTCGCTGACGCGGTCCGTTCGGTGATCACCCACCGCTTCGGTGCCGAACAGTGGGCGGACGCGTTCGCCACCGCCCGATCCGGTGAGTGCGGCAAGGTGATTCTGGATTGGTCCTGAGCCGGGCGGCGTAGGCTGCCGGGCATGTACAGCGCGGAGCTTCGAGACCAACTGCAGGCCGATCTGGACGGAATCCGTGACGCAGGGCTGTTCAAGGCCGAACGCCAACTCACCACCGCACAATCAGCGCATATCGCGACGGTCGCCGGCCCGGTGCTGAACTTCTGCGCCAACAACTACCTGGGCCTGGCCGATCACCCCGCCGTGATCGCGGCGGCGCGCGCGAGCCTCGACGACTGGGGCTTCGGGATGGCCTCGGTGCGGTTCATCTGCGGCACCCAGCAGGTGCACACCGAGCTGGAGCGACGACTGAGCAGCTTCCTTGGCACCGAAGACACGATCCTGTTCTCCAGTTGCTTCGACGCCAATGGCGGCGTCTTCGAGGTGCTGTTCGGCGAAGGGGACGCGATCATCTCCGATGAGCTGAATCACGCCTCGTTGATCGACGGCATCCGGCTGAGCAAAGCCGCCCGCTATCGCTACCGCAATGGTGACCTGGTCGATGCCGAGGCCCAGCTGCGCGCTGCCGCCGACGCCCGTCGCCGGGTGATCGTCACCGACGGGGTCTTCAGCATGGACGGCTCGTTCGCCCCGCTGGTCGGGCTGTGTGATCTGGCTGAGCGATATGACGCGCTGGTGCTGGTGGACGACTCGCACGCGGTCGGTTTCGTCGGTGCCGGCGGCCGGGGCACGCCCGAACTCCTCGGTGTGGCCGATCGGGTGGATCTGCTCACCGGCACCCTCGGCAAGGCCCTTGGCGGGGCGTCGGGTGGATATGTCAGTGGCCCGGCGGAGGTGATCGCGTTGTTGCGGCAGCGGGCGCGTCCCTACCTGTTCTCGAATGCGGTCGCGCCCGCCACGGTGGCCGGATCGCTGGCAGCGGTGGAGATCGCCGCCGGTGCCGACGAGGAACGGGCGCGGCTGCGGCACAACGCGGCGCTGTTCCGCGAGCTGATGACCGACGCCGGGTTCGATCTGCTGCCGGGGGAGCACCCGATCGTGCCGGTGATGTTCCCCGGCCAGGACGGTGCGCGGCTGGCCGGCCGGATCGCCGACCGAATGCTCGAGCTGGGGGTGTACGTGATCGCCTTCAGCTACCCGGTGGTTCCCCAGGGCAAGGCGCGAATCAGGGTGCAACTGTCGGCCGCCCACACCGACGCCGACGTGCGAACCTGCGTGGCCGCCTTCGTCGCCGCTCGAAGTCAGGAAGAAATTGCCGGTGGTCGTAACCAATCCGGTGCCAGCGACGGTTCCTCCGTTAAGGAGGATTCATGACGATCAACGAACACGACATCGAGCGGTTCCTTTCCGGGGACCTTCCCGATGACCACCCCGCGTGGGCGCAGACCGCAGCCTTTACCCAGCGACTTGATACCGCGTTCCCTCATGCCGACGGCCCCCTCGACGCGGCCACCTTGGCGGACGTGGTGAACGAAGCGCGCCGGGTCCACACCACTTCGGCGCTGCAGCGCAACCTGACCCCGCCGCCGGTGAAGCCGGCCCGCTTGGTCCTGGCAGTGGCAGCGGCCGCCGTCGTGGCGATCTCTTCGGGAGTGGGCATGGCCGCCGCACTCAACACCGGACTCAACCACCAGGCGTCCGACCTGAAGATGCAGGTGCCGGTGGCGCCGGTGAGTCAGCTCGTGACCCCGGAACCGACGCCGGAGCCGAGCGAGGAGGCGGCCCCGTTGGAGACCGAGAAGCCCAAGATCGTTCACAAGACGGTCACTCACAAGCCCAAGGCGACCACACCCAAGCCGACCAAGAAGGCCACCGAGTCCCATGACGACCATGAGGACGGCGACGATGAGCATGAGGACGAGCACGAGGACGAGCACGACGACTGAGGATCCACGGCCCGGCGAGTAACCAAATGGCCGAACTCGGCGGTATCACGGTGGGAAGGGATGACATGGCTGACAAACGCTCTGAGTTCGACCGATTGCTGGCGGACGAATTCGGCGTTGACGACCCCACCTGGGGTCGAGTCGCTTCCTTCCTGAGCCGGGTGCAGACCTCCGCAGTGACTCCTTCGGTGGAGTCGCTGGAGGCTGCACATGTCGCGCGAGTACGCGCCGCGCTCTCGGCGTTGGGGACCCTCCCCCGGGCTCAACGCCGAGAGCGGCGGGCCGCGCAGATTCGACGTTTCGTGCTCGCCGGTGTTGCCGGGGTGTTTGCGGTCCTGACCGCCGGCGCCGGTGTGGCCGCCGCAATGGGGGTCGATCCGATCGACGCGCTGCGCCACGTTCAGCTCGGACCGGTCATTTTCACTCCGGGCACGCCGGACCCGACCCATCCGAGCACGCCGGACCCGAGCCGACGTCCGGACGCCCCGCAGACTTCTGCGCCGGGACAGAACGGGACGGCCGGCAAGGCCGATGAGGATCACGGCCAGGCTGACGAGGATCACGGCAAGGCCGATGAGGATCACGGCAAGGCCGATGAGGATCACGGCAAGGCTGACGAGGATCACGGCAAGGCGTCGGAGCATGCGACCCAGACCGCAAAGCCGACCGACGAGAAGACCAACGAGGGCAAGTCCGACGACAGCCATCCGACGACGAAGGCGACCGAGCACAAGACCGACGACTGAGCGTCGCGGGGTTGCGTGGTGGATTCCTCTCTGTGCCCGCAGAATGGGGTCGAGCCGAGCTAGTCTCAGGCTGACGAACTTCCCACTCGGACAGGCCCTTCATGCCCATCGGCGCACGCTTTCCCCAGGTGCTGCAGGCTGCTGCAGATGGCCTGGAGTGGGCCTGGGTCGAGCTATACCGGGAGTTCTCGCCGTCCGTTCTCCGCTTCCTGCGTAGCCAGGGCGCTACCGAGCCCGAGGACCTGCTGGCCGAGTGCTTCGTCCAGATCGTCCGTAACCTGCCGACGTTCGTGGGGGATGAGGCGGGCTTTCGGGCCTGGACCTTCACGATCGCTCGTAGTCGCCTGGCCGACTCCTGGCGGCGTGCCGGACGGCGTCCGGTGGTGCCGGTCGCCGATCCGGCCGAACACGCGGAGGAGACGATCAGCGGGCCGGAGGAAGCGTTGATGGGTGACGTCGCCATCGCCGAGATCCTCAATCAGCTCACCCCCGATCAACGCGCGGTGATCGCCTTGCGGTTCGTCGACCGGTTCTCCCTTGCCGAGACCGCCGACATCCTGGGACGCAGCGAGGGTGCGGTGAAGCTGTTGCAGCACCGAGCGATCAAGGCGCTGCGAAAGGCGCTGGGCTGAGGTCTCAGCAGTACTCGGCCCAGGCGTCGAGATCGAGGTGTTTACGCACCGTGCTGAAGCCGGCCGGCACCCGAGCGCAGATCGACTCCATCGATCCCTGGTATTCGATGTGGAACACCGGCTTGCCGACCCGGGTCAGCGGGTCGTAGGCGGCGCATTCGTCGTACTGCAGGCACTGCTCGTTGATCGCGAACTCCACCATCGGTGTCGCCTTACCGATGATCTCCAGCGCACCTTTCAGGCCGATCGCCAGGCCGCGGGCGTGCGCGGCTTTGCTCAACGCCTTCAGATAGGCCACCGCGTGCTTCTGCTTCAGGGCGAACCCGGTGGGGGCGTTGGCGTAGCCGTCCATGTTGTCGGGGTCGACGGCGTCGAATCCCTTGGCTTTGCACTGCTGAATGCGCTTGGTCATGATCGGCATCAGCGTCTTCACCTTGCGGATGTCGAGCCAGCGTTCTCCCGGCCAGTCGCCGAGCGGCTTGCCGATCACCTTCTTGGGAAACTTCTTGCGATCGGGTCGCCAGTTCTCATAGCCGCCGGCGTTGAAGTAGCAGATCACCTTCTTGCCTTGGGCGTGCAGCGCCGCCACCTGGGCCTTGGTGGTTTCGACGCCGTCGAGGTCGACCACCTCGGCCGTTGTCGGGGCCAGCGCGCCGGCGAACTGGATCTGCCAGGTGAGTCCCTGGGCGGGATGCCAGAGGTGGGTGGCTTTGGTGGCGGTGGCGACCGGTTGCGGGCTGGCGACCGGGGCACCGCTGGGCGGATTCATCACCTGATCGGTGACAGCGCAGCCGGAGGTGGCCGCTACAGCGACGGCCAGCGCGAGGGTGAGTCGGGCCTTCACGGCTCCATCTTGCCCGCAACCTGGGCGATCAGCGCTAGTCCTTTGGCCAAATCAGGTTCAGGCTCGGCGCCGAAGCCGAACACGATGCCGTGGTGGCTGCCGGGGCTGGACCAGTAGCTCGACAGTGGGCTGACCCGGACGCCTGCTGCCGCCAGTTCGGCGACGACGGCTGCTTCGTCGCGGGTGGTCTCGACAACGGCGTGCAGGCCGCCGTCCATCGGGTAGACCTCAAGCCCCGGTCGGTCGCGCAAGGCGGCCACCACCTGGGCGCGTCGACGTCGGTAGCGCTGACGCATCCGCTGGGTGTGTAGCCGCAGGGCGCCGCTGGCCAGGTATTCGGCCATGGCCAGCTGTGCGACCGAGCCGACCGGCTGGCCCAGATCGCTGCGTACCTCGGTGACCAAGGCCACCAACCAGTGCGGAAGCGCGAGGAAGCCGGTGGCCAAGGCCGGGGTCAGGGTCTTGGACAGGGTGCCCAGCAGCACCACGCGTCCGGTGGCGGGATCGTCCAGAGCGGCCAGGGCGGGCAGTGGGGAGGAGGTGTAGCGCAGCTCGGAGTCGTAGTCGTCTTCGACGATCACCACCTGGTTGGCCTGCGCCCACTCCAGCAGTTGCTGGCGACGATCGATCGGCAGCGATCCGCCCAGCGGGTATTGGTGGCTCGGCGTGACCAGCAGGACGTCGGGAGCGGCCGGACCGTCCGGCAGGGCAGCGGTGACCAGCCCGTGCCGGTCGGTGGCCAGCGGCACCAGTTCGGCGCCGAACCGCAGCGGCACCCGGCGCAGCGAAGGGTAGCCCGGGTCCTCCACCCCGACTCTCAGCGGACGCTCGCTGCCGAGAGCGAGCAGTAGCAGCGCCAAGCCTTCGCGGCCGCCGCCGGTGACGGCGATCTGATCAGGGTCGCGCACCACCGCGCGCATCCGGCGCAGATGATCGGCCCACTGCTGGCGCAGCGCCGCCAGGCCGAGTGGGGGAGCCTCCAGGTCGGCCGGGGCCAGCGACGCCCGCCGCCACGCGGCCTTCCACGCCGGTCCGATCAGCTCGCCGGTCCACGGGCGCCCCGGTCGGAAGTCCAACGCGCCCTCTGCAGGCCGAGGCGCGAACGTCTGAACGGTCGGCCGGGTCGGCGGGTGGACACGGCGCAGTTGGGGGTTCACCACGGTGGCTCCACCGGCCGAGGCCGACAGGTACCCCTCGGCCAGCAGCTGGTCGTAGGCGGCCACCACCGAGCCGCGAGAGACGCCGAGATGACCGGCGAGGGGCCGACTCGCCGGCAGTGGGTCGCCGGGGGTGAGCACCTGACGTCCGATCAGCTCGCGGAGCTGTTCGGCCAGCTGCCCAGGAAGCGGCCCCGCGGTGCGGTCGACGCGCAGTGGCAAGGTGATCTCAGGAGTGCGGCGCACCCGTCCAGAATACTGGACTGTAGACAGTGGAGTAGTTCTGGCTCTGGGAACAGGCCAGTAAGTCGCCGAAGATGAACCCCATGACGACTCAGACTGGAACTCGCGCGGTCAAGCGCGGCCTCGCCGACATGCTCAAGGGCGGCGTGATCATGGACGTGGTCACCCCCGAACAGGCCCGAATCGCCGAGGACGCCGGCGCAGTGGCCGTGATGGCGCTGGAGCGAGTGCCGGCCGATATTCGCTCCCAGGGTGGCGTGGCCCGGATGAGCGACCCCGACCTGATCGAGGGCATCATCAACGCGGTCTCCATCCCGGTGATGGCCAAGGCCCGGATCGGCCACTTCGTCGAAGCCCAGGTGCTGGAGGCGCTGAAGGTCGACTACATCGACGAGTCCGAAGTGCTCTCCCCGGCCGACTACGTCAACCACATCGACAAGCATGCGTTCACCGTTCCGTTCGTGTGTGGCGCGACCAACCTCGGTGAGGCATTGCGCCGGATCACCGAGGGTGCGGC
>JAJTBJ010000066.1 GCA_021286985.1 Propionibacteriales bacterium | reverse complement strand
GGGTTCAGCAATCCGGAGTACCAGACGGCCGCGTCGGCGTACTCGGTGTCGCTGAAGCCGCGGGCGATCTCGGGGGCAACGCCGTCGGCGCGGGCGTAGGAACCCAGGAAGACCACGTCGGCGCAGATTCGGTGCAGGCCCTGCAAGGCCTCGGCCAGGCGCGGGTCGGCGAGGTGACCTTCGGCGTCGATGCTGAAGCAGTAGTTGCCCAGACCGGTCTTGGTGGGACGCGACTCGATGCGGGTCAGGTTCACCCCGCGACTGGCGAACTGATCGAGGATCTCCAACAGCGCGCCGGAATGATCGGCGTGCATGTAGGCGACCAGGGTGGTCTTGTCCGCCCCCGTGCGCGGCGGCGGGGCGGTCGGCAGCGACACCACCACGAAGCGGGTGACGGCATCTGGGTTGTCGGCGATCTCGGTGGCGACCGGCACCAGGCCGTACAACTCGCCGGCGATCCGGCCGCAGATGGCGGCGTCGTACTTACTGGACGGGTCGGAGACTTCCTTGGCCGCGGCGGCATTCGAGCCGCCCTCGGTGACCAGCGCCTCGGGCAGGTTCGCGATCATCCAGCTGCGGGTCTGCGCCGCCGAGTGCGGGTGGGTGATCACTTTCTTCACCGCCTCGATGGTGGTACCCGGACGGGCGTACAAGTTGAACTGCACCGGCAGCAGCACCTCGCGGGTGATCATCAGCCGCTTCCCGTTGGCCAGGAAGTCCAAGGTGGCCGAGACACCGCCCTCGACGGAGTTCTCGATCGGCACCACGACCGCGTCGACCTCGCCGGAACGGACGGCGTCGAGGGCCTGGGCCACGGTGGCGTAGGCGACTGCGTCCACCCCATCACTGAAGGTCAGCAACGCCTGATGAGTGAAGGTTCCCGCAGGTCCGAAGTATCCGAGCACGCGTCAAGGGTAGTGGTGTGTGGTCGGTGGGGTTTCGACAAGCTCAACCAGCGGCGGGCCAAGCTCAGCCGGCGGGGTTGCGATCAGCCGGCGGCCGGAGTGGTCGCGCTGGGTCGGTGAGTCACCCAGGCGACAGCCTGGCGCCACCACTGGCGCACCGGCGGCAACTCATGACCCCAGGTCCACCACCACCAGATGACGGCGATGATCACTCCGTACTGGGCGGCGATATTGACTTGCTCACGCAAGAAGCGCTCGACGGTATGCATGCCGTCGCTGAACTGCAGCGCGCGTCCAGTGACCCACGCGATCGACAGCCAGGCGCCCCGCCACAGCATGATCACATCCAGTCGGGACGCCCACAGCAGGCCCAGCGGCGCCCACACGATCAGGTCGTACCAGCTGAACGACCACGGTGCGGTGATCACCCAGGCCGCGCTCAGCACCACGATCGTCCGCACGGTGATGGTCAGGGGGTCCAGCCGCGGATCCTCGTCCTGCGGGTTGCCGGGGACCAGTCGCCACGGCAGCACTCGTGACAGCATCCAGCCGATCACCACCAACCCGAGCCAACCCAGGTTGGTGATCAGCTGACGAGCGGCCGGGTCGCCGAGCACGGGGCCGATGACCCACAGCAGCCACAATCCCCAGTTGCCCGGTGAGACGTAGCCGACGTTGCGCTGGAAGGCGAACAGGGCGTTCGGCATCCACAGCCCGTAGGCCAGCGCCAGCGGGATCGCCGCGCCTGCGCCGAGTTGCAGCAGTTTGCGCCAGTCGCGCCGGTAGCCCCACACCATGGCGATGCCGTAGAAGATCAGTGACACCTTCACCGCGCCGGCCAGGCCGATACCGATGCCGGCCACGAACGGGCTCTTGCGGAAGAACCACAGCCCGGCGATGGCGAACACCAGGCTCAGTGGCTCGTTGTGCGCCCCCACCAGCACGCCCCAGATCATCAGCGGGTTCATCACCGTGAACAGCACCGCGCGAGTCTGCAGCTTGGGGTCGCTGTGGGCGAGCTTCACCACGATGGCGCCGATGATCAGGAACGGGATCAGCGAGAACATCTGCAGCCAGAACACGATGTTGTGCATGTTGTCCCCGCCCAGCACCGCAGCCAGGTATTGGGAGAACGAGGCGATCGGGCCGTACACGCTCGGGGTGTCCTGCCAGGGACGCTCGGTCCAGCGCAGCACCGGGTCGTAGGCCTGCCGGAAGATCTCGGCCGGAGTGATGTCGTAGGGGTTCATGCCCAGCACCTGCAGGCGTCCGTAGGCGGCGTACATCAGCACATCGGCCGAGGTCAGCGGTGGAACCAGGCAGCTCAGCGTGCTCATGATCGCGCCCAGGGCGAAAAGCCGCCGGTTGTGGGGACGCCAGCCGTTGTTCACTGCCTGCCAGCTGATCCACAGGCCCACCGAGCCGATCGCCAGCATCGCCCACAGCAGCGGCACCACGACCCATTCGCCCAAGGCCAGGCCACTGGCCGGCAGATACCACGGCGGCAGCAGGCTGTTGCGGGGTCCGAGCACCAAGGTGACCACCGACGGTCCAGCGAACGCGACGCCCACGGTGACCAGCACCGAGGTGATGATGAGGGTGAGTCCGACCCGCGCGTCCGACATCCACCACGGCAGTTTTGCGGTGGGGAAACGCCAAGCGGCGATGCGCTTGAGTCGCACTGTCCCTCCCGGCCGTTCTCGTCCCACACCGAAGGGTAGCGACCCGGGCCGAATGGCCGCGATTCCGCCCCGGCGGTGACCTCTACTTCAGTAGCCGCGACATCCGACGATCGGCCAATGGTTTGCCGCCGGTCTGGCAGCCCGGGCAGTACTGCAGGGACGAGTCGGCGAAACTCACCTCGGCGATCGTGGTGCCGCACACGTCGCAGGGCTCGCCGGTACGTCCGTGCACCCGCATGCTGGCGCGCTTGGAATCCTTCAACTCGGTGGCCGCCAACCCCGAAGCCCGCTGGACGGCGCCGCTCAACTCATCGCGGATGGCGGCGTACAAGGTGTCGATCTCCGTCGGGGTGAGCCCATTGGCCGGTTTGAACGGGCTCAGTTTGGCGGCGTGCAGGATCTCGTCGGAGTAGGCGTTGCCGATGCCGGCCACGATGCGCTGATCGCGCAGGACGCCCTTGAGTTGCGCCCGTCCGGCGGTGGTCAGGATCGCGGTCAGAGCCTCGACGGTGAAGTCGTCGGCCAGCGGATCAGGCCCGAGAGTGGCGATGCCCGGCACCGCGTCCAACGTGTTGACCAGGTACACCGCCAGCCGCTTCTGCGTGCCGGCTTCGGTGAGGGTGAACCCGGAGCCATCGGCGAAGGCCAGCCGGAACGCCAACGGCCCCTTACCCGGACGCAGCGGTGCCGTGGGCAACTCGTCGCGCCAGGTCAGCCAGCCTGCGCGGGCAAGGTGAAAGACCAGCCACAACCCGCCGATGTCGAGGCCGATGAACTTGCCGCGGCGCGCGACCGCGGCCACGCCCAGCCCGCCGAGGGCCGACAAGGGCGGGTCGTAGGTCTTCAAGCAGGCGAAAGCAGCCAGCTCGGCGTGGGCCACCGTGGCGCCGAGGCAACGCTCGGCCAAGAAGCTGCGCAGGGCTTCGACTTCGGGCAGTTCAGGCATGGTCACGCCTTCGCGGCCAGTGCGCCTCGGGGACGGCCAGGACGTCGTCGAGCAGGTCGAGGTAATCGGAGCGATCGATCTCGATCACGCCCAGGCCGGCCAGGTGCGGGGTCTGCCATTGGACGTCGATGATGCGCGACTCGGCGTAGTCGTCGCTGAGGAGTTCGACCAGTTGCATCAAGGCCACCTTGGACGCGTCACGTCCGTGGATCGGGTCGTGGAACATCGACTCCCCGGCAAACAGCCCGCCCAGCGCGACCCCGTACAGGCCGCCGACCAGGCGTCCATCGCGGTCCCAGGCCTCGACCGAGTGGCAGTACCCCTGGGCGAACAACTCGGTGTAGACGTCGCGGATCGAGTCGTCGATCCAGCCGTGCGGACGGGTCGGGTCGGCGCACGCGTCCATCACGTCGGTGAAGGCGACGTCGACGGTGGTGGTGTAGTGCTTGGCCGATTTGCGCAGCGATCGGGTCACCCGGAGCGCATCCAACGGCAGCACGCCGCGACGGGTCGGCGACCACCAACCGGTCTGACCGAAGCCGGCCTCAGGCAGGGGCATCGGGAAGACGCCGCTGCGATAGGCGTCCAGCACCAGCGGCGGGTTGATCAGGTCGGAGAACGCGATCAGGTCTTGGTCGGGCCACTGGTTGACCGGACCGAACACCGCGAGTCGGTTCATAGACCGATTCTGCCAGGGGTTGATGACATCGCCGGGGAGAAATATAGTAAGCGCACATACTAAACCAGGAGGCTCTCATGTGGACCACCACCTACCAGTCACACACTCCGGCTGCCCCCGCCGCGGTCTGGGCAGCGATCACCGCGCTGCATTCCGGCACCCCGATCGGACCCAACTCCGACTCCTTCGAACTGCACGGCCCCTTCGCAGTAGGCACCCAGGTCACCGTCACCCCGGTCGGGCAGGACGCGATGACGTCCACGATCATCGAGGTGGAGCCGGAGGTGGCCTACGCCGACGAAACCATCTTCGGTGAGCTACGGCTGGTGTTCCGGCACGTCCTGGAGGCTCAGCCGGACGGGGGCACCGCAGTCAGCCACACCCTGATGATCGACGGCCCGCATGCCGACGAGATCGGGCCGGAGCTGGGTCCGCAGATCAGTGGCGACTTCCCGGTGGCGATGGCGGAACTCTGTGCGGCGGCCGAGAATGGGGTCCATGGCTGAGCATCCACTGGGTACCCGCTTCCCCACCGCTGCGGACAGCCCCGGCCTGGCGATGTGGCAAGCCACCAATCGCTGGCAAGCAGCGATGCGAGCTGCGTTGGCCCCACACGGGCTGACCCACGTCCAGTACGTCCTGCTGGCGAGCCTGGTGTGGCTACACGGTGCCGAGCCGGACTCGGTGATCAGCCAAACCGAGCTGGCCGCGTTCGTTGCCACTGACGAGATGATGACCTCCCAAGTGGTGCGGGCACTGGAGGCCAAGGGCCTGATCCTGCGCGCCCCGCACCCGCATGACGGACGTGCCCGCGCGCTGCGTCCGACGCCGGCCGGGGTGCGGGCGGCGCGCGCCGCGACCGGAGACGTCGAACGAGCCGACGCCGATTTCTTCTCCGCCTTGCCCGACCTCGGCGCCTTCACCGTGGGGCTGAAAGTGCTCAGCGGGCACTGAGCGTCACGCGGTCTCGGGGTCGGTTGCGGGTCAGCTGAGGGTCGCTCGGGGCTGAGTCGCTGCGGTGGTCTCGCCTAGGCTGGTCGAGTCGGAAGGATGACGATGGCCAAAGCGACCGAGATCGGCAAGCAGTTGGTGACCCGCACGCCCGAAGTGGCCGGCGGCATGCTGCGCAGCATTGTCGACTTCGCCATCTACGGCAATGACGCTTTCCCCGGTGCCCGGACGGTGGCCGCGCGGGCGGTGCAGTCGAAGAGTGATCGCGAGGCGGCGATCGAATCGGTGATCACCCAGCACGTCGCGATGGCCTCGGCCCAGGGCTTCTTGACCAGTGTCGGCGGGCTGATCACCGTGGTGGTCGGGCTGCCGGCCAACATCGCCGGAATGGCAGTACTGAGCGTGCGGATGATCGCCGCGGTGGCGCACCTGCGCGGCTATGACGTCGAGGACCCGCGGGTGCGTTCGGCGATCACCATGGCGATGCTCGGGGACGAGACCGTCCGCAAGCTGGTGAGCAGCGGCGAGCTGCCCACCTCACCGCTGGCGGTGGCGACGGCCCCCGCCTTCGACGCCGAGTTGGAGCGTCAGATCAGCGAGCGGGTGATGGGTGCCATGGCGGCCCGGCTGGGCGGAAAGCACTTGGTGCTGGTCGTCGTCCAGCGGATCCCGCTGGTCGGTGGTGGCGTCGGCGCCGCCGTGGACGGCTGGGTCACCTTCGGCCTCGGCGCCTACGTGAAGCGGGAGTTCATCGCCCGTCAGCAGTTGATGCGTTTCCCCGAGCCGCCGACCGACGTCGAGTCCGACTAATCTCCCTGCCGCGGGCTTGCTGGTTGAGCTCCGCGAAATCAGGACCGCCCGCACCCGCGCCGACAGGTGCGTGGCGTGAAAGGCACGCGATGGGACAACGGGGACGGTTCCCGGTGTCCCACCGTTGGGACAGAGGAACCGTCCCTGGTGTCCCACGTCGCTGGTTGAGCGTGTCGAAACCATGCCGTCTCGCTCGCCAGTGGTTTGGACGCGCGGCTGCGCCGCTGCTCAACCCGCGGGGGTGGGGTTCCCCTGCCGTCAGCCTTGGCGGCGGCGGTCGCTGAGGGTCTTGAGTTCCTTGCGCTGGGCGGGGGTGAGGCTGTGCAGGCCCTTTTCGTTGATTTGGTCGAGCAGGGCGTCCATCCGCTCCTGATCGGACGCGCGCCGCTCGGCGGCCTTCACTTCCGAACGCGGCGGACGCTTGGTCTTCGGCCGCCGTGGGCTGCGCGGCTGGCCTGGAATCCAGGCGTACTCCCGCAACAGACCGGAGCGTCGCGCCGAGATGGCGACAAATGCCAGGCTGAGCAGCAACGCGAGCAGGCTGATGAAGTCGCGGTAGGCGACCATCGTCAGCACGTCGACAGCGACGATCACCGTGCCGAACACCCACGCCGGAATCCCGAAGAAGAGCGGACGGCGCGGGTATTCCGCGATCCAGATCAGCAGCAGCAGGAACTCGACCAATCCGATCCCCACCAGGTAACTGGGTGAGGAGAAGATCAGGGCGACGATGGTGTAGCTGAGGGTCAGGCTGCCCCAGATCCCGACCAAGAGGCCGGCCATCTGGCGTCGTCCGATCTGCCCCTCCAACTCGGGGCCGAAGTATCAGAAGAAGAACAGGTGCACGACGCCGAAGAGCGACAGCCCGCCGGAGAACGGCCAGGTGAAGATGCGCCAAACCTCGCCGAAGGCCAGGTCGTGAGGTGAGTAGGCCAGTTCGGCGGTCCAGTTCGGGCCCACCACCACCCAGCCGAGCCAGGAGACGACCACCGCCAACACCACGAACATGGTGGTGTTGACCTCCAAGCGTCCGATGCGGAACCAGGGGTCGGTGTGCTCGCGGTGCGGGAACAGGCCACTCATGGGGTCAAGGGTGCCAGATGAAACCATGACATCGGGCGGGGCGCCCGCAAGCCTGCCCAGGGTCTGGGAATGTTCTGGACGCCCCTGCGTTTAGTTGAAACATGAAGAAGATCGGGTTCTTGTCGTTCGGTCACTGGACGCCGTCGCCGCACTCCCAGACGCGGACGGCCGCCGACACCCTTTTGCAGTCGATCGACCTCGCCGTGGCGGCCGAAGAGCTCGGTGCTGATGGCGCCTACTTCCGCGTCCATCACTTCGCCCGGCAGCTCGGTTCACCATTCCCGCTGCTGGCCGCTGCGGGTGCCAAGACCTCGAAGATCGAACTCGGCACCGGCGTGATCGACATGCGCTACGAGAACCCGTACTACATGGCCGAGGACGCGGGCGCTGCCGACCTGATCGCCGGCGAGCGACTGCAGCTGGGCATCAGCCGGGGATCGCCCGAGCAGGTGCTGGAGGGCTACCAGTACTTCGGCTACGTGCCTGAGGAAGGCAAGACCGACGCCGACATGGCCCGCGAGCACACCGAGGTCTTCCTCGAACTGCTCAAGGGTGAAGGCTTCGCGCCGCCCAACCCGACGCCGATGTTCCCCAACCCGCCGGGCCTGCTGCGGCTGGAGCCGCACTCGCCGGGGCTGCGCAAGCGCATCTGGTGGGGGGCCGGCACCCGGGCCACTGCGGAGTGGACGGCCAGGTTGGGCATGAACCTGATGAGTTCGACGCTGCTGACCGAGGACACCGGGGTGCCCTTCCATCAGCTGCAGGCCGAGCAGATTCAGCGCTTCCGCGACACCTGGGCCGAGGCCGGGCACGACTGGACGCCGCGAGTGTCGGTGAGCCGCAGCATCTTCGCCCTGACCGACGCCCGCGACCACGCCTACTTCGGTGGCCGTGGCGATGACGCCGACCAGGTGGGCTTCATCGACGGCGGCTTGGCTCGCTTCGGCCGCTCCTATGCCGCCGAGCCGGACAAGCTGATCGAGCAACTGGCCGAGGACGAGGCCATCGCCGCCGCCGACACCCTGCTGCTGACCGTCCCCAACCAGCTCGGCGTCGATTACAACGCCCACGTCATCGAGTCGATCCTGACCCACGTCGCCCCCGCCCTCGGCTGGCGCTGAGCACGTCGAAGACGGCGTGGTTTCGACGAGCTCAACCAGCGGGAGTTGCGCTGAGCTCAATCGGCGGGGGTTTCGACGAGCTCAACTTCTGGGTCTTCGTTGGTTGAGCAGGCCGCGGAGCGGCCGTGTCGAAACCTCCGCGGGTCAGGATTGAGGGAGGTGGATCAGCTGCCGAGTCCCCAGCGGCTCGGCCAGATCGATGTAGCCGTCGGCGGTCTTGAGCATGGCCGCGCAGGCGTTGCCTGGGGAGCGATTGGCCCCAGTGCCGGTCGGCGCCGAGGCGATCCCGACGTAGGTGGGGGTCTCGCGGACGTAGACGTGGCCCTCGCCGACGGCGCAGCCATCGCCCACGCCATAGCTGATGAAGATCCGCCGCCGGTCAGCCGACATCCCCAACAGCGTCCAGGGCAGCGTGGCCCGATTCGATGCCAACTCGTAGACCACGGGCGCCGGAGGGATGCTGACGGTCGGGGACGCGGTGACCTCCAGCGGGTCGGGAGTGCCGGGTGGCGACGGGCTTTGGCACCCGGCGGCGGTCACCAGAACGAGCAGGAGTGTCAGCCATCTCGGTATTGAGGGCATCGCTCGCTCCTTTCCGGGTTTCGACGAGCTCAACCAGCGGAGCCGCCGGTGACGAACTCCCGCGCCACGCGTCCGGTCAGCAGGCAGGTGACCTCGTAGGGGATGGTGCCCATCAGGTCGGCGATCTCGGTGGTGGTGATCTCTTCGCCACCGTCCACGCCGACCAGGACGACCTCGTCCCCGACCTGATCGGTGGCCTGCGGTCCCAAATCGATCATGGTCTGGTCCATGCACACCCGGCCGATCACCGGGCAAGCGCGGCCCTCGACGAGCATCCGGCCCCGGTTGCTCAACAAGCGCGAGTAGCCGTCGGCATAGCCCACTGGCACCGTGCCGACGATGGTGTCGCGCTCGGCGGTCCAGGTGCGGCCGTAGCTGACCGTCTCGCCGGCGGCCACCGGCTTCACGAACGACAGGTAGGAGCGCCACTCCAGCACCGGCTTCACCGCCACCGTCCGAGGCACCTCAGGATCGGGGTAGGCGCCATAGACGATGATCCCGGCGCGCACCATGTCGAACCAGGACGCCGGGTGGGCCAGGACGCCGCCGGAGTTGGCCAGATGCTTCAGCGGGACGGGTCCGCGGGCGGCCTCCACCGCAGCGACAGTCCTGGCGAACAAGGCGATCTGCGCGGTGGTGAACTCGTCGCCGGCCGGTGAGTCCGAGATCGGCAGATGGGAGAAGATGCCGCCCAGGTGGAGGCTCGCGGCCGCATCGATCAGTTTCGCCAATTCGACGGCCTGCTCCGGCGGGCAACCGATCCGGCGCATCCCGGTGTCGACTTTGAGGTGCACCTCGGCCACCACCCGGTTGGTCGCCGCCGCCGCGGCCACCGCGTTGATGGACTCCACATCAGTCACCGTCAGCGTCACCCCGGCGGCAACGGCCGCATCGATCTCGCCGGGATTGCGTGCCATCGACAGCTTCAGGATGGGCAGCTTGATGCCGGCCTCCCGCAGTTCCAGGCCCTCATCGACGGTGGCCACCCCGAGCCAGTCGGCGGCCGCGGCCTTCTCGAGCGCGGTCGCCACCTCGACCGCGCCATGGCCATAGGCGTCGGCCTTCACCGCGACCAACACCTTGCGTCCCTCGATGTGCGCGCGAATGGCGGCGACATTGGCCAGCAGGTGATCGATTCGAATGGTGGCCAGGCTCGTCGGCTCGATCACTCCTCGGCCCCCACCGCAACCGGACGGGCCGGGTCAGCGGACCAGCCCGACCACGACGGCGGATACAGCGCCGCCTCGATGCCCAGGCTGGCCAGGGCGAGCACGACCTGCGCGGCCGAGACCCCGGATCCGCAGTAGACCGCGAGCGGACGATCCGCCGGCAGGTCGAGCACTTCGTCGAGCTTTTCGGCGCTGGGTAGCAGCCCGTTCTCGTCGAAGAAGTCGGCCACCGGTCGGTTGATCGCTCCCGGGATGTGACCGGGCACCCGGTCGATCGGCTCCACCTCGCCGCGGTACCGCTCGCCGGCACGGACGTCCATCACGATGCCGTCGAAAGCGGCGATCTCGTCAGCATCCAGGGTGGGCAGCAAGCCGGTTTCGAGGGTGAAGCTGGTCGGCGCCACCGACGCCGGAGGCCCCGAGAGCAGGCCACCGTCAGCGGCCGTCCAGGCTTGGATTCCACCATCAAGCACCCAGGCGCTCAGCCCGGCCCAGGTGAGCACCCACCAGGCGCGGGCTGCCGCGAACGAACCCGGCTCGTCGTAGACCACCACCGGACGCTCCGGGTCGATGCCCAGCGCACCGAGCCCGGCGGCCAAGTGCTCCGCCGACGGCAGCGGGTGCCGGCCCAGGGTGGCGTCGTCCTTCGGCCCGCACAGCACCGCCTCCAAATCGAGGAAGCGGGCACTGGGAAGGTGCCCCTCCAGGTAGCGGGCGTAGCCGGCACCGGGCTCCTCGCCCAGCCGCCAGCGCACATCGAGGAGCTGAGCTCCGCCGTTCACCGCGTCAGGCAGATCGTTGACGCTGACCAGGACGTCTCTTCGGGAGGACACGCCGTTCACTTTAGAACGAACTGCCGCACAGCTGTAGGGCAATCACCAGCGGGACGCCGGTGGCTGCGGCCTCAGCCGCCGACGGTGCCGTTGCGCAGCAGCGAGCCACGGGCTGTCGGCCAGGGCGTGCGTGCCGAAGTGGATCCAGGAACAGTCCACACGTCCAGACCGTGATCGATCGAAAGGGTGACGATCTCCAGCGTGCCGTCACCGTTGAGATCGGCGATGGACGGCGCCGCAGCAATACCGACCCCGTTGCCGTCGGAATGCTGCTTGGGCACGGTGAGCTTGGCGATCTTGTGCCCGGTGGCGCTGAGCACGACCAGCCGTCCGCTCTTGCTGGCGCGTCCGTACATGCCGAAGACCAACTCGGGAGTGCCGTCGCCATTGAGGTCGGCGGCGGTCACTTCTGAGGCGAAGGTGCGCTTCTTGCCGGGCGCATAACCCCACCGCCACAGCCTCTTGCCGGTGGAGCTGATCGCGTAGATGTAGCCGTCATTTCCGGGGAAGACGATGTCGAGTTGGCCATCGCCGTTCACGTCGACCAGCGTCGGGGCGGGGATGCCATCAGGCGGGTACCAGTCGCCGGACTTACGGACGATCGGCTTGCCGGTCTTGGGCAGCGTGGTGAAACCGGCATGCCGCATGCCGGAGCGGGCGCCGCCGTTCTGAGCGCCATCGAGCACCATCACCGCGTGCGCCTGGGTCTGGTAGGGGATCTTCTTCTCCACATTCGGTATGCCGATCACCTCGGCCAGCCCATCGCCATTGAGGTCACCGACCGAGGGCGGCGAGGCCGTCCATTGCAGCCAGGAGGTCTTCTTCGGCGTCGGCCACGAACCGGTGTGGTCATGCATCAGCTTGTTCTCCACCGACGGCGACAGCCACCGGATGAACTGACCCCAGCCCAGCCGGCGACCCTTGTAGGCGCTGGCCGGGTTGGTGAAGTAGTCCGAAGCCAGCACTGAGGTGCCGTCGTGGTTGAACAGATTGATCTGGTGGTTGTCGTAGGTGACCACGATCTCCAGTTGCGGGTCGTCGTCGAGCTGACCGATGGCGACGTTCTCTCCGTACGCGCCGTAACCGTGGTTGCCGTAGCCGTTGAAGTTCTTGTCGTTGCCGCTGCCGGTGAGCCGGTTGTAGCGCGGCCAGGCGGGGCTGTGTCCACCCGCCGGTTGGTACAGGTGACCGTTGGCGGAGAACACGAATACCTGGGCGCCGGTGGCGGAGGTGTTGGTGGTGGTTGCCACCACTTCGATGGTGCCGTCGCCGTCGAGGTCGGCCGCGGCCAGTCCGCGCACCTCCGGCTTCTGGCCACCGCTGGCGACCGATGCCGGCCAGCCCGGCTTCTTGACCAGGGTGCCGGAGCGCCACTCGTAGGCGCCGACGGTGCCCG
>JAJTBJ010000065.1 GCA_021286985.1 Propionibacteriales bacterium | reverse complement strand
TCTTGGTGGGCTTGCCGGTGAGCTTGAAGTACTGCTTGGCCAGCTTCCAGGCCGACTCCACCGCCTCGCCGCCACCGGTGGTGAAGAAGACCCGGTTCAGGTCGCCAGGGGCGTAAGCGGCCAGGCGCTCGGCCAACTCGATGGCCTGCGGGTGGGCGTAGCTCCACAGCGGGAAGAAGGCCAGCTCGCGGGCCTGCTTCGCGGCGGCTTCGGCCAACTCCTCACGACCGTGACCCACCTGGACGGTGAACAGCCCAGACAGTCCGTCGAAGTAGCGGTTGCCGTCGATGTCCCAGATGTGGTGGCCCTGGCCACGCACGATCACCGGCATCTGCCCGCCACGTCCGCCTGCGTCGGCCGGCTCGTAGACCGAGTGGCGGGTGAAGTGCCCCCACAGGTGGTCTCGGGCCGCGTCGGCATAGCTGGTGCCGCTGCGGGTCAGTTTCGGTTGATCGCTCATCTCGTTCCCCAGTCGTAGTGCTGTTTGTTGAGTTTCAGGTAGACGAAGGTCTCGGTGTGGCTGACGCCGGGGATCACTCGAATCTGAGTCATCAACACGTCGAGCAGTTCGGCGTCGCCCTCGCAGACCACCTCAGCGAGCAGATCGAAGCTGCCCGCGGTGGTGACCACATAGTCGACCTGCGGAATCTGGCACAGCGCGGCGGCCACAGGGGAGGCATCGCCTTGGACCTTGATGCCGATCATCGCTTGGCGGGAGAATCCGACCATGATCGGATCGGTGACGGCCACGATCTGCATCATTCCGGCATCCAGAAGCCGTTGGACCCGTTGTCGGACGGCACCTTCCGACAGTCCGACCTCGGCGGCGATGCTCACGAAAGGCTTGCGTCCGTCGGTCTGAAGGAGTTCGATGATGCGCTTGCTGGTCTCGTCCATGGTGACGCCGGACCGGTGGAGATCGGTCTCGCTGCGCGGCGCAGCCTTTGGTGGGGTCATGGGCCCGATCATGCCTGCAGAAAACGCAAGGGGCAAGCAGTATCTCTACGAATCTCGCAGTAACCCATCTGCAACAAATGCGGAATACTCTGTCGTCACCTGTTGTGGATCGCTCCCTGAACGGAGATGTGCGATGGCGGCTGTGCGTGACTCGGCGAGTGAGTGTTCGACGCGCCCGACGTCCGCCACGTCCACGAATGGGATGAGGGGCTGGACACGCCCCGACAACGGTTCGATGCTGAGCCGCCGACTGCAAGGTTCCAGGGGTTACCGGCTGACGTCGGGGGCAGTGACGCAGTCGTCGCGTTCGGCAGGTGTGCGGGGAGCACCGCATCTTCACAACTCAACAACAACGCCACAACACCAGTAGGAGGGGACCATGGCAGAAGACCGCGATCCGATGATTGACCCGATGCGGGCGAGTTTCGCCCGGGCTGCGCTCTCACGGCGTACCGCTTTGACCGGATTGGCCGCCGTCGGCGCCGCTGGCTTCCTGGCCGCCTGTGGCAGCCCCGGAAAGGCCCCGACGTCCTCCGCTGGTGCCTCCAAGACCCCGCTGTCGGCCCCCGACCTGTCCGACACCGAGAAGGTCGTCAACTGGTCGAACTGGCAGGCCTACATGGACGTGGCCGGCGGCAAGCACCCCACCCTGGACGCCTTCGCCAAGGCCACCGGAATCAAGGTGAAGTACAACGAGGACTACAACGACAACGACGAGTTCTTCGCCAAGGTTCGGCCGCTGCTGGAATCCGGCAAGGACACCGGTCGCGACGTCTGGTGCAGCACCGACTGGATGGTCGCTCGGCTGATTCGCCTGGGCTACGTGCAGCCTCTCGACAAGGCCAACATTCCGAACGCGACCAATCTGGCCGACAGCTTGACCAACGTCGAGTTCGATCCGGGCCGCTCGTTCTCCCTGCCGTGGCAGAGCGGGTTCGCCGGCATCGGCTTCAACCCCAAGTCCACTGGTGGCAAGACCGTCACCACGATGGACCAGTTGCTGCACGATCCGGCGCTGAAGGGCAAGGTCACCCTGCTCACTGAAATGCGCGACAGCGTCGGCCTGGTGCTGATCGAGCAGGGCGTCTCGCTCGCCACGGTGACCGCCGACCAGTTCGCTGCGGCCATCCAGGTGATCGCCGATGCCAAGAACGCCGGCCAGATCAAGGGCTTCACCGGCAACGACTACACCAAGCCGCTCGCCTCCGGCGACACCGCTGCCTGCGTGGCCTGGACCGGTGATGTGGTGCAGTTGCGACTGGACAACCCGAGCTTGGGCTTCACCCTGCCCGACAAGGGCTTCACGCTCTGGTCGGACAACTTCGTCATTCCGGCGATGGCCCAGCACAAGAAGAACGCCGAGAAGCTGATCAACTACTACTACGACCCGGCCGTGATGGCGCAGGTCGAGGCGTACGTGAACTACGTCGCCCCGGTGAAGGGCACCAAGGAAGCGCTGACCAAGTCGGATCCGACGATGGCCAACAACGACCTGATCTTCCCCAGCGACGCCACCCTGGCTCGGGCGCAGGTGTTCCGCGGGCTGACCGCCGAGGAAGAGACCAGCTTCACCCGTCAGTTCCAGGCGTTGGTCACCGGCTAACGATGATCGCCAAAGGGTCCTCAGGTCTGTCACGCCGGGCGCTGTCGTCCGGCGTGGCAGGACTGCGGATCGCCGTGATGCGTAGTGGGGGCGCTGCCGCATCAACCTTCTGCAGTGGCGGGTCGCACGCTGGGCCCGCCGCTCTCCCACCGCTGAAGCGAACGAGCTTCAGCCTCACTTCTACAACCCTGGTGACGGGATAGGTGATATGACCGAAGCGACTCAGCGCAAGGCTCAAGGAGAACTCCGGCTGGTAGAGCTGGAACGCCGCTACGACGACTTCGTCGCGGTGAACGGGATCGAGTTGGACGTGCCACCCGGCTCCTTCTTCGCCTTGCTCGGCCCGTCCGGTTGCGGCAAGACAACGACCCTGCGGATGATCGCGGGCCTGGAAGAACCGTCGGGGGGACGGATCTTCCTCGGCACCGAAGACATCACCAACACCCGCGCCCACCAGCGTCGGGTGAACACGGTCTTCCAGAGCTACGCGCTGTTCCCGCACTTGAACATCCTCGACAACGTCGGCTTCGGCCTGCGGCAGTTGAAGGTGGCCGATTGGAAGACCAAGGCCATGCAGGCGCTGGAGTTGGTCAAGCTGGCCGACCGTGCCAAGCAGAAGCCGCGGCAGCTGTCCGGCGGTATGCAGCAGCGGGTTGCGTTGGCGCGCGCGATCGTGAACGAGCCCGAGGTGCTGCTGTTGGACGAGCCGCTGGGCGCCTTGGACCTCAAGCTGCGCCGCGAGATGCAGATCGAGTTGAAGCGGATCCAGCAGGAGGTCGGGATCACCTTCATCCACGTCACGCACGACCAGGAAGAGGCCATGACGATGGCCGACACCGTGGCCGTGATGCGGGCAGGCAACATCGAGCAGTTGGGAGCGCCTGCGGAGCTCTACGACAAGCCGGCGACAGCCTTCGTGGCCAACTTCCTGGGACAGTCGAATCTGCTCCCCATCGAGGTCACCTCGATCACCGGCGAGCGCGCCACGGTCAGCAGCCACGGCACCTCATTGGTCGTGGAGGCGGCAGCCATTCCGTCCGAGGCACCCGATGGGCTGCGGCTGGGGATTCGTCCGGAGAAGCTGCGATTGGTCGAGGCCACCGACACCACCTGGACCAACAAGCTCAGCGGTGAGGTGAGCGATGCCTCCTTCACCGGTGTGTCCACGACCTACCTGGTGCGGATGCCGTGGGGCCAAGAGCTCACGGTCACCCAACCCAACGATGGCACGGCGCGCGCCGAGCTCGGAGATCAGGTCACCATCGCGTGGGATCCCCACCACGCGTTCATGATCGGGGTCGACTGATGGCGCTGGTGGTCCCGGTCGGGCGTGCGAGCAGGAAGCGTCCGGCGCGAAAGCGCGGCACGTTCACCCCGCTGCTGCTGCTGGCCCCGGCGATGCTCTGGCTGACGATCTTCTTCGTCATCCCGACCTTCTCGCTGGCCTCGCAGTCGCTGCAGACCGGTGACATCGACAACGGCTTCACGCTCACGTGGCACTTCCAGACCTACGCCGACGCGCTGTCGCGGTACTGGCCGCAGTTCCTGCGCTCCCTGGTGTTCGCCGGTTCGGCGACCCTGATCACCTTGCTGGTCGGCTACCCGCTCGCCTGGTTCATCGCGCACCGTTCCGGCCCGTTCAAGACCATGTTGCTGGTGCTGGTGATCGCCCCGTTCTTCACCAACTTCCTGATCCGCACGCTGGCCTGGATCACGATCCTGACCGACAACGGCCCGGTGACCGGCTTCTTCCGAGCGACCGGGCTGATCAACGTGCTGCGCTGGCTCGGCCTGGTCGGCAACGACACCTTGCTCTACTCACCGTTTGCGGTGATCGCCGGTCTGGCCTACAACTTCCTGCCGTTCATGGTGCTGCCGCTCTACACGTCCTTGGAGCGGATGGACATGCGCTTGCTGGACGCCGCCGGCGACCTGTACGCCAACGGCTGGCAGACCTTCTGGAAGGTGATCTGGCCGCTCTCGCTGCCCGGTGTGGTGTCCGGCACGCTGCTGACCTTCATTCCGGCAGCCGGCGACTTCATCAACTCCAAGCTGTTGGGGAACACCCAGACCACGATGATCGGACAAGTGATCGACGCGCAGTTCTTGCGCGTCCTGGACTACCCGATGGCTGCGGCACTGTCGTTCATCCTGATGGCGACGATCATCGTGATGGTGGGTCTGTATGTGCGGGCTGCCGGTACTGAGGAGTTGGTGTGATGCGCTGGCTGCGGAAGAACCTGATCGTCATCATCGGCCTGCTGGTGATGGCCTACATCCTGATCCCGAACATCGTGGTGGTGGTGTTCTCCTTCAACAAACCCGCCGGGCACTACAACTACGAGTGGAGCCAGTTCTCCCTGGACGCGTGGCTGGACCCGTGTGGGGCGCCAGGTATGTGTGACGCCCTCGGGTTGAGCCTGTGGATCGGCATCGCCTCAGCGACCATCTCGACGATCATGGGCACGATGGCGGCCTTCGCTTTGGGACGCTATCGATTCATCGGACGTAGCTTCACCAACCTGCTGGTGTTCTTCCCGATGGCCACTCCCGAGGTGGTCATGGGTGCGTCGCTGTTGACCCTGTTCATCTCGATGGGCCTGGAGTCGGGGCAGACCACGATCCTGATCGCGCACATCCTGTTCACCGTCTCCTTCGTGATCACCACGGTGAAAGCCCGGGTGGCCTCGCTGGATCCGGCGCTCGAACAAGCTGCGGCAGACCTGTACGCCACTCCGGCGCAGACCTTCTGGAAGGTGACCTTCCCGCTGGTGGCCCCCGGTATCGGCGCCGGTGCGCTGTTGGCGTTCGCGTTGAGCTTCGACGACTACATCGTGACCAACTTCAACGCCGGTGCGACGACCCTGACCTTCCCGATGTTCGTGTGGGGAGCCTCGCAGCGCGGTACCCCAGTGCAGATCAATGTGATCGGAACGGTGATGTTCCTCGGCGCGGTCGCCATCGTGGGCATCGCGCAGGCAATCGGCGCACGCCGAAGGAAGGTTGACGCGTAAATGCGCATTCTCGTGGTCGGGGCTGGTGGGGTCGGCGACGCAGTCGCTCGGATCGCCGCCCGCCGCAGTTTCTTCGAGTTGATGGTCATGGCCGACTATGACCTGGGCAAGGCCCAGGCGTCGGTCGCAGCGGCTGAGGCCGCCGGAGGTGCGGGACGGTTCGTGGCTGCCCACGTTGACGCCTCCAGCGCCGACTCGGTTGCCGCCCTTGCCCGTGAACACGGCATCACCCACGTGCTCAACGCCGTCGATCCGCGCTTCGTGATGGGCATCTTCAACGGCGCCTTCGCCGCGGGTGCCGACTACCTCGACATGGCCATGAGCCTGTCGCACCCGCACCCCGAGCGTCCCTACGCCGAGACCGGGGTGAAGCTGGGCGATGAGCAGTTCGCTCAGGCAGAGGCCTGGGAGGCGGCCGGACGGCTGGCGCTGGTCGGCATGGGTGTGGAGCCCGGCCTCTCCGACGTCTTCGCCCGCTACGCCGCTGATCACCTGTTCAGCGAGATCGACGAACTCGGCACCCGCGACGGCGCCAACCTGGTGGTCACCAACGAGGCGGGTGAGGAGATCTTCGCTCCGTCCTTCTCGATCTGGACCACCATCGAGGAGTGCCTCAACCCGCCGGTGATCTACGAGGACGGCAAGGGCTGGTTCACCACGCCGCCGTTCAGTGAGCCGGAGGTCTTCGAGTTCCCTGAAGGCATCGGCCCGGTCGAATGCGTCAACGTCGAGCATGAAGAAGTGCTGCTGATGCCGCGCTGGGTGGACGCCAAGCGGGTCACCTTCAAGTACGGCCTGGGCGATGAGTTCATCGGCGTGCTGAAGACGCTGCATGCTCTCGGCCTGGACTCGACCGCACCGGTGAAGGTCAAGGGCGTTGAGGTGTCCCCGCGTGACGTGGTCGCCGCCGTCCTGCCCGACCCGGCGACGATCGGTCCGCGGATGACCGGAAAGACCTGTGCGGGGCTCTATGTCACCGGCACCGGCAAGGACGGCAAGCCGCGACGCACCTACCTCTACCACGTGGTCGACAACCAGTGGGCGATGGCGAACTATGGTGCCCAATGCGTGGTCTGGCAGACCGCGATCAATCCGGTGGTGGCATTGGAACTGCTGGCCACCGGTGTCTGGAAGGGCGCAGGAGTGTTGGGGCCGGAAGCCTTCGACGCGGTGCCCTTCCTTGAGCTGCTGGGCGGCACGGCGCCGTCCGGCTATGACTCTGCCTGGGGAATCGAGGAAAAGTAATTGATCGAACAGAAGAGAATCCTGCGCACCTCACTGCCGGGAACCGGTTCGGCCGCCCTGGCCGAACGCCGTAAGGCGACGGTCTCGGCTGCGGTGAGTGGCGGCAACGATCTCTACATCACCGCCGCCGAAGGCGCGATCCTGGTAGATGTCGACGGCAACCAGCACATCGACCTGGGTTCGGGCATCGGCGTGGCCTCGGTGGGGCATTCGGCTCCGCGCGTGGTCGAGGCGGTGACCAAGCAGGCGACCAGCTTCGGCCACACCTGCTTCATGGTCAGCCCTTACGACGGCTACATCGAGCTGTGTGAGCAACTGGCCAAGCGCACCCCCGGCGATTTCGCCAAGAAGTCGGCGCTGTTCAACGCCGGCGCGGAGGCGGTCGAGAACGCCGTCAAGGTGGCCCGCGCTTACACCGGTCGTCCGGCGGTGATCGTCTTCGATCACGCCTACCACGGACGCACCAACCTGACCATGGCGATGACCGCGAAGGTGCAGCCGTACAAGGACGGCTTCGGCCCGTTCGCGCCGGAGATCTACCGGCTGCCGATGGCCTACCCCTACCGCTGGCCCACCGGTGCGGAGAACTGCGCCGAGGAGGCCTTCGCCGAGTTCGCCAGCAAGGCGCACATTCAGATCGGTGAGGACCACATCGCCGCGGTCGTGATCGAACCGATCCAGGGTGAGGGCGGCTTCATCGTCCCGGCTCCCGGCTTCATGAAGCTGCTGCGTGAGTGGTGCACCACCCACGGCATCGTCCTGGTCGCCGATGAGGTGCAGGCGGGCTTCTGCCGCACCGGCAAGTGGTTCGCCATCGAGCACGAGGATGTGGTGCCCGACCTGATCACCACCGCGAAGGCGCTCGGCGGTGGCCTGCCGATCGCTGCGTTGACCGGCCGCGCCGACATCATGGACGCTCCCGTCCCCGGTGGTCTGGGCGGCACCTTCGGCGGCAATCCGCTGTCGTGTGCGGCCGCGTTGGCGGCCATCGAGACGATGGAGAGCGAAGACCTGGCCGGCCGTGCCGTCCAGATCGAGGAGCTGTTGTACCGGCGGCTGAACGCGATGGCGGAGAAGTACCCGCAGATCGGTGAAGTGCGCGGACGTGGGGCGATGATCGCCATCGAGCTCGTTGCTCCCGACGGCTCCAAGACCCCCGATGCCGCCCTCACCAAGGCGGTGGTGGCCGGTTGTGGTCGCCGCGGGGTGTTGATGCTGTCGTGTGGCAGCTACGGCAATGTGATCCGCATGCTGCCGCCGCTGGTGATCGATTTCGCGTTGCTCGAAGACGCGATGGATGTTCTCGACGAAGCCTTCGCTGAGGCGATCGGCTGAATCACCACTACCGCGGCCGGTCTTGTGCGAGCGAGACTGGCCGCGGTTCCACAGTTTTGAATGCAGGAGAGGACTGCAATGACGCAATTGCCACAATCAGTGCCCACGGGGCTGTACATCGGCGGTCAGTGGCGCGACGCCACCGGTGGGGCCACTTTCGCCGTGGAGAACCCGGCCACCGGTGAGGTGTTGGCCCAGGTGGCCGACGCCAGCCCGGCCGACGGCATGGCCGCTCTGGACGCGGCCGCAGCGGCGCAGGAGGAATGGGCGCGCACGGCGCCGCGGGTACGCGGTGAGTTGCTGCGGGCCGGTTTCGAGGCGGTGACCGCCCGGGCCGAGGAGTTCGCGGCCGTGATGACCCTGGAAATGGGCAAGCCGCTGGCTGAGTCTCGCGGTGAGGTCGCCTACGGTGCGGAGTTCCTGCGCTGGTTCTCCGAGGAGGCCGTGCGGATCTACGGTCGCTACTCGGCCGCGCCGGACGGAGTGAACCGACTGCTGGTGAGCAAGCGTCCGGTCGGCCCGAGCCTGCTGATCACGCCGTGGAACTTCCCGCTGGCCATGGCCACCCGCAAGGTGGCTCCAGCGATGGCGGCCGGTTGCACAGTGGTGGTCAAGCCCGCTGCGCTGACTCCGTTGACCACGCTGCTGTTCGCCAAGGTGATGGAGGAAGTCGGCGTGCCGGCCGGCGTGATCAACGTCATTCCCACCACTCATTCGGGCGCCACCACTGGCCCGCTGTTCAACGATCCGCGCCTGCGCAAGGTGTCGTTCACCGGTTCCACCGAGGTCGGCCGGGTGCTGCTGAAGCAGGCTGCTGAGGGGGTGCTGCGGACGTCCATGGAGTTGGGTGGCAATGCACCTTTCCTGGTCTTCGGCGATGCCGATCTGGACGCTGCGGTGGACGGTGCGTACAACGCCAAGCTGCGCAATGGTGGCCAGGCCTGTACTGCGGCCAACCGCATCTACGTCCATTCCTCGATCGCCGAGCCGTTCGCCGAGAAGCTGGCCGCGCGGGTCGGCAACGTGAAGGTCGGCCCCGGCATCGAGGCCGACACCCAACTGGGTCCGGTCATCGACGAGGACGCGCTGACCCGCATCGGCGGCCTGGTCAACGACGCGCTCGCCTCTGGTGGTCGTCTGCTCACCGGCGGAAAGCGGATGGATGGCAAGGGCTACTTCTTCGAGCCGACGGTGCTGGTGAATGTGCCTCGGGATGCGCGCGTGCTGACCGAGGAGATCTTCGGTCCGGTGGTGCCGATCGCGACCTTCGATTCCGAGGATGAAGCGATCGCCCTGGCCAATGGCAGCGAGTACGGCTTGATCTCCTACGTCTACACGAAGGATTTGAAGCGGGCGCTGCGGATGAGCGAGCGGATCGAGACCGGCATGCTGGCGGTCAACTCCGGCGTCATCTCCAACCCGGCCGCGCCCTTCGGCGGGGTGAAGCAGTCCGGCCTCGGACGCGAAGGCGGCGAGGAGGGCATCGAGGAGTACCTCGAGACCGTCTACGTGGGTATCGGCAACCCGTACGCCTGATCTGGCAGTAACGAGGGGGATTGTGCACCGGACAAGGTGCGCAATCCCCCTCGTGATGTTCAGGCCAGGTGCAGGTCGACCTGGATCTCGGCAGCCAACTGCTCCAAGTCGGCGGTGATAGCGGCGGTGTCGGCCGTAGCCGGAACCCGGGCGATCACGGTCGCCTCGAACAGCCGCCCGCCAGCCATCGGGGCGTCGACGGTCTTGCTGGAGAGATGCTCGATATTGAGCTGGTGACGGCTCAGCGCGCCGGAAATCTCTTTGACGATGCCCGGACGGTCGTTGCCGATCACGGTCAGGCTCAGTTGCGGCCACTCGCTGGCTGGGGTGGCCGCGCCGGTGTGAGCGGTCACCTTCAGCAGGCCGTCCAGGCCTTCGAGCGCGGCGAGGAGGGCATCGCGCTGCTCGGCGGGGACCGACACTTCCACCACCCCGGCGAAAGTGCCGTCGAGTTCGGCGAGCTCGCTGCGCTCCCAGTTACCGCCATGGGCGGAGACGACTTCGGCCAGGGTGGCGACGAGTCCGGCGCGGTCGTCGCCGACGACGGTCAGGATCAGCATCGGCATGGCGATGAGCCTACCGAGGTTGCAACCAAACGCCCTGGCGCCCGCAACTCGGACCTCGCCGCGCCTTCCATCTCGCACATTGGGGGCGTTTGGTTGCAGTGCTGTCCGCGCGCGGGGGTGGCGCCCGTGCAACGGATTGCCCTCGATGTGTGAGATGCGCGGCGTGTCACGCTTGTCGGTGCCGGCTGCAGGGCAATCCGTTGCAGGGCGTCGGGAGTAGACGCCCACCATTTCGATGAGTATGCTCACTGAGCATGATCAGTAGAGCGCAGCAGAAGGCGAACACGCACGCCGAGATCCTGAGTGCCGCCCGACGCGTCATCGCTCGGCAGGGCTTCACCAGCACCACCGCCCGCGACGTGGCCGCCGAGGCCGGCGTCGCTGTGGGAACGGTCTTCCTGCACTACCCGACGATGGCCCAGCTCGCCGAGGCGATCCTCGATCAGACGGTGGGGGCGGCGCTGGAGGCCGCGGCCGGCAGTCGGCCAGACGGCACCATTGAGCGTCTGGTGCACGTGGCCGGGGCGTTGTACGACGGCTACGACCACGACCCGGAACTCGCCCGACAGGTGATCGGCGGTTCCTTGTTCGAGAGCGCCGAGGGCAGCCCTTCGCAGGTTCGGATGGCTCAGTTTCGCGAGTGGGTGTGCGCCGAAGTGGCCCGCGGGATCGATCGAGGCGAGATTGAGCCCATCGAGCCCGGGCACGCCTTCTTGACCTTCTTTGCGTTCTATTTCGGCGCCTTGGTGGGGGGCCTGCGCGGCGAGCTCGGCCGGCCCGCCCAATTGACCCTGCTGCGCACCTCGCTGCAGCGGATGTTCGGCGTCAAGGAGGTGCACTGAGATGGACATCATCGTGATCGGTGGCGGCGTGGGTGGGCTGGCCACAGCGAACGCCCTCGCCAGGGACGGCCACGCGGTGCATCTGTTCGAACGTAGTGCCGGCTTCGAGCCGGTAGGCGCCGGTCTGGTCTTGGCCGCGAACGCGGTGCGGGTGCTCGACTCGCTCGGGGTCTCGCTGGCAGGCGAGGGCCAGGAGTTGCGACTGATGGAGATGCGCGCCAAGGACGGCTCGCTGCTGTCGGCGCTGTCGACCGCCCAGCTGGCCACTCAGCACGGTCCCAGCTACGGCATCAGCCGCGCACGCGCGCACGAGCTGCTGACCCGGGCCCTTCCTGGCAGCGTCGAGGTGACGCTGGGTGTGCCGGTCGAGGCGATCGCCGAACGCCAGGGGAGGGTGTGGGTCAGCGCGTCGACAGGGGAGTATTCCGCTGACGCGGTGGTGGCCGCCGACGGCATCCGTTCTGCGGTTCGCGCCCAGCTACCCACCGGCCCCGGACGGCTTCGCTACAGCGGCACCACCTGCTGGCGCGGCATGATCGACTACGACGCGGGCGAGGTGGCAACTGAGGCGTGGGGTGGCCGCACTCGAGTGGGAGTGGTGCCGATCGCGCCTCGACGCGCCTACTACTACCTGGTGGCGGACGCCGCCGCAGGCCTGCCCGGTCCGGCGAACCTGGCCGACTTCATCTCTTTGTTCGCCGGCTACGGCGGAGTGGCCGGCGAGGTGATCAGTCTGCTGGACGCCGTCCCGCCGTTGCATCACGACCTGTTCGAACTCGATCGTCCGGTGTGGGGGAGTGGACGCGTGCTGCTGCTGGGTGACGCCGCGCACTCGATGACGCCCAATCAGGGGCAAGGGGCGGTGATGGCCATCGAGGACGCGAAGGCCGCGATGCTCGCCCTGCGACAGGGGGCTGAGGGTGCGCTGGAGCGCTACACGACAATGCGGCACCAGCGCGTGCGCAAGGTGCAGCTCGACTCGCGGCGGATCGGCCAGGTGGCCCATTGGCATCATCCGGTGGCGATGGCCGTCCGGAACGCAGCCCTGCGGCTGACGCCAGCGCCTGCCGCCGATCGGGTGCTGG
>JAJTBJ010000064.1 GCA_021286985.1 Propionibacteriales bacterium | reverse complement strand
TCACCAACGTGACCGCCGTGGAGGATCCGAACGAACCGGTGGACGCCAAGGCCAACACGGTCACCAGCATCTCGCCGGCCGAGGGTTCGTCGGTGACCGCCGACACCCCGATCACGGTCTTCTACGCCACCGGCAAGTCGCAGGTGCCGAACTTCCGCGGGCTGAGCAAGACCGAAGCCCAAGACTTGGCTGACAAGAACGGGTTCACGAATATCAAGTTCGTGAACGAGATCTCCGCCGAGTCACCGGACACCGTGATCAAGCAGAGCATTCCGTTCGGGACGACGGTCAGCAGGACGACTCAGGTGACTCTCACCATCGCCGTGCCTGGTCCGACCTCCAGCCCGTCGGCCAGTTCAACACCCTGAGCGGGCCCCGACCCTCGTTGGTTGAGCAGCGGCGCAGGCGCGTGTCGAAACCTACGCGTCAGCTAGCCGGTGATTGCCATCAGGGGCGTCAGCCCGACCGCCCGGGACGGCGCGTCGGCGTCCCCGCAGATGACCAGCCAGTTGGCCAGCATCTGGTAGCCGCCTTCGGTGAGCACCGATTCGGGATGGAACTGGACGCTCTCGATCGGCAGGCTCTTGTGGCGTACCGCCATGATCACCCCGGAGTCGGTGGTGGCGCTGACCTCCAATTCGTCCGGCACGGTGGCCGGGTCGAGCGCCAGGGAGTGATAGCGGGTCGCGGTGAACGGGCTCGGCAGGCCGGCGAACACCCCGCGGCCGTCGTGGTGGACGGCTGAGGTCTTGCCGTGCAGCAGTTCGGGCGCGCGGCTCACCACCCCGCCGAAGGCCACCGAGATCGACTGCAGCCCCAGGCACACTCCGAAAATCGGCACCTGGCCGCCGACGGCGGTGACCACGTCGATGCACACCCCGGCCTCTTCGGGCGTGCCCGGCCCGGGAGAGAGCAGGATCCCGTCGAAACCGGCGGCCCAGTTGGGCTCGGCGAACCGCGGATCGTCATTGCGCCACACCTCGACCTGGGCCCCGATTTGGGCCAGGTATTGGACGAGGTTGTAGACGAACGAGTCGTAGTTGTCGATCACCAGGATGCGAGCCATGTCGTCCATTCTCCCCCAGGCTCGGCACCTGACCTCGCGCACCTCGCGGCTCGGATATCCTGTCGTCGGTTCGGCACGATCTTGAGCAAGGAGAATCCGGTGGCCAAAGCGACCAGCGACAACGGCGTCAGCGAATCCGACGCGGTGGAAAGCGACGTCGAGGTCGTCAGCGACGACGCGACCGAGGACGCCACCGAGGAGGTCACCGAAGCGAAGGCCGCCCCGGCCGTCGACCCCAAGCAGGCCGCCCGCATCCGCGAGCGTGAACTGAAGGCGGCGCAGAAGGCCGAAGCCGAAGCCCGCAAGGCCGACATGAAGAAGTACGCCGACGCCCAGAAAGAGGGCGACAAGGTGATCAAGGCCGCCGAGGTCGCCCAGGCGAAGGCCGACAAGGCCACCGCAGCGGCCGAGAAGGCCCAGGCAGAGGCTGATGCCGCCAACGAGGCGCTGGCCACTGATGCCACCGATCAGGCCAAGACGAAGGCCGCCCGCGCCGAGAGCGCTGCTGCGGCCGCGCTGAGCGCCGCCGCCGATGCCCAGGCCGAAGCCAAGGCGGCCAACAAGGCCGCCAACAAGGTGCGCAACGCCCGCCGCCTGACCGGCCAGCAGAAGGTCGAAGCTCCGTCCAGCCGCCAGTGGGTGCCGCCGACCTTCATCACCGTCGGACTGCTGGGCGTGCTGTGGCTGGTGGTGTACTACATCACCGCGTCAGTGGGCATTGCGGTGCCGTACCTGACGGACCTCGGCGGCTGGAACGTCGTGGTGGGTATGGGTCTGATGGCCACCGCCTTCGGCGTCGCCACCTTGTGGAAGTAGGCCTGCCGGGCCGACGCCGCTGGGGTCGCTGACCCTCAGCGGCGAGGCGACTCAGCCTCCGGGGACTCAGCTTCCGGGGGCTCAGCTTCCGGGGCGCAGCAGCGGGAACAGGATCGTCTCGCGAATACCCGCACCGCTGAGCAGCATCATCAGCCGATCCATCCCCAGCCCCATGCCACCCATCGGCGGTGCGCCGAACTCCAGGGCCGCCAGGAAATCCTCGTCCAGTTGCATGGCTTCGGGATCGCCGGCGGCGGCCTTCAGCGACTGTGCGACCAGGCGTTCGCGCTGGATCACCGGATCGATCAGTTCCGAGAAGCCGGTGCCACGCTCGACGCCACCGATGATCAGATCCCAGGCCTCGATCAGGTTCGGATCGTCGCGATGCTGGCGGGCGAGTGGCTGGGCGATCGGCGGGTAGTCACACACGAAGGTGGGCTGCAGGAGGTGCGGCTCGACCAGCTCGCCGAACAGCTCCATCACCACCTTCTGCGCCGGCCAGGCCGGGTCGATGGCGACCTCGTGCGCCTCGGCCAGCTCACGCAGCCGCTGCAGCGGCGTCTCCGGGGTGATCTCCTCCCCCAGGCTGCCCGACAGCGTCGGGTACACCGGACGCCACTCCCACTCCCCGTCCAGGTCGATCTCGCCGGCGGGGGTATCGATCAGCCGGGTGCCGAGGGCAGCGTCGGCGGCGTTCTGGACCAGCGCCTTGGTCATCGCCGCGATCGAGTACTGATCGCCCCAGGCCTGGTAGGCCTCCAGCATGGTGAACTCCGCCGAGTGCGAGGAGTCGATGCCTTCGTTGCGGAAGATCCGACCGATCTCGTAGACCCGATCGGCCCCGCCGACCATCGCCCGCTTGAGGAACAGTTCCAAAGCGATCCGCAGGGTCATGTCGATGTCGAAGGCGTTGAGGTGGGTGTTGAACGGACGCGCCGCCGCACCGCCGTGAATCAGCTGCAGCACCGGGGTCTCCACCTCGATGAAGCCGTCGCCGTGCAGGGTCTCGCGAATGCTGCGGGTGACCGCAGCGCGCATCCGCACCATGTCGCGGGCTTCGGGACGGGCGACCAGATCGGCGTAACGCTGCCGCACCCGGGTCTCCTCGCCCAACTCCTTGTGCAGGGTCGGCAGCGGCCGCAGCGCCTTGCTGGCCAGCACCCAGTCGGTGGCCAGGACGCTCAACTCGCCGCGCTTGGACGAAATGACCCGACCGGTGACCGAAATGAAGTCACCCAGGTCGACGTCGGCCTTCCAGCCCTCCAGCGACGCTTCGCCCACCTCGGCCAGGGAGATCATCACCTGGAGCCGCACCCCGGAATCGGCCAGCGTGAAGCCGTCCTGGACGGTCGCGAAACAGAGCTTGCCGGTGTTACGCAGGAAGACCACCCGGCCGGAGACGCTGACGACCGCGTCGGTCTCCTCGCCGGCCTCCAGCCCACCCCAGGTGGCGTGCACCTCGGCGGCACTGTGGGTGCGCGGCACCACGATCGCGTACGGCTCGCGTCCCTCGGCGACCAGTCGGGCGCGCTTATCGCGGCGAACCTGTTCTTGTTCGCTCACGGTCGGGATCGGTTGGCCAGTCTCAGTCACGGGGGTAAGGCTAGCGAGTCCGGACGGGCGCATCCGCCTCCGTTCGGAGTATCGCTACCCATTGGTACCTACAGTCCGCCGGTGAATCAGCGAGTGGCGAACTACCATCGGTGACATGACGAAGCGCCGCGGCCGGGTGATCGCGGCTGCCGTCTTTGTGGTCGCGCTCATCGGTGGCGGTTTCGGCGCCTGGTGGGCCAACGAAGTGCAGACCGCTGCCCGCGCTGGCGAGGCCGCAGCCCGCCAAGGCATCGAGCTCCTCAAGAGCGGCGACGGTGCCGGCGCCCAGGCTCAACTCACCCTGGCCCAACAGCAGTTCGAACGCACCCGCAGCCTCCTGGGGCCGTCGTGGCTGCAGGCCGTCCCGCTGGCTGGGCGCCAGGTGCAGGCGATCGACCAACTGGCGCAGGTGGGCGCTGCGAGTTCGTCCGCAGGCGCCCAGATGGCCGCCTTGGTGGCGCAGACGTCGACGTCGGGCCACAAGCTGAACGACGTGCTCAAAGTCGCCAAGCCCTACCTGCTCAGTGCCGTCGACTCGCTGGGAACGATCGCCGCCATCGAGCCACAGCTGAGCACCGACGGCCTGCTCCCACCGGTGGCCGACGCCATGCGCTCGGCTCAGGAATTGCTCGCGCCCACCAAGCCGCTGCTCGCCAAGAGCGGCTCGGTCGCTGCGTTCGTGAACTACCTGTTCGCCGGCGATCACCGCTTCGTCCTGGTGTCCCAGAACAGCGCCGAACTGCGGCCCACCGGCGGGTTCATGGGCAGCTACGGCCTGGTCAAGGCCGGCAAGGACGGCTTGTCGCTGGAGAAGTACTCCGACATCTACCATCTGCCCGCCAAGAGCACGCTGAACATTCCCCGGCCTCCGGGCGCCCGGATGGCCGGCGGATCGCTGACGTTCCGCGACTCCAACTGGTGGCTGGACTACCCCACCAGCGCCGAGACGATGCTGAAGCTGTGGGATCACCTCAGCCCCGCCCAGCCCTCGGCGGACGGCATCGTGGCCATCGACCTGGTCACCGTGCAGACCCTGCTGCGCGAGTTCGGCCCGATCAAGGTTCCTGAGTACTCCGAGCCGATCAGCGCCGACAACATGATCCCGGTCCTGAGCACGCTGATCGATGACACTTACGGCCTCGATCACGCCCACCGCAAGGACATCCTGAAGTCCCTCAGCGCCGAGCTCTTGAACCGAATGCTGAACATCGCCCCTGCCCAGGTGCTGCCGACCGCGCAGTTGATGATGCAGCTGGCCGATCAGAAGCACATCCAGTTCTACGTGCGGGACGCGGCCGCGCAGCAGGCGATCCTCGATCTCGGCTGGGCCGGGGCCATGGCGATCCCGTCCGACGCCACCGACCTGTTGGGGGTGGCGAACGCGGTGGTGTGGCCGAGCAAGATGAACTTCGGCGTCCACAAGACCATCGGCTACCAGGTGCAACTCAATCCCAGCGGCACCGCCGACACCGTGCTCACCCTCGGCTACCAGAAGGACGCCCGGCAGTTGCTGAAGATCCAGCGCAAATGGTTCGGCGATTACCTGCGCGTGTACCGTCCGGCGGGCACCACGCTGACCGGATCGACCTCGCAGCGCACGATGAAGCCGACCAAGAAGATGCCCAAGGAGGTCGAGATCCCGGCGAGCATCGCACCGGCCGAGCTCAACACCACCACGATCATCAACGGCTTCTCGGTCATGCCTGGCGAGAAGCGCACCCAGACCTACAACAACACCGTGCCGGCCGCGATGGTGATCAACGGCAGCACCGCCCACTATCGGCTGCTGATGGTGAAGCAGTCCGACCTCGAAGACAGTCACGTCACGGTGACGATCAACGCCCCCGCCGGCTGGACGATCACCTCGTCCAGCGCGGCGGGACGCTATTCCGGCACCGCGATACCGTTCACCGCGACCCCGACTGAAACGCAGGTCACGTTGGACGCGACCCTGACCACCGATCTGGTCCTCGACCTCACCTTGGCCAAGGCCTGAGGCGTTAGGGCTGGACGAGAATCCGAATCGGGTCGCCGACCTTCTTCTCCAGCATCTCGATGCCGCGGTGGATCTCGCTCAGTGGCACGATCGCCGAAATCGAGCCACTCAGGTCCAGGCGTCCGCGGCTGAGCAGTTCGGCCAGAATCTGGATGTCCTGCACCTGGTAACCCAGGTGTCCCTTGATCTGCTTGCGCAGCAGCGAGAACTCCATGAACGAGCCGGCGTCGATGTTCTGCGCGCTCATGCCGACGGTGATCACCTGCCCGTTGGAGTCGAGGTTGGCCACCGCCTGTCGCGCGGTGGCGGTGATACCGACCGCATCGAAGGCGACATCGAGCATCCGTCCGCCCGTGGCCTCGGCGATCTTGCTGTTCAAATCCGGATCGTCGGAACGGAAGGCGTAGTCGGCCCCCAGTCGCAGGGCCCGCTCCAGCGCGGCGTCGTTGATGTCGACCGCGATGATCGGCACACCTCCGGCCAGCTTGGTCAGCTGCACCAGGTGGGTGCCCACGCCGCCCACACCCCAGACGCCGACCGCGTTACCCAGGTGCACTTTGGCGGTGCGGACGACCGCAGCGAACGGCGTCGAGACAGCATCGGCCAGCAGCGCGGCCTGCTCCAGCGGGACGTTGTCGGGCACCCGGGTGCAGCCGATCGCCCCGGCAACCAGATATTCGGCCCAGCCGCCGTCGAAGGCGAAGGCCATCAGATTGAGGTTCAGGCAGGCAGCGAAGTTGCCGCGCTGGCAGTTGCGGCACTTCAGGCAGGCCTTACCGGCCGACGGAATCACCTTGTCGCCCACCTGCCACTGGTTCACCCCGGGGCCGAGCTTCACGATCGTCCCGGCGACCTCGTGACCCTGGGTGATCACCGGCAGCCGGGACGGGAAGTTGCCATCGATCAGGGACAGATCGGAATGACAGATGCCGCAGTAGGCGACCTTGATCAGCACCTCACCGGGCCCCGGTTCGGGAACCGGGATGTGTTCGAGTTTCACCTCTTTGGTGGCGGCGTAGAAGCGTTCGGCCAACATGGTCGAACCGGGCTCAGGAGCCTCGGCGCTCATGACAGTTCTCCTTGTTAATTCATCAGCTGTTGAATACAGCTACAAAGAGGCTACGCCCGCGCTTCCTCCGTCCCGGACAAGGTCGGACATACTCGCGGTGACGCCACCGGTGGCCGCCGGCCCCTCAGACAGGCGCGTCATCCCCGAGAGGTCACACGGAACGTCGCCGCCACGTCCCCTCCGCTCGAGGGCTGTCAGCACACTCGTCGCAGCGCCGGAGTCGGCGAATTGCGTCCATTCCGCCACCGCCGCGCGGTGGCTTTCTCCGACGCCGGCAAGCAGGGTGCATTGGCCAATCGATAGCCGATTCCGCACCAGCCGCGCTCAGCTCGCGAAGTGCTCGCCCCACCACGTCAAGATGTGCTCAAAACGCTGCCGTCGATGCTGCGGCGTGCCGGAACGCGAAAGCTCGTGCCCTTCTCCGGGGAATACCAGCAAGCGAGTTTCGACCCCGCGCATTTTGAGTTCGGTGTAGTACCTTTCGGCCACCGACACCGGGCAACGCAGATCCCTTTCGGAGTGGATCACCAGGGTCGGGGTCTGCACCCGATGCACCTGGTACAGCGGTGAGCGCTGATCGATCGCGGCCAAGCTGCCCTGGTATTCGAACGGGAAGAACCAGCCGATATCGGCAGCTCCGATCATGGAGCGTCCATCGAGGTAACCGCGTTCCACAATGGCGGCGGTGAATCGCTGCGACTGCGCGATCAGCCAGGCGCTGAGGAAGCCGCCATAGGAGCCGCCCATCACTCCGACCCGCGTCCCATCGAGGGTCGCGTCCGCGGCCAGGCAGTGATCGAGGAAGGCCAGCACGTCGACCACGTCGACGTCGCCGAGCGCACCCTTGGCGGCCCGGCCATGGTCGAACCCGTAGCCCGCCGATCCGCGCGGATTGCACATCACCACCGCATAGCCGGCCGCAGCCAGCACCTGCGCCTCGTCGAAGAAGTTCGCAGAGTAGGCAGCGAACGGCCCGCCGTGGATCATCAGCACCACCGGGTGCGGCCCGTCACCGGCCGGACGCAGCAGCCAGCCGTGCACCAAGGTGCCGTCCTCTGCGGTCGCCAGTTGCTCCTGCGGGATGATCGCCTCTGCGGCCAGGCGGCCCCCGAAGTCGGTGAGCGATTGATGAGGCGCGTCCAGGCTGATCAGTTCGCCCGGCGAGCGCGGCGTCGCCAGCACGGCCACTCGTTTCGACCCGCCGACCCCGACCGACAGGGCCGAACCCGGCAACGCCCAGCGCTGCTTCTCGCCGGCAGCGGTCACCTTGACGACCTGGCAGTTGCCACGAACCTGGTCGAGGGCGAGCACCCCATCGCCGTCGCCGACCAACTGACCCTCGATACAGACCAAGCTGGGGTCGGTGAGCATCCGCGTCGACCCACCCGCGGCCGGCACCACGCAGACCGCGGCATTCACCCCGGCGATGTCCAGACCGCGCGGTCCCAGGTCGATACCGACGAAGTAGACCTGATCGCCGACCACGCACGGCGAACCCAAGGCGCTGGGGCCGGTCATCGAGTCGGTGAGCCGGCGCGGCACGTCCGTCCCGGGGGTGTAGGCGTACAGGTCGCAGCGCAGATCTCGATCGCGATCCTCGTGGCGGGACACCGCAGTGATGATCGATTCGCCGCTCCAGGTCAGACCGGAGTGGTTGTAGTCCCCGCTGCTCAACTGGGTCGCCTCCGGCACCAGCCGGACGGTGCGACCCTCGCGGGCGGCGCGACCAACCGGCACCACCGGCGGCTCGCTGCCGGGATCGGGGACGTCGACGACAAACAGGTGGCGTCGCTGATCGGCCACGTACCCCACGCCGTCGAGCTGGAACTGCAGGCGGTCGATCAGCCGCGGATCCTCGTGGCCAGCGTCCACCCCGGCGATCGAACCGTAGCGGCCGTCTTCGGCGACCGCGGCCATGAAGGCCAGCCTGCGGGAGTCGGGGCTGAACCGGAATTCGCTCACTCCGAGAGGCTGGTCGGTGACCGTCAGCGGCTCACCGCCGTCGGCGGCCATGATCATCACCTGCGGCGCTTGCCCCGGGGCGCTTCGCAAGAACGCCAACAGCCTGCCGTCCGGAGAGAACGCCGGAGCAGAATCACAAAAGCCGCGGGTGATCCGTCGTGCTGGTTGCCCATCGAAACCGATGACCCACAACTGCCCGACGTAGGCGTCGGCGTCAAGATCGGGGCGAGTGACGGCACAGACTGCGCGATCCGCGTTGGGATGAACCGTCGGTATCGACAGAGCATTCAACGCATTGAGATCTCCGGGCCGCATCCGCCGAGCATATCCGCTTGCCAGGTCCCGTGCGCAACGAGATCCGCACGAAGATGTACGGACCTGATACGAAATTCACCTATTGAATAGTTCCAACTGATAGCCATCAGGATCGACGAGCCGAATTCCGGTGCGACCCAACCCGGTGGGGCCGGGCTCGCCGACCAGATGGGCGTCCAACCCAGCATCGAGGAATTCCTCGACCAGCGGTTTGAGATCGTCCACCCGAATTGTCAGCGCCGCAGTGGAGGGAATCGGTTCGCCGACGACGAACTCCAACCAGAACCAGTTCATCGACACCGTCGCCAGCCCGGCCGCCGTGCGGCCCGGACGGAAGCCGAGACGTTGATAGAAGGCTGCACTGGCTCCTGGATCCCGCACCGGCAGGACCATTCCCGACACGCTCGCCACCTTCATTCGGCGAGGGTACGACCGGCCGGACCGCCGCCGCGCGGCGCCGCCGCAATTGTGCGCCCGCGTCCACTCCTGGCCCGCAGAGGGACGACTGAGTATGCCTACGCAGTCGAACAGGACTTGTGAGTGAGTGCTCACTCACTATACTGATCGGGTGAGCCGCGCTACCCCACTGTCCCCCGACGAACGCCGTCAGGCGATCGTCGACGCCACCCTGCCGCTGCTCTTGGAGAAGGGGCCGGATCTGACCACTCGCGAGATCGCCCAGGCCGCCGGCGTCGCCGAGGGGACGATCTTTCGCGCGTTCGACACCAAGGGCGATCTGATCCACGCCACGATTCACGCCGCTCTGGAACCCACCTCGGCTCTGGCCGCGTTCGAAGACCTGGAGCCCGCCGACTCCCTGCAGCAGCGGGTTGAGGCCGTGCTGAGCATCCTGAGCGCACAGATCAATCGCACCCGCACCCTGTTCATCCACCTCGCCGGCGCCGGGCTGGGCCCCCACCGGCCGCCGCACCACGCCGCCCCGGCCCCCGGCCAACCCGACGGACGACTGCGCATGCTGCAGGCCACGACGTCCGCCCTCGCCCCTTATGCCGACCAACTCCGGGTCCCGGTCCCGACCGCCGCAAAGTTGCTCAATGCCCTGGCCTTCGCCGCTGGCATCGGCACCTCGGCCGATGACCAACCGCCCACCGCTGAATCACTGGCGAATACCGTGCTGTACGGCATCGCCGAAGGAGAGAAATGATCCGCCTGTTGGTGCGCTTCCTGCGCCCGTACGCCCCCTACCTTGCCGCCGTGCTCGGTCTGCAGTTGCTGCAGGCCATGGCGGCGCTGTTCCTGCCCAGCCTGAACGCCTCGATCATCGACGACGGGGTGGCCACCGGCAACACCGCCCAGATCTGGGCGCTCGGCGGGGTCATGCTGGCCGTGTCGCTGATCCAGATCGCCGGTCAGATCGGCGCCACCTGGTTCGGCTCGCGCTCGGCGATGGCCTTCGGGCGCGATCTGCGCCAGGCCATCTTCGATCGCGCGCTGTCGTTCTCGGCGCGGGAGATGAACTCCTTCGGGGCGCCGACTCTGATCACCCGCAACACCAACGACGTCCAGCAGTTGCAGATGCTGGTGCAGATGACCGCCACCATGATCATCTCTGCTCCGCTGATGATGATCGGCGGCGTGATCATGGCGCTCCGCGAGGACGTGGGCCTCAGCTGGCTGATCGTGGTCGCCGCCGGCGCCCTGGGCGGGGTGATCGGCATCCTGATCACCCAGACGCTGCCGCTGTTCAAGTCCATGCAGGTGCGCATCGACACCCTCAACCGGGTGATGCGCGAGTACCTGTCCGGCCTGCGGGTGATCCGCGCCTTCGTCCGCGAACCCACCGAGGCCCAGCGCTTCGACCAGGCCAACCACGCCTTGGCTGACACCGCCACCCGGATCGGCCGCCGGATGATGACGATGTTCCCGGTGGTGTTCTTCGTGATGAACGTCTCCAGCGTCGCGGTGGTGTGGTTCGGCGCCTTCCGGATCGCCTCCGGCGATCTGCAGGTCGGCCAGCTGACCGCGTACCTGGCCTACCTCACCCAGATCCTGATGAGCGTGATGATGTCGACGATGATCCTGATGATGGCCCCCCGCGCCGCGGTGGGGGCCGAGCGGATCAACGCCGTCCTGGGCACCGACTCCTCGGTGGTGCCGCCGGCCAACCCGGTCACCGACGTCACCATTCACGGCGAGGTGCGCTTCGACCAGGTGAGCTTCACCTACCCCGGTGCGGCCCACCCGGTGCTGCAGAACGTCAGCTTCACCGCTCGCCCGGGCACGACGACGGCCATCATCGGCTCTACCGGCGCCGGCAAGACCACCTTGATCAACCTGGTGCCGCGGCTGTTCGACGCCACCGGCGGAACGGTCAGCGTCGATGGTGTGGACGTCCGCGACCTCGACCCCGATCTGCTCTGGGGACGGATCGGGCTGGTGCCGCAACGTCCATACCTGTTCAGCGGGACGGTCGCGTCCAACCTGCGCCTGGGCAACCCTGAGGCCGACGATGCCGAGCTCTGGCACGCCCTGGACGTGGCGCAGGCTCGCGGTTTCGTCGAACGCATGCCTGAGGGACTGGACTCCCCGATCAGTCAGGGCGGCACCAATGTGTCCGGCGGTCAGCGGCAACGCCTGGCCATCGCCCGGGCGCTGGTGCGGCGCCCCGAGATCTACATCTTCGACGACGCCTTCTCCGCCCTCGACGTGGCCACCGACGCCGCGCTGCGGGCCCGGTTGGCGGACGAAACCACCCAGGCGGCGGTGATCGTGGTGGCCCAACGCGTCTCCACGATCCGCGAAGCCGATCAGATCGTCGTCCTCGACGACGGTGCGATCGTGGGCATCGGCACCCACGACGAACTCGTGGCCTCCTGTGAGACCTACGCCGAAATCGTCGACAGCCAGTTCAAGGCGGAGGCCGCAGCATGAGCGACACCACAACCGAAGCCCCCATCGCCGCCGGCGAGGGCGCCCCTGTGAAGAAGGCCAACGAGCGGCCCAAGTACGGCCCCCAGCGCGGCGGCGGGCCGATGGGCCACGGCCAAGGCACCGGCGAGAAGGCCGTCAACTTCATCCCGTCGCTGAAGCGCCTCCTGGGCCACCTACGTCCCGAGCTGCCCTGGATCATCGCCGTGGTGGTGATGGTGATCGTGTCCACCACGTTGATGTCGATCGGCCCGGCCGTGCTCGGCCAGGCCACCAACATCATCTACAACGCGGTGGTGATCGAGAAGGTCGCGATCAACTTCACCGCGCTGAGCAACACCGTCCTGCTCGCCCTGGGGTTGTACGTCGGCGCCGGCCTGCTGTCGTGGTCGAGCGGTCTGGTGATCAACTCGATCGTCCAGCGCTCGGTGTACCGTCTGCGCGGCCAAGTCAGCGAGAAGCTCGGACGGCTGCCGCTGAAGTACTTCGACGGCCAGCCCCGCGGCGAACTGCTCAGCCGGGTCACCAACGATGTCGACAACATCTCCCAGTCGCTGCAGCAGACCCTGGCGCAGATTCTGACCAACCTGTTCACCCTGATCACCGTCGTGGTGATGATGTTCTACGTCTCCT
>JAJTBJ010000063.1 GCA_021286985.1 Propionibacteriales bacterium | reverse complement strand
TACTTCACCCTCGAAGGCTTCGCGATGGTGTTCACCTCGTCCAGCCAGGCCGGGGTGGTATCGGCCACCGCTCCCCTGATCGTCGCCCTCGGTGCGTGGTTGATCCTGCGCGAGCGGCTGAGTTGGCAGCAGGGGGTCGGCATCGTGGTGTCGATGGGCATGGTGGCGGTCCTGGCGCTGTCCGGCGCCACCCAGTCCTCGGCACCGGCACCATGGCTTGGCAACCTGCTGGAGCTGGCGGCGATGTTCGCCGCGGCCGGCTCGACCATCGTCAACAAGCGCCTGACCGCCCGCTACCACCCGTGGTTCCTGGCCGGGATGCAGGCCACCACCGGAGCGGTGTTCTTCGCGGTGCTGGCATTGGCCGGTCCCCCGATTCCGTGGACGGCCGTGCCGGTCGACGCCTGGCTGGAACTCGCCTACCTGGGGGTGTTCCCCGGGCTGGTCGCCTTCGGTCTGTACAACTCGGCCCTGCGCGGCATGCCGGCCACGTCGGCCGCGATGGCCATCAATGCGATCCCTGCGGTGGCAGTGGTGGCCGGCTGGGCGCTGCTCGGCGAGGCCCTCACCCCCCTCCAGTTGGGCGCGAGCGCAGCGATCATCGCCGCGGTCGGTTTCGCCGAATGGGCCACCAGCGGCACCCACCCCAGCCGGACGGCATCGTCGAACGCGCCGCCGACGCAACCTCTCGCGGCTTCCCTGATCGGGGATGATGAGACCGATGACCGCACGTCCGGACGCCAGAGCGAGGAGATCCGTTGACTGAGTCGATCCGCCCAAGTGGATTGCGCAAGGCCTGGCCGCTGATCGCCGCTGCGGTGGCGCTGTCGTTGGCTGCCGGCGCGGTCGGGGCCTTGTCCTACCACGAGCTCGGTGACCGCCCCGGCGCCTGCGACGCGCAGCGCCTGGCCGCCAAAGTGCAGCCGTCGCTGGTGGCGATCACCTCGCCGACCGCCGGCTTCCGCGGCAACGGCATCATCATTCAGCCCGACGGGGTGATCCTCACCCGGGCTAGCACGATCGCCTCGCCTTCCCCGACCGTGCTGCTGCCGAACGGTGTGTCCATGCCGGCCACGGTCGTGGGCACCGACCCGGTCAGTGACCTGGCGGTGATCTCGGTCGCAGCAACCCAGCTTCCGGCCACCCCGCTGTCGTGGACCGAAGAGCTGAAGCCGGGTGAGCCGCTGACGGTGCTCGGCTCACCGCTGGCGCCCGAGGCGATGATCACCTCCGGCCTGGTGGGCGCGACGAACCAGACCCTCCGGACCCGCTTTCCGATTGGCGAGGTGTCCCTCCCCGACCTGATTCGCCTCGACGCCCCCCTCAGCGCGGCAGTCGACGCCGGCGCGGTGATGAACTGCGACGGGCAGCTGGTCGGCATCGCGCTGGCAACGCAGGTTGACCCTGGTCAGAACGTCGCGGTGACCACAGCCGCCGGTGACGCAATCTCTGCGGCGTACGCCCGTCGGATCAGCCAGGCTCTGATCAATCACCAGACCCCGACCCATCCGTGGTTCGGGATGTCACTGGCCCCGATCAGCACCGACCTCGCTGCCCGCTACCGCACCACCGGCGGCCTGTACGTGGCGACGGTCGACTCCGACCAACCGGCCCACCAGGCGGGCATTCTCGCCGGAGACGTGATCACCGCGATCAACGGCCGGACGGCGAACTCGACGTCCTGGTCGCAGCTGCTGCTGACTGTTGCCGTCGGCGAGCACGTGCAGATCGACCTGGTGCGCAACGGCACCCCCCAACAGGTCACCGTGCCGGTGGCTGAGGCACCGGCCCGATGAGCTCCGAACGCGTGGTGGTCGCCACCGACGGGTCCTGCCTGCGCAACCCGGGGCCAGGCGGGTGGGCCTGGGCTGCCGAGGACGGACGCCACGGCTCCGGTGGCCACGCCAACACCACCAACAACCTGATGGAACTGCGCGCGGTCTACGAACTGCTCGGCGCCTTCCCCGAGAGCACTCCCCTGCTGATCCAGGCCGACAGCATGTACGTGATCAACATCTTCACCCGCTGGATCGACGGCTGGCGGGCCAAGGGCTGGAAGACCGCGTCGAAGAAGCCGGTCCTGAACCAGGAGGCGATCGAGATGATCGCCGAGCGGCTGGCAGGCCGTGACGTCCGTTGGGAGCACGTGAAGGGTCACGCCGGCCACGTGCTCAACGAGCGCGTCGACACCCTCGCCCGGGCCGCGGCGACCGCCGTGCGGGACGGTTCAGGCGCTGAGTAGCCGCCGTCCGGTCACCACTCCGGTGCCACCTCCGGCCAGCACGGCCACCGCCTCCGCGATGGCCGTTTCTCCGTCTGTCAGTTCGACGATCTGCTGACTGAGCTCTGGGCGCGCGATCGCGGCGGCCAGGAATCCGGCCACGTTGTCTCTGCTCACCGGTGCATCGATGACCGCCGGGCCGGCGGTGACCAGGCCGGAACCTGCGTCGTCGGAGAGCGTGCCAGGGCGCACGATCAGCCAGTCCAGGTCCGTGCCGCACAGATGCACCTCAGTGGCCTTCTTCACCGTGAGGTAGTGCTCGAAGCGTTCCCCGGCGTTGCTTCCACGACCGGCCTCCGGAAGCGCCGAGACGAGGACGAACCGCGGCACCTGGGCGATCTCGGCGGCGGCGACGGCCTTCTCCAGCCCGCGTCCGTCGATCAGCGAGGTCTGATCGATCCCGGTGCCGTGGGCGCCGGCGGTAAAGACCACCACGTCGTGCCCAGCCATTCGGTGGGCGAGTTTGGCGACGTCATCACCGATCAGATCACCGATCAGGGCGGTGGCACCGGTAGCGGCCACGTCCTCGAACTGCAGGAGATTGCGGTGCATGCCGGTCACCGCTGTTCCCCCATCGGCCAACAGACGACAGAGCCGACTTCCGACTCCACCGGCCGCGCCGATCACGAACACCTTCATTGTCTTACCTCTCATTGGACGGCCCGCACGGCGCGGGATGTCGAATCTGATACCCCCCAATGACGCGGTGATGGCGGGGGCGGTTGCCCGTCCCCCGCCATCACCGCGGTCGTGCTACGAGATCGAATCGATGATTCGCGAGTAGACCTCCGGCGACTTCTTGCGAACCCGCAGGGCCTGCACCACACCGATGACGATGGCCACCGGGACGGTCGCCAGCAGCGGCAGCGCCAACTCCCAGCCACCCCCGACCAGGTCGGGGAAGTAGGCCACGATGACCGAGGCCACGGTGACCAGGCCGAGCGCCGAGATCGACGGGGCGATCCGGGTCGACCAGGCGGTGCCGGGGATGTTGATCTTGGCGAAATGCACCACCACGGCCACCGAGGTGAGGGCCATCAGCGCCACGATCGCAATGGTCGAGATGCCGGAGAACCAGGTGAACACCTGCATCACCGGGTCGAGACCGAGCACCGTGAACAGCAGCACCAGGGCGACAGCGGTCGTGGTCTGGACCAGCGAGGAGAATGCCGGCGAACCGTGGGAGCCGTGGACCGTACCGAGGCGATGCGGCAGCAGACCGACATTGCCCATGGCGTGCTGGTAGCGGGTCAGGACGTTGTGGAAGGACAGCACGCAGGCGAACAGGCTGGTCAGCAGCAGGCCCTGCATCACCGAGGCACCGACAACACCGAGGTATTTGTTGGCGGTGGCCATCAGCATGCCGCCCGGATCCTGAGCAGCGACGTCGAGGACCTGGGTCGGACCCCACGCCATCACCAATGCCCAGGAGGCGAAGCTGTAGAGCAGGCCGATCACGATGACGGCGGCGTAGGTCGCACGCGGGATCGTCTTGTCAGGATCCTTCGCCTCGTCACGGAAGATGGCGGTGGACTCGAAGCCGATGAAGCCGGCGAAGGCCATCATCAGGCCGATGCCCGGGGAGCCGGACGCCCACGCCGGGATGGTGAAGGGAACCAGCGAGAGGCCTTCAGCGCCGCCGCTCACCATCACCGCGCCGGACAACGCCAAGGTGACACCCACTTCGGCGATCAGGAAGACAGCCAGCACCTTGGCGCTGAGCTGAACATCGCGGTAGCCGAGGAACCCGACGATGCCGATCACTGCCAGGGTGTAGATCCACCAGGGCACCTCCGGCGCACCCAGAGTAGTGAAGGTGAGGTTCAAGGAGAACCCGAGGTATCCGTACACGGCCACCTGGACGGCGGTGTAGGTGAGCAGCGCCAGCCACGCTCCGCCGACGCCGGCCGGACGACCCAAGCCGTAGCCGATGTAGGTGAAGAAGGCGCCGGGTTTGGGAACCGCCCGGGACATGGTGGACAAGCCCACCGAGAACAGCAGCAGGATCACTGCCGAGATAGCGAAGTTGAGCGGGTAGCCCGCGCCATCACCGATCAGGATGCCGAGCGGCGCGCCGCCCCCAATGACGGTCAGCGGCGCAGCAGCCGCCACCACCATGAACACGATTTCGCCCACCCCGAGCGAGCCCTTGAGCTTGCGGGACTCGGTCGAGGTCGGAGCCAGATATACCTCAGTAGCCATGGATCAATGGTTGCGAGCTTTCGTTGCACCTGGGTCTCCGAAGTGTTACAGAATTGCGTCACGGCCCACCTCGGATGCAATTTAATATTCGCGTTACATTGCCGCCCAGACGGCCCAGAGGGCGAGTTGCGCACCCACCCTGGAGCCGCGCGAACGCGCTCACCGACTAGGGTTGACGCCACCCACAATCACGCAGCGCACGCGAACCCTGTTCTCACCGAGGAGCGCGGTGGCAATGCCTACGCCAAATCACCCCGAGGCCTCCTGGGAGTATCTCGGGGAAATTCAGCTCGACAATTTTCGATATCGCTCGACAATTGCCGATTACCGCCGCGGCCTTACCCCAATCGGGCCACCACCGCCGGCACGATCGTCTTCAGGTCGCCGACCACACTCAGGTCGGCCAGTCGATGGATCGGCGCCTCCGGATCGGAGTTGATCGCCAGGATCTGCCGCGCCGTGCGCATGCCGGCGATGTGCTGGATCGCGCCGGAGATGCCGAGGGCGACATACAACTCCGGCGAAACGGTCTTGCCGGTCTGGCCCACCTGCAGCGGCTGCGGCGCGAAGCCGGCATCGACGGCAGCGCGGGAAGCGCCCACCGCCCCACCCAGGGCATCGGCCAGGGCCTCCACCGGGGCGAAGTCGCCATCGGTGCCGCGGCCACCCGAGACCACCACGCCGGCCTCGACCAACTTGGGACGACTGCTGGCCGCGGCCGGCTCCGTGGAGATGACGGTGGCGACCGGGGCGGTCGCGGTGTAATCGAAGTGGGCTTGGCGGACCGCCGGCTCGGCGGGGACGAAGGCGGGAGTGCACGAGTTGGCCTTCATGCTCAGCACCGCGATCGGGGCGGCCACCGTAGCGGTAACGGTGTATTTGCCGGCCCACACCACCTTGTCAACGGCCAGTTCACCATCGACCAGGCGGGCCGCGACGGCATCGGTGACCAACCCGGCGCCGAGCTTGGCGGCCACCAACGCGGCCACCTCGTTGCCCTCCAGTCCCGAGGCCACCAGGACGATGCCGGCGTGGGTCTCAGCGGCGCGATCCACCAGGAGGGCCGCTTTGGCCACCACCAGAGTGTCGGTCAGTTGAGGGCAGGAGACCACATGCACCTCGGCGGGGCCGTACTGCGCGATCTCGGCAACCAAGGCGTCGCCGGCCTCACCGGCTACCACCGCGGTCACCGGGCCGAGCCCGGCACCGATGGTGAGCAGTTCCGCCGAGGCCGCATCCAGCAGGCCATTGGTCGCGGTGACCAGAACGATGACGTTGTTCATCACTTCCCCCTCACTTGGTGGCCGCAGCCAAGAACTCGACGATGTCGTCCACGCTGCTGCCGTCGACGTCGACGATCACTCGTCCGGCGGCGCGCTCAGGGTTGCGGACCACGGCGGTGACCTGCACCCGCGCCGCGCCCGCGCCGACCAGATCGGCGGATACACCCACCTCGGCGAGGCCGAGCGTGGTCACGCTCTTCTTCTTGGCCGCCAACACGTCCTTGAACGAGGGGTAGCGCGGTTCGCCCGACTGGTCGGTGACGCTCACCACTGCGGGCGGAGCGGCGGTGACCACCCGGGTGCCGACCTCATCGGTGCGGACGATCCGGGCCTGGCCGTCCTCGACGCTCACTTCGGCGGCGTTGCTCAGCAACGGCCACCCCAGCGCGTCGGCCAGCAACGCCGGCAGCGCACCGACGCCGGCGTCGGTGGAACTCATGCCGCACATCACCAGGCCGACTTCGTCGAGATGTTTCGCGGCCGCGATCAACACGGCCGCAGTGCCGAAGACATCGCTGCCGGCGATGGCGCCATCACTGATCAGCACCGCTTCATCGGCACCCATCTGCAGCGCCTTGCGCAGGGCGACCTCGGCGTCGGCCGGGCCGACGCTGAGCACGGTGACAGTGGCGTCGTCCATGGTGGCCTTCAGGCGCAGCGCCTGCTCGACCGCGTACTCGTCCAGCTCGGACAGCTTGCTGGACGGGCCGGTGCGCCCCAGCCTCAGGTCGGAGTCGAACCCGACCTCATCGCCGGCGTCGGGCACGTACTTCACGCACGTGAGGATCTTCATCTCAGTCCTCCGTCTTCGGTTGGGTTGGGTTGTCCAGGCCGCGCTTCACGCCGGCCAATACCAGGTGGGCCACATCGGTGACCGCGGGGGCGGCATCGCGGCCGGCAGCCGCGTCGCCGAGCATGATCGAGCAGAACGGGCAGGCGGTAGCCACGGTGGCCGCGCCGGTGGCGACAGCTTCGTCCATCCGGGCGGCGTTGATTCTGGTGCCCAGCGACTCCTCAGCCCACATCCGACCGCCGCCGGCGCCGCAGCACATGCTCTGCGTGCCGTGGTGTTCCATCTCCACGACCGGCGCAGCAGCGACAGCGGCCAGCAGCTCGCGGGGTGCGGAGGTCTCGCCGTTGTGCCGACCCAGGTAGCAGGGGTCGTGGTAGGTGATCGCGACCCGCTCTTCCTCGGGCGGGGCGACCGGGTTGAGGCGGCCTTCCCGGATCAGCCGGTTGAGCACTTGGGTGTGGTGTTCGACGGTGTAGGACGCACCCAGCTGGGCATACTCGCGTCCAACGGTGTTCAGGCAGTGAGCGCAACTGGCTACCACTTTGGTGACCCCGAACTCGGCCATGGTCTCGATGTTCTGCACGGCCAGGCCCTGATAGGTGGCCTCGTTGCCGGTACGACGCGCCGAGTCGCCGCAGCAGGTCTCAGCCTCCCCCAGCACTGCGAAACGCACTCCGGCCAGGTGCAACAGCTCAGCGAACGCGCGGGTGGTCTTCTTGCCCTTCTCGTCGTAGGCGCCCGAGCAGCCCACCCACAGCACGTAGTCGACCTCGGCGGCGGAGGTGACATCGACCCCGAGTACGGGGACCTCGAACTCCAAGCCCTTGGCCCAGTCGAAGCGCTGCCGCGGTGGCAGGCCCCACGGGTTGCCCTTGGTGTCGAGGTTGCCGTACAGCGAGCCGAATTCCTCGGGGAAGTCGGACTTCACCATCACCTCGTGACGGCGCAGGTTGATCAGGTGATCGACATGTTCGATGTCAACGGGGCACTGGTCGGTGCAGGCACCGCAGGTGGTGCAGGCCCACAACGCGTCGGGGTTGATCACCGTCGGCACCAGGCCCGCCTCGGCCGCGCCCGCGGGCTGGACGCCGGACGACCGCAGTGCAGCGAACACATCACCGGTGTGCGCTCCCCCCGCCGCCTGATCGCGCAAGGCCAGGGTGACCAGCTTCGGTGACAGCGGCTTGCCGGTGTTCCACGCCGGGCACAGATCCTGGCAGCGGCCACACTCGGTGCAGGAGGCGAAGTCGAGCAGGCCCTTCCAGCCGAACTCGTCGATGCTGCCGATCCCGAAGGTCGCATCCTCGTCGAGGTCGTCGATGTCGCGAATGTCGAACGGCTTGCCGTCGACCAGCATCGGGGTCGCTGCGCCGAGCGCGGGGCGTCCGTCCCGTTCACGGCGGGCGTAGACGTTGACCACGCCCAGGAAGCGGTGCCAGGCCACGCTCATCGTGGTGGCGTAGCCGACCACGCCCAGCCAGATCATCGAGGTGATGATCTTCAGCGCAGCGGCGGTCGAGATACCGGCGTCCAGGGCGGCCGGGCTGAGGTTCCAGAACAGCTGACCGGCCCAGAAGGTGAGCGGGTAGTGCGCCCAACCGCCGTCAGCGGCCGTCTCGGGATAGCGCGCCAGGGCGGCCGAGCGCAGCGTGTGCATGACCAGCACACACACCAGCACCACGGCGATGACGGCTTCGACGAAGTAGGCCTGCCAACGGGTCGATCCGAAGAACCGGCTACGCCAGTCGCGGGCCGCCGCGGCATCGTCCGGATCGCTGCGATGGCGCAGGCGCACCACGAAGAGCGTGACGATAGCCAGCAGGCCACCGACACTGAAGAGCTCCAGCAGCCACTGCCACACCACCCAGCCACCGACCAGCGGCAGCTCGGCGTCCGGCGCGAGCACCTGGACGTAGGCGATGGCCAGGGTCGGCACGAGCAGGATGAAGGAGACCATCACTACCCAGTGCGCGACCCGCACCAGTGGACGGGCCGAGAAGCGGCGGTGGCTGAGGATCTCGGTGATCATCGCCCCCAGCCGCGGGCCCACCGGGCCGAGCCGACCCGGGCTGGGCGCACCAGCAGCGATGCGGCGATAGAGGGTGAGCGCGCCACGGACGAACAGCGCAACGGCGGCCAGGGTGACGGCGACGGCGACGGTGACCGCGATGGCCACAACAAACAGGAGCAGCTTCATGGCGAGCTCACCTCCTCGATGGTTGGTCAGGAAAGATCGGTGGTCTGCTCGACGGGCCCGCCGAGGCGGCGGCGGACCCGTCGAGTCGGTCAGCGAATGCCAACCGCACCCACATACGGATAGGGGCTCAGCAGCAGCTCGCCTTCGGCGAAGCGGGTCAGCCGGAAGTCTGAGGCCTTCACATTCGGAATGGTCGAGTCGCCCTCGACGATCAGGTCAGCCATCAGCCGGCCCACCCCGGGCGAGATCTTGAAGCCATGGCCCGACATGCCCGCGGCCACGAACAGTCCGGAGATATCGGTGACCGAGATGATCGGGTTGTTGTCCGGCGTGGAGTCGACCACACCGGTGGTGGTGGTCGAGACGCCCGGATCCTCCACCCCGGGGAAGCGATGAATCGCCTTCTCCGCGGTGATCTCGATGGCCTCGTTGCTGGCGTGCGACGGGTAGACGTCCGGATCGCTGATCGGGGAGATCGCCCGTCCGTCGCTGTTGCCGAACAGCATTTCGCCGTGGCGCAGGTGGACGTACTGCATGCTCACCAGGTCGGAGAAGACCGGCGGCGCCCCCAGATCCATGCCCGGGTTGATCACCACCTCCTGGACGAACTGCGGGGTGATCGGCAGCTCGATGCCCAGCGGGCTGAGCAGCGGCACCGACCAGGCGCCGGCGGCCACCACCACGGTGTCGGCCTCGATGACGGTGCCGTCGACCAGCTTCACGCCGGTGGTCGCACCATCGGCGGTGAGGATCTCAGCCACCTTGGCGCCTTGCTTGATCGCCACGCCCTGGGTACGCAGGTAGGCCGCCAGGCCCTGGACGGTGGCGTAGCCGTCGCCGTAGCCGCCGCGCTTCTCCAGGCAGAAGGTGGCGAAGTCGCTGACCTCGGCGGTCGGCCACAGCTCGCCGGCCTCGGCCGGGGTGATCTCGTCAGTCTCGACACCGATCGAGCGCTGGTTGGCCAGGCTGGCCCGGAACGGCTCGAGGTTCTCTTCGCCGATGCCGACCAGGTAGCCGACCTGCTCGAACTCGATGTCGGTGCCGATCAGCTCCTTGGCCTTCTCGAAGAAGCTCAGGCTGTAGAGCGCGAGCGCCGAAATCGAGGTGACGCCGTAGTGGCAGCGGATGATGCCGGCAGTCTTGCCGGTACCACCGGAACCGATGGTGTCGCGCTCAAGGATGGTGATGTCGGTGACGCCCTTGTTCAGCAGGGCGTAGGCGGTGGTGGCACCGATGATGCCGCCGCCGATGATCACAACTTTGCTCATGATGTGGGTGGCCTTTCTCGACCGGTTGGGTATGGCTGGACGAGCGCTGCGCTCAGTGCAACGCTCAGCGCTCGTCCAGGATCGGAATCGGTCAGGCCATCACCGGGGTCGTCCACAGCGGGAGCTTCACCCCGATACCGCGCTCCAGGGCGTTGCGGTAGACGACGGTGCCCCAGGCGACGTCCTCGATCGGCATGCCGCCCACGCTGAACACGATGAACTGGTCATCGCTGGTGCGGCCGGCGTCGCGACCCAGCGGGACGTCGCCGATGTTGACGACCTTCTCGGCGGGGATGATCTTGTCGTGGATCATGTCGACGAAGCGGGTGCCGATGATGCCGGTGGTGGTCTCGTAGGCCGGGTAGCCGAACTCTTCCTGCCAGTCGAAGTACATCTTCACGTTGTCGATGTAGAGGCCGGTCTCGGGAGCCTGCAGCAGTTCCTCGTCCAACTTCAGGTTGGCGACCGCACAGATGAAGGCGCCGGGCTTGAGCCATTCGGTCTTCACATGCGGGTAGGTGGCCGGGTTGACCTCGCCGGACACGCCGGAATGGATGATGTCAGCACCGCGGACGGCTTCTTCCATGCTGTCGCAGATCACGATCTCGATGTGCGGCAGGCGCTCGGCGGCCCACTCCTTGAAGGCCTCGCTGGTGACCCGGCGACGGCCGTAGACCTGGGCGACCTTGATGTCGCGCACGGCGTTGTAGGCCTCCAGGCCGGTCTTGCCCATGACGCCGGGGCCGATGATGGCCACCACTTCGGCGTCCTTCTTGGCCAAGTACTTGGCCCCCACGCCGGGGACGGCGCCGGTGCGGTAGGCGCTGAGCAGGTTGGCCGACATGAACATCTTCGGCGCCCCGGTGTCCTTGTCGTTGAGGATGAAGGTGAGGATCGAGCGGGGCTGACCCTTCTCGCGGTTCTCGATGTTGGAGCCGTACCACTTCACGCCCGCGTTATCGAAGCTGCCGCCGAGGTAGGCAGGCATCGCCATGAAGCGACGATCGACGCCGTCGGTCGGCATGTTCGGGAACTCCGAGGTCTCGGGGAACAACATCATGGCGCCGTGGGAGTTGCCCTCACTGCCGGCCATCCGGTAGTCGCCCAGCTGCAGCAGCTGCAGGGTCTCATCCATCGCCTCGACGCAGGGCGCCATCTCGGTGACGCCGGCGGCGATCGCGTCCGGCTCACTCAGGTACAAAAACGAAATCTCGGTGTCCGACATGTCTGCCTCCTTGATCACTGTGGTCTTGATCGGACACGTCGTCGGATCCCGATCTTGAGGAAGACGTTAATGAACGCTTGTACACAAACGGTGACGCCGGTGTATCAGTTGTGTTTCGAGTGTGACGACCCCTCTGGCCGCGCGGTGGGCGGGTCGAACTCCACCGGCGCTGGTTGCGCAGCGAGAATGTCGAAGCCGCTGCCCCTTGGTTTCGACGGGCTCAACCAGCGGGGTTTCGAAACCGCTGCCCCTTGGTTTCGACCCTTCGACGAGCTCAGGGCAGGCCAGACTCAACCAGCGGGGCTTCGGAACCACGGCGCTAGGCGCGGAAGGACTCCAGCAGGCGCCGGACGTCAGCCATCCGGCCAGCCCCGTCCTCGCCCTGGAAGACGTACTCGACCTGGGCGTTGGTGGCCACGCTCAGCAAGATGCCACCCAGGGCTGCCACCGGGGTCTCGGGCCGCAACTCCCCCGCCGCCACCGCTTCGGCCAGCAGCGCGGCGAACTCATCGCTCCACTGCACCATCTCGGGGTTGCCGTGGCTGGCCTGGGTCGGGTTCATCGCCGCCACCCCCCAGAACGCGAGCACCACCTTGGCTTCGTCCTGCAGTTCGGCGGTGAGCGGGAAGAAGGTCTCGATCATCGCCAGCACCGCGTCGATGCCGCTGCGTCCGGCGATCGCTTCGGCCACCCGCTGGTTCGATTTGTCGAGGACGGTTTGATAGGTGGCCGCCAGCAGGTCGTCCTTGTCCTTGAAGTAGCGCCACAGCGCCCCGTTCGAGACTCCCAGGTGACTGGCCAGCGAGCGGGACGTGGCCGCCCCCATGCCTTCGCGGGCGATCAACTCCAGCAGCGCATCGACGATGTCGCGTCGGCGCTGGGCATGATCGACAACCTTCGGCACCTGTCCTCCTCCGGGCCGGAGTCTAGCGATCCTGCGCACGGCGGGGATCACGCCGGGTTTCGACACGGCCGCTGCGCGGCCTGCTCAACCAACGAGCGCTCCCCTGGCTGAGCCCGCCGAAACCACCGCTGGTTGAGCCCGTCGAAACCCCTGCTGGTTGAGCCCGCCGAAACCGCCGCTGGTTGAGCCCGTCGAAACCACGCGTCGCGAACA
>JAJTBJ010000062.1 GCA_021286985.1 Propionibacteriales bacterium | reverse complement strand
GCCATCACCCGCCAGATCACCTCGAAACTCTGGCCGGGCGTGACCGGCAACCAGTTCTGCGCCTTCGCGGCATCGGACGGGGCCGTGGGCTGCAGGTAGAGGTCGATTGAGCCGTCGGAGTTCTTGGTCAGCTTCGAGGCGCTACTGAACTGGTAGCGATTGATCGAGTTCGGCATCAGGGCGCCCTTGGCGTCGTAGGCGGTGAACGTCCAGCCCTCCGTCGCCGGCGGCGGGCTGTCCAGATGCACCACGTAGCTGGCCGAACCGTCCAGCGGCTTACCGGTGGCGTCGGTGAGCGCCATCGCGAAGATCGCCTGGTCGGAGGTGAAGGCGCCCAAGCCCATCACGGCCACCACCGCACGCAGCTGGTAGTTCGTGCCGTAGGCGCCGAATCCGCCAAGGAAGTAGCCGTTGTGCCTGGCCGCACTGGCCGCGAAGACGGTCTTGGTGTCGGCTTTGATCTGCGTGGGCCCGGCAGCCACCGCGTCACTGAGCCCGCGCAGGGTGTCCGCACTCAACTGGGAGTTGGTGGACGGGGTCAGTCCCGGCCCGACGCCGACCGCCGCGAAGGCGTCCAACTGCGGCTTATCGGCGGCAGGCGGCGGGAACTGGGCCAGCAACTCCCCCAGCGTGTCGAAGAAGGTGACCCCCGTCGGCACCGAGAAGGTCTGCACGTCGGTGTCCGGATCGGCCGGTGTCGGCGGGTGATAGTTGGTGCCGAAGTTGCTCAATGGGGTGAGGGTGTAGCCGTCCTGGATGCGGTTGACGTTGGCGGTGTCGTCCGGCCCCTTGAGCTGGGTGGAGCCGATGATCCAGATGCGGGAGTAGTCGACGGTGATCCGATGGGTCTTGGCCGGCAGCGGCGCGTCGTGCTGGCCCGGCCCACAGATCACATAGTTGCCGTCCGGCGTGGCGTGGGCGCTGCCGAGGTTGCGGAGATCCTCGGTGTAGGGGTCGAGCAGCGCGAGGACGAAGAAGTGGTCACTCACCTTGGGCACGTGCAGCACTTGCGGCTCGGCGGTCAGGTCGAGCCAGGCGATCGACGACAGCGCATTCGCCCCGGGCGCGACCACCGCGGTGCTGGTGGGGTCGTTGAGCGTCCGTACATGGCTGAACTGGTTGACCGGGCCGAAGCCCTGACCGTTCGGCACATTGATGCTGGTCATGGTGAGGAAGGTCTTGTTCGTCTCCAGCAACGGCAAGCCGTAGGTGTAGGCCTGCAGCCCGACGTTGTAGGCCTTGGCGTAGTCGACGCTCGGCGCAGGGGCCGAACAGCCGGATGCCAGCGCCAGCCCCGTGACCAGCGCGAGGCTGACGGCAAACAGGGGAACTCGAGAACTCATCACAGACCCACCAATCCCTTTCGACGGCATCAACCCTCGACCCAGGCGCGTTGCGGTTCACTCAGATCCACTGCCGAGTCTGTCAGGCCTGAGTGCACTGGGGGCGGCTTTCGACGCGCGCCATCTCAGACGCCGCCCCGCCACCTGTCCTCGCTCTCTCGCCGACCGCCAGGCGAATGCGTGGTTGACCCGAGCCGGCGGAGGCCCAGTAGGTTCTCACAGGTGATCCGAGACCGCTCCACCATCCGCGTGAAGGCCCTGCTCATCGCTCCGAACTCGGAACGGACGGCCCACGCTGTCACCCTCAACGCGGCCACCAAAGAAAACCCCGATGGCTACCACCGCCTGATCGGCGGCACCGTCGAACTGGGCGAATCGCATCGCGACACCATCCGTCGCGAAGTGGCTGAGGAGCTGGGCGCCACCATCGACGACCTGGTCTTCCTCACCGCCGTGGAGAACATCTTCACCATCGACGGCGAGTTGGGGCACGAGATCGTCTTCCTCTACTCCGGACGCCTCAACCCCGAGCCCGCAGCCCACGACGCGACCCTCACCGAGAGTGACGGCTCCCGCGTCCCCGTGGTGTGGCGCTCATTCAGCGGCGACAGCGAGACCGTGCCGCTGTATCCGGCCCCCGTGGAGCCCTGGGTTCAACGTCTAATCAGCCATCGTCGCTGACAGCGCGGCAGCCAGCAGACGCGCCATCCTTCTTGGCGGCGCGCGGTACTGCGTTTGGGCCCATCTCCCCGGCTGAGCCGAAAGGGGAATCAATCGCCGCGCTTTGACCTTCTCGTAGCGGGAAGGTTTTCACTAGGGGGCAGGAGGTGGTCGAGATGACCCAAGATCAGATCGAAATCGTTGTGGACCGGCTGAAGGCTGCCCTGCAGGAAGAGTCGGCGTCCGCACGCTTGCAGACGGTGATGGCCACCGGCCTGCGTCCGCACCCCCGCTACATCGACGTCCTGGTGGAGCGATTCACTGTCGAGCCGGAGTTCCACGTCCGCGACATGCTGACCTGGGCGTTGATCCATCACGACCACACGCTCGTCCTTGAGCGGGTACTGCCGGAACTGGATTCGCCGCTCCCCCAGGCCCGCAGCCAGGCGCTGCACACCCTCTCCAAGCTCAAGGACCAGCGGGCGTGGCCGTCCATCACCACCGAGCACCTCACCGACCCCGAGGATCAGGTGGCGCTGACCGCGTGGCGAGCTGCCGCCGCTCTGGTGCCGGAGGACGAGGCATCCGCACTCGCCGAGGTGCTTTCCACCCAGTTCGGCCGAGGCGACCGCGCGATGCAGCGAGGCCTGAGTCGCGCCCTGGCAGCGCTCGGCGATGCGGCGACCCCGGCGATCGAACGCGCCAAGAAGCACCAAAGCTCCACTGTGCGCGCCCATGCGCTGGCCACCGAGAAGATGGTGAAGGACCCCGATGTCGGCTTCGACGTCGCGCTGGCCGCGGCGCGACGGACGGTGGCGATCCTCGGCGCCCCACTCGTCGACCACCTGGAGAGCTGAGACCCAACTGATTCCGCAGTTATCGCGGGTACAGCCTGGGGCCTCGAACACCCACCAACCGAAACCGTCGCTATCAGGCCGGAATTGCGGCGTATTACGACGGTTTCGGTTGGCTCCGCGGCGAGCCCTCGCCGATCCGCCCTCATAACAACGGTGTCGGTTGGCGCGGCCGGGAATAGGGGTGGTTGCGATGAGGTTGAAGTGAACTCGGCTTCTGCCGCCACTCACGCCCGCCTGCGTCCAAGGAACTGATGAGCACACCCGACCTCGCCATGGAATCCACCGAAGACCTCACCCCTGCACCCGTTGCCACTGTCACCGAGAAGCTGCCCCGCCGCACCTTCACCGTGCTGTCGGTGTTGCTGGTGGGCGCCTTCGTGGTGATCCTCAACGAGACCGCGATGAACGTGGCTCTCTCGCGCATCATGACCGATCTCGCCGTCACCGAGCGCACCGCTCAGTGGCTCACTACCGGCTTCATGCTGACCATGGCCGTGGTGATTCCGATCAGCGGTTGGCTGCTGCAGCGCCTCACCACCCGTCAGGCGTTCGGCCTGGCCATGTCGCTGTTCGCCGCCGGCACTCTGATCGCCGCAATCTCACCGGGGTTCGGTTTCTTGCTCGGCGGACGGATCGTGCAAGCCTCCGGCACCGCGATCATGATGCCGCTGCTGATGACCACGGTGATGGAACTCGTCCCGCCCCACATGCGCGGACGAGTGATGGGCACCATCAGCTTGGTGATCGCCACCGCTCCGGCCATTGGCCCGACCGTGTCAGGGGTGATCCTCCAGTTCTTCAGCTGGCGCTTCGTCTTCTTGATGGTGCTGCCGATCGCGCTGGCGATCCTCCTGGTCGGCCTGCGGTTCGTGCCGAATGTGACCGAAACCCGCAAGACCCACCTGGACGGCTGGAGCATTCCCCTGGCCGGTCTCGGCTTCGGCGGCCTGGTGTACGGGCTGAGCCTGGTGGGCAACCCACTGATTCCCACCTGGGAGCTGATCACCGCCCTGGTGATCGGCGCGGTCAGTCTGACCGCGTTCATCCTGCGCCAACTCGTCTTGCAGCGCACCGATGACGCCCTGCTCGACCTGCGCACGTTCACCTACCCGACCTTCACCATCGCCATGTCGGTGATGGCGATCGTGATGATCGTGCTGTTCGGTTCGATCATCGCCACCCCGCTGGTGCTGCAGAAGGTGATGGGCCTGGAGCCGCTGGCCGTCGGCTTGATGCTGCTGCCCGGCGGCCTGCTGATGGGCCTGCTCGGACCGGTGATCGGACGTCTCTACGACAAGGTCGGCGCCCGCGTCCTGGTGATTCCCGGCGCCGTGGTGGTGACCGTCGCCTTCGCGATCTACGCCACCATCTCGCCCGCCACTCAGTGGTGGCACATCCTGGTCGCCAACCTGGTGATGAGCCTGGGACTGGCCGTGATGATGACTCCGTTGTTCACCACCACCTTGGCCGCCCTGCCCCACCACCTCTACAGCTACGGCTCGGCGATGGTCGGCACGGTGCAGCAAGTCGCTGGTGCGGCCGGGACGGCGTTGTTCATCACGATCATGTCGACCGTCGGCGCCGCCGCCACCGCTGGAGGGGCGAGCGATCCCGTCGCCCTGGCTGCTGGCGCCCGGACGGCCTTCGTCGTAGTGGGCTGTGTGTGGCTGCTCACCATCGTGGCGTCGTTCTTCCTGCCCAAGCACGACCCCGAGGCCGTGCCCGCGCACCACTGACCCCCGCTGTCGAAGCCTGCACCCCGGTTTCGACACGCTCGCTTCGCTCGCTGCTCAACCAGCGGCGGTGGTGTTCGAATTTCGTCATTTTGCAGCCAGCCCTGGCTGCCCGGCGAGAGCGGGCGTTCGTTTTTCGTCGTTTCGAGACCGCCAAGAAGCCTCAAAACGACGAGAAACGCACACCGACCTGAAGCCGCGAGTTGCAGAGGTTCGGGAAACGACGAAAAGCGAACACCGACTGACCCAGACGACCTGGTCGCCCCGGCGGCCCAGGTCTCGCTACCGTGAAGGTGTGTTCGACGTGCGGATCGCGCCGGGGCCGGGGGTTCCGGACGGGCTGGTGATCTCTGCCAATGAGTTGGTGGAGCGGTACTCGCACGCCTCCGGGCCGGGCGGGCAAGGGGTCAACACGGCCGATTCACGGGTGCAGCTCTCCCTCGATGTGGCCAGTTGCAGTGCCCTCAGCGAGCCTCAGCGAGCCCGGGCGTTGCGCCATCTCGGGTCACGCTTGGACGGCACGGTGCTCACTGTTGATGCCGCCCAATACCGCTCCCAGCGGCGCAATCGCCTCGACGCCCGCGAACGTCTCGCGGCGATCCTGCGCGAGGCCCTGGCTCCGCCGCCACCGCCGCGGCGGCCCACCCGGCCCAGCCGAGGAGCGGTCGAGCGCCGCCTGGTCAGCAAACGGCGCCGCAGCGAACTCAAGCGTTCGCGCAGCGCTACCAGCGACTAGCGCTCAGACCCGGGGTGCCTGCGGCGGCAGCGCGCCGCGATCGACCAACGCCTTCAGCTTGCGGTTGATCCCCGCCAGCTGGATCGTCATGATCAACGGCGCAATGAACAGCCACAGGCTCATGATGATCACAACGAAAGTGAGGATGCCCGCCACGGCACCAAAGCCGGCACCAAAGCTGTTGTCCATCAGTTCTCCTCGAGGTTGGGGTACTCAACATCCTGCTCCCCGCCTGCGACGAGGATGCGAGAGGCGCTCCGGCTCACGCTCTCATTCGGCCGAGCGGACGAAGACCGCCACCGTCCGTCCGGGCACCGACACCCAGTCGGCGCCCAGGCCCACGGCCTTGACCACCACATCGGCGCCCCCGGCTTGCACCGGATGCAGCCGATACCCGGCCAGATCCATCGGCACTGACTGGCGCACCAGCCAGGCGGTTGGATTGAACACCACCAGCGCCGCGTCATAGGGACGCAACCCGGCCTGCTCGATCGCCATCACGATCACCCCCGGCTGCGCCTGCCAGCCCTGCGCCACCGGGAACCGCACCGCAGCCTTGATCGCCTCGGCGCTGGCCAGCCGGAACAACCGCGACGACGACCGCACCCGCAGCAGATCGAGGGCCGTCTCGTGCGCCCGGTGAATGTGCTCCGGCTTGGGCTTCAGCCGCGGATCAGCCAACAGCGGTGCGTAGATGCGCCAGTGATCGGAGTTGTCCGCCGCCGGCGGCAGCCCGGCGCCGAACCCGTTGTCGCGCATCGAGAAGTCGAGGAAGTTGAACCAGTCGCCGGAGCGGTAAGAGTTGGCGTCCAGGCTCTTGCTGCGCAGCATGTCGGTGCCGGCGTGCCACAACACCGCCCCTTGGCCCAGGGTCGCCAGCGCGAGGCACACCGTGTTCTGCCGCACCCGGTCGGCCATCGACGTGGCCGGGTGCAGCTTCAGGGTGAGCGCGTCGAACAGAGTTTCGTTGTCGTGCGCGTCGACGTAGTTGATGACCTCGGTCGGCTCGGCGGCGTACCCGGCAGGACGTCCGCCGTAGTCGAGTTCGGCGCCGGAGATCTCCGCATTGCGTGACAACGACCACCATCGGAAGTCGCGCAGATTCCCGGCCAACCCCACGCTGATCAGGTCGGTGTACCAGGCCAAGCGCTGCTCCTGCTGGCTGCGCTCACCACTGGCACCGCTGCCGTTGTCGGACGTCGCCAAGCCCGTGCCGAAGCCCTGGCCGCGCGGGTCGGCGTCCCACACCGACCCCCCGCGGACAGCGTCGCGCAGCCGGTCGTTGAAGGTACCGATGCCGGTGCCGGCGAGCTCGGTCTGAGTGGCTTGGACGAAGCGGGCGTTGTCGGCAACCTCACCGAAGTTCCAGCCTTCTCCGTACATCGTGATCGCGCGCCCGTCGACGCCGTCGTCGGCCAGCGTCAGCTCATCGAGCGCGGCCCGCACCTCGAGGAGATTCTGTCGGCTGTGGTGGCCCATCAGGTCGAAGCGGAAGCCGTCCACCCGGTACAGCCGCGCCCAGGTGCGACAGCCGTCGACCATCAGCTTGCCGGCCATCAGATGCTCGGTGGCCACGTTGGCGCAGCACGTCGAGTTCTCCACTTCACCGGCGGCGTTGAGTCGGTGGTAGTAGCCCGGGACGATCCGGTCCAGCACGCTGCGGGAATCCTGACCGGAGCTGGCGGTGTGGTTGAAGACCTGGTCAATCACCACCCGTAGGCCCGCCGCGTGGAACGCGCCGATCATCGCTCGGCACTCGCTGATCCGTCCGGCGCCGTCGGCGGCGGCCAGGGTGGAGGCATACGAGCCCTCCGGCACGAAGTAGTGCCACGGGTCGTAGCCCCAGTTGTAGCCATCCGTGGCCTGGGCGGCCAGCCGCTGCTGCTCGGGGCTGTCCGGGGGGAACTGCTTGAGCACCTCCTTGGGCGGCTGCGGGCGGCGGTCGGGATGCTCCTGGACGGTGGCGTTATCGAACATCGGCAGCAACTGGACGGTGTTCAGCCCGGCCTCGGCGAGCCGGCGAAGGTGCGCCATGCCGGCGCTGTCGGCGGTCGCGGCCAGGAAGCTGCCCCGCAGTTCGGCCGGCACAGTGTCGTCGTGGACGGAGAAGTCCCGCAGGTGGAGCTCGTAGATCACCTGGTCGACGGGGCTATCCAGTTGCGGCGGGGCTGCGGTCACCCATTCCTCGGGCGCCAAGGCCGGATCGTCGGGGTCGACCAGCACCGAGTGGGTGGAGTTCACCGTGAGCGCCAGCGAGTAGGGGTCGGTCACCTGGTTGGCCACCACCCGTCCGGCGTAGGGGGCGTAGACGGTGACCTCGTACTTGTAGCGCGACCCCAGCCACTCCGGCTCGCCGGTCACCGCCCAGGTGCCGTCGTCGGCGCGGGCCATGATCGTGGTCTCGACCGCGCCACCCGACGCCGGCCAGCGCAGCAGCCGCACGCATTGGGCGGTGGGTGCCCACACGCGCAACGACGGACGGCCGTCGCGCCAGCTCGGCCCCAACACGGTGGTGGCGGCGGAGGCGTAGAGCTGGTCGAGCACCCCCGGTGATTGCAGCCCGCCTGATGCCAGCACCCGCCCGGAGGGGTGATGGACGCTGAGGAGCAGGCGGCCAGTGAGCATGGTGGGCACCTGTGCCAGTACCGTCGGCGGCAGTCGCAGCGCCAGGTAGTTGCGCAGGTGAGGGAACCGCTGTTGGACGTCGGCCGGCAGCCCGCGGGGGTCGAATCCCAGCCCGCAGGTGCCCCAGGGCACCGGTTCGCTGGCCGCGGGGTCGAGTTCGCCGTCCAACGCCCAGTGCAATCGCCAGTCCACCGCATCTGGGGACAGGCCAGCGACGCCCCCGGCCGGCCAGGCGATGAGATCGGCTTCCAGCCAATGACCAGGGGTTTGACCAAGCGTGGCGGCGCTGGCGGGTGCAGTCACCCTCGAATTGTGGCACCGCCGAGGGCGGATTCCTGGGAGCCCGCGCGGGAACGACGTTCTCTATCTGCTAGCGGTTCAACGCCGCATAGCGTCCACCGCGGGCGAGCAGTTCGGAGTGCGTGCCGCGTTCGACGATGCGGCCGGCGTCCAGCACCACGATCTGATCGGCATCGCGCACCGTGCTCAGCCGGTGGGCGATGGTCAGCGTGGTGCGTCCGGCACGCAGGTGATCAAGCGCGGCCTGCAGGTCGCGTTCGGTATCGGTGTCGAGAGCGGAGGTGGCCTCATCGAGCACCAGGATCGGCGGGTTGCGCAGCAGGGTGCGAGCGATGGCCAAGCGCTGCCGCTCTCCTCCGCTGAACCGATGCCCTCTCGCCCCGACGACCGTGTCCAGGCCGTCCGGGAGAGCGGCGACGGTGTCGGCGAGTTGGGCGGTGCCCAGCGCTTCCCAGAGCTGGTCGTCGCTGGCGTGGGGCGCGGCTCGGCGCAGGTTCTCTGCGATCGTCGCGTGCACCAGATAGGTCTCCTGGGTGACCATGCCGATGATCGCGGTGCGGTCGGCGGCGCGCAGTTCGCGCAGGTCGACGCCGTCAATCAGGATTCGTCCGGCGGTCGGGTCGGCCAGGCGGGCCAGCAGGGACGCCAGGGTCGACTTTCCCGAGCCGGTCTCGCCGACCACCGCCAACGACGTACCGGGCGCGATGGTGATGTCGATGTCGGAAAGAACGTCGGTGGCGCTGTCGGCGAACCGCAGCCCGACCCCTTCGAAGCGCACGTCGCCGCGCACCGTCCGGCGGTCGAACCGTGCGCCGGGATCGGGTTCGGGCACGTCGATCGGCAGGTCGAGGTAGCCGAAGATCCGGCTGAGGAGTGCCATCGAAGCCACCCATTGGGCCCCGGTGTTGAGCAGACCCATGATCGGCCGGAAGATCGCGGTCTGCAGACTAGCGAAAGCGATCAGGGTGCCGATCGAGATCGGGCCGATCAGACTGCCCAGACCGGCCATCAGGTACAACAGCGCGGGAATGGCGGCGAACACGATGCCCATGGTGGCCATCCGCCAGCGTCCGGCTAGCTGGGAGCGCACCTCCAAGTCGATGAGCGATTCGGACGTCACCGCGAACCGTTCGCGGTCGGCATCCTGGCTGCCGATCGTCTTGGCCAGGAGCGCACCGTTAACGCTGAGCACCTCCTCGACCTCGCCGTGCAGTTCGGCCAGCCGAGCCTGCATCGTGCCGGTGATCTCGCGGCGCACCAGGGCCACCTTGCGCGTCCCCCACACCGCCGGCGGCAGCACCAGCAATGACAACAGCGACAGCCGCCAGTCGAGCACCACCATGGCCACGGCGGTGGCCACTGCGGTGGTCACGTTGGACGCGATCGAGGTGGCCGTCGAGGTGAGCACCGACTGCAGGCCGGCGACGTCGCGCAGCAGCCGGGACTGGATCTCGCCACCACGGGTGCGCTTGAAGAAGTCCAGCGACTGGGCCTGGATGTGACCGAACACTCGCACCCGCAGGGTGTGCATCACCCGTTGCCCGACGGCAGTCGCCAGCCAGGTTTGCCACACCCCCAGCACACCGGTGATCGCCGCCACCGCCACCATGCCGACCACCAACCAGACCAGCAGGGTGAGGTTCTGGGTGGGCAGGGCCACATCGATGACTTCCCGCAGCAGGAAGGGGCTGGCCAAACCGACCAGCGAGGCGACCACGATGATCGCCACCACGGCGAGCAGGCTGCCGCCGTGGCCGGCGAACAGCCCCAGCGCGCGCTGCAGAGTGACCGGCGATTCGCTGAGCTGCGCCCGATCGGCAGGATCGATCCGAGCCGGTCCGAAGCGCGGGACCGGGGTGTCGAGGGTCACCATCCGACCTCCCAAATAGTGTGGTAACCACAGTATATTGAGGGCATGTCGACCGACGAAGCCTTGGCCGAGCTCTTCTTGGCCACCTCGCGCCGGATCCGCCGCGAAACCATGCAGCGGATCCGTCCACTCGGGCTCAACCCACATCTGTCGCGCGCCCTGCGGGTGATCGGTGAGCAGGCGCCGCTGCGGCCGTCCCAGTTGGCCGCGCTGCTCGACGTCGCCCCTCGTTCGGCGACCGACACCATCGCCGCACTCACCGCGTCCGGCTGGATTACTCGCACCCCCGACCCGATCGATGGACGCTCCTATCGCGTCGAGCCCACGGCGGCCGGACGCAACCTGATCGCTCAGGTGCAGCACACCCGCACCGAAGTGACCGCGGAGATCTTCGGCACCCTTGAGCGAGCAGAGCGTGAACTCCTGGAAAAGATCCTCTGTCGGCTCGGGGGTGACTCCCCGTAGACTGCTCGCGCCGAAGGGGGTAGGTGTGGGCATTTTGAGGTCCATTGGACCGGAGATCTACGTCGCGCTGGTGACCGGCATCTGGTTCATCGTCAGCGGCATCAGCCTGATTCGCTATCGCCCACCCAGCGGCCGACGGGCTCAGCCGGTCCCCGGCTGGATCGTCGTCACCCGCCGCCTCCGCGGCGTCCTGGAATTCCTCGGCGGCCTGGCCGCCATCGGCTTGGCAGCCATCAACGTCCTCAACCTGAACTTCCCGCCGATCGGGCTCCCGCTCGGACTCGGCCTGGCCGCCCTGGCCCTGTGGAGTGCGGTCGAGGCCTGGGTGCCGCCGCTGCGATGGGTGAAGATCGTGCTGTCGATCCTCGGCTTCGCGCTCGCCGTCTTCTTCGCCGGCTTCCGCTGAGCCGTCAATCCGCCATCACCCGAGGCCCGGGACACCGGGGACGGTTCCGGTGTCCCAACGTCCTTGGGACAGTCGGAACCGTCCCCGGTGTCCCAACGTCCACGTCGGGCAATGCTCAGCATTTGGCCTAATGTGCGGTCATTCAAACGTTTGACCTAGAATCGTCTCAGCGTCCTCGCCACGAGCGAACGGCGCCCCATCCAATGAAGGATCCCCTGCGCACGGGGCAATCCGCCGTGCCCAGGCAACGAATGGAGACTGATGACCACCGAGGTGGAAGAGCTCGCTGGGCTGAGGGGAGAAGACCCCTGGGCCGGCTTCGCCGAAGGCGCCTGGACCGACTCGATCGACGTCCGAGATTTCATTATGGCGAACTTCACGCCCTACACCGGTGACGCCAGCTTCCTGGCCGGGCCGACCGCCAAGACGCTGCGGGTGTGGGACACCCTGCAGCGCGATTACCTCAGCGTGGAGCGCGAGCGTCGCGTCTACGACGTGGAGACCCACATCCCCGCCGACGTGGACGCCTTCGCCCCCGGCCTGATCAGCGATGACGACAACGTGATCGTCGGCCTGCAGACCGACGTGCCGCTGAAGCGCCCGATGATGCCGGCCGGCGGCTGGCGCATGGTCGAGACCGCGATCAAGGAAGCCGGGCTGACCCCGGACGCGAAGATCAAGGAGATCTTCACCACCTACCGCAAGACCCACAACCAGGCGGTCTTCGACATCTACACCCCCCGAATCCGCGCCGCCCGCAGCTCTCACCTGCTCACCGGCCTGCCGGACGCCTACGGCCGCGGCCGGATCATCGGCGACTACCGGCGGGTGGCCCTCTACGGCGTCGACCGCCTCATCGAGGCCAAGAAGGCCGACATGGATTCGATCGTCGACCAGCCCTTCAGCGAGAACTGGGCCCGCTACCGCGAGGAGCACGCCGAGCAGATCAAGGCGCTGGTCAAGCTGCGCAACCTGGGCGAGAGCTACGGCTTCGACCTGTCCCGTCCGGCCGCGAACTACCGCGAGGCCGTCCAGTGGACCTACTTCGCCTACCTGGCCAGCGTGAAGAGCCAGGACGGCGCCGCAATGAGCATCGGTCGCCTCTCGGGCTTCTTCGATATCTACGCCGAACGCGATCTGGCCGCCGGCGAGATCACCGAGGGCGAGGTGCAGGAGGTCATCGACGCCCTGGTCACCAAGCTGCGGATCGTCCGCTTCCTGCGCACCGTCGAGTACGACCAGATCTTCTCCGGCGACCCGTACTGGGCCACCTGGTCCGACGGCGGCATGGCCGAGGACGGCCGCACCCTGGTCACCAAGACCTCCTTCAGGTTGCTGCAGACCCTGCGCAATCTCGGCCCTGCTCCTGAGCCGAACATCACCATCTACTGGGATGCCGCCCTGCCGGCCGGCTACAAGGAGTTCTGCTCGCAGATCTCCATCGAGACCTCTGCGCTGCAGTACGAGTCGGACGCCGACATCCGCTGCCACTGGGGTGACGACACCGCGATCGCCTGCTGCGTCTCGCCGATGGCGATCGGCAAGCAGATGCAGTTCTTCGG
>JAJTBJ010000061.1 GCA_021286985.1 Propionibacteriales bacterium | reverse complement strand
GTAGCGGGGACAGGATTTGAACCTGTGACCTCTGGGTTATGAGCCCAGCGAGCTACCGAGCTGCTCCACCCCGCGTCGCGTTCGGCCAGCTTAGGGGAGCGCCGCCGGTTTCCCAAATCGAGCGTCACCGCTGGTTGTGGACACCCGGCAGTGGGACCGTCCGTATCCGCAGGGCGCTCCGGTAGACTCGGGCCGCCTCCCCGTGCGGTGCGGGGACGACAACCCTGGAGGGCTCATGAGCTTCGCCGATGCTTGGCGGCGTCCCCGTTCTGCCGCGACCAAGGCTGTTGCCCTGGTCGTCGGGCTCACTCTCGGCTTCGGCGTGGTGGGCTGCAGCACCAGCGGCAATGCCACTCCCGCGCCGACCCGAAATCTGGTCATCGGCGCGACCTACGAGCCGGCCAGCATGGACGCCTGGCATGTGGTGGGGGCCTCGATCCCGCAGGTGCTGCTCTACAACGTCTACGAGACCTTGGTGAAGGTCGACGCCGAGGGTCAGTTGAAGCCGCTGCTGGCCCAGGCCTGGGAGATCAGCCCCGATGGCCTGAACTACACCTTCCACCTGAACCCGGCGGCGAAGTTCGCCTCGGGCAATCCGGTCAACGCCGCGGCGGTGGTGGCCAACATCGAGCGGCTGAAGAACGATACGAAGCTCACTCCGACGTTGGCGTCCCAGATCTCCTTGGTGACCAGCGCTACCGCCATCGATGAGCACCAGGTGAAGATCACCCTGGAGCACCCCTCCCTGATGTGGCTCTACCAGATGACCACTGCACTGGGCATGATCATCGATCCGGCCTTCACCGGCGATGTGGCGAGTGCCAGCGCCGGCTCGGGTCCGTACGCCTTCTCGGCCCACGACAAGGGCCAAAGCGTCACCTTGGTGGCGAACGCCGGCTACTGGGGCACCCCGGCCCGGTTCGACAAGGTGGTGTTCCGCTACTTCCTCGACCCGAACGCCGAGAACGCTGCGATGCTGTCCGGCGATCTGGACATCATCTCCAACCTGCAGGCGCCGGACGCCCTGCCGCAGTTCAGTGACACCGCCCAGTTCACCACTATCGACGGCTCTACCAATGGTGAGGTCGTGTTGGGCCTGAACCATGAGACCAAGGCGCTGAAAGACCTCAAAGTGCGCCAGGCGTTGACGATGGCGATCGACCGCAAGGCCTTGCTGGACACCGCCTGGAACGGACAGGGCACCTTGATCGGCTCGATGTCGGTGCCCACCGACCCGTGGTACGAGGACCTCACCGCGACCAACGCCTACAACCCCGCGAAGGCGAAGGAACTGCTCAAGGAGGCGGGCTACGCCAGCGGCCTGACCCTGCGGCTGCGGGTGCCCAACCTTCCCTACGCAGTGCGGTCGGCGCAGTTCGTGGTCAGCCAGTTGGCCGACGTCGGGGTCACGGCCAAACTCGAAGAGTTGGACGTCGCCGGACGGTGGATTCCGGAGGTCTACGCGAAGGCCGACTACGACCTGACGATCATCGCGCACGTCGAGCCCCGTGACCTGGGCAACTTCGCCAATCCGAAGTACTACTGGCGCTACGACTCCAAGAAGTTCCAGCAGCTCTACGCCGCTGCCGACGCCAACACCGACCCCGCGCAGGGTATTGCGGGGATGAAAGCCGCTGCTCGCTACCTGGCCGACGATGCGGCCGCGATCTGGCTGTTCGCTCTGCCGAACCTGGTGATCACCAAGAACACGATCACCGGGGTGCCGACCAACGCCACCTCCGACAGCTTCGATCTGACCAGTATCGCCAGCCGCTAGGCGGCGAGCCTCACCATGCAACTCGCCGGGCGGATCCTCACACGCCTGGGCGTGTTTGCGATCAGCCTGGTGGGTGCGTCGGTGTTGATCTTCGTGATCACCCACGCGTTGCCCGGCGATGTGGCTCAGACCCTGCTGGGCGACCAGGCAACGCCCGAAGCGGTGGCGCAGTTGCGCGCCGAGTTGGGGCTGGATCGTCCGCTGGTGGTGCAGTACCTGGATTGGTTCGGCCACGTCCTGACCGGCGACTTCGGGGTCTCTCATCTCAGTGGTGATGCCGTGGTGTCGCTGCTGTTGCCTCGGCTGGCGGTGACGATGTGGCTGGTCGGATTTTCGATGATCGGCTCGCTGCTGCTCGCCATTCCCGCAGGCATGCTCGCCGCCCTCAAGCGCCGTTCCTGGCAGGGGATCGTGGTCAGTGCGACCGCTCAGTTGGGCATGGCGATCCCGGTGTTCTGGGGCGGCATCCTGGCGGTGATGGTGTTCGCGGTCTGGCTGCGCTGGCTGCCCGCCAACGGTTACGTCCCGCTCACGCAGAACCCCGGATCCTGGGCGGCGCACCTGGTGATGCCGGTGGTGACCTTGTCGGTGGTGCAGGCTGCGGTGCTGATCCGCTACGTGCGGGCGGCCTTCGTCGAGGTGCTGAACGAGGACTACTACCGCACCGCGCGATCGGTCGGTTGGACGCCGATGCGAGCGCTGCTGCGCCACGGCCTGCGCAACGCCTCGATCTCCCTGGTGACGGTGCTGGGGCTGCAGGTCTCATCGGTGCTGGTCGGCGCGATCGTGGTCGAGTCGGTGTTCAACCTGCCGGGATTGGGGTCGCTGTTGCTGACCGCGGTCAGCCAACGCGACCTGCTCGTGGTGCAGGGCACGGTGATGTTCCTGGTGCTGGCGGTGCTGGTGATCAGCGCGGTCGTCGACTTCTCCTACCTGCTCATCGATCCTCGCCAGCGGGCTGCTCGGGAGGCCCGATGAAAAGGGCTCAACTGATCGCCGGGGTGGTGCTGGTCGGCGTGGTGGTACTGGCCACCGTGGTCTCGCTGTTCTGGATGCCATTCGATCCGCTGCGGGTCGTGCCCGGCCAGCGACTGCTGCCGCCCGGCCCCGTCCATTGGCTGGGGACAGACGGCTTCGGCATCGACATCTTCAGCCGGTTGCTGTTGGGGGCTCGCAGCGTCTTGCTGGTCGGCATCATCTCGGTCGGCCTGGCGGCGGTGGTCGGCATTCCTCTGGGCATGCTCGCTGGTCAGGCCGGCGGCTGGATCGACGACGTGGTGATGCGCCTCTCCGATGTGGTCTACGCGCTTCCCGCTCTGCTGCTCGCAATCCTGCTGGCCTCGGTGTTCGGTGCCTCCACCGTCACCGCCATGGTCTCCATCGGGGTGGCCACCATTCCAGCCTTCGCTCGGGTGGCCCGCGCCGGCACGCTGCAGGTGATGGCGGCCGACTATGTGCTCGCCGCCCGCGCGTCCGGCACCTCCTGGTGGGGCGTCGCCTGGCGCCATGTGGCACCAAATATCGCGCCGGTGCTGGGGGTGCAGGCATCGGTCGGCTTCGCGATGGCGATCCTGGCCGAAGCGGCGTTGTCGTACCTGGGTCTGGCCACACCGCGTCCCAATCCCACCTGGGGCAACATGCTCCGCGATGCCCAGGACTACATCTTCGTGGCGCCGTTGCAGGCGGTCTGGCCGGGGCTGGCGATCGCGATGGCCGTGCTCGGCTTCAACCTGCTCGGCGACGGTCTGCGCGACTACCTCGACCCGAGACTTCGGGAGGTGCCATGAGCCTGCTCGACGTGTGTGATCTGAGCGTCACCTTCGGACGCCGCCACCGTCCGGCCCTGGACGGGGTCTGCTTCAGCCTGGACGCCGGTTGCCGGCTCGGCGTGATCGGTGAGTCGGGGTCGGGGAAGACCGTCACCGCCTTGGCCGTGATGGGCCTGCTGCCAGAGTATGCGCGGGTGTCGGGCAAAGTCGAACTCGCCGGCCACCAGATCACCCACCTGTCGGAAGCCGGTCTGGCGCGGCTGCGCGGCGATGTGGTCACCATGGTGTTCCAGGAGCCGATGACCGCCCTCGATCCGACCATGCGCGTGGGTCGTCAGGTCGCCGAAGTGCTGCGGCTGCACGCCGGCACCGAGTCGGGGCCGGCCCGCGCAGCGGTGATCAACATGTTGGGCGAGGTGGGCCTGGAGGATCCCGAGCGGGTCGCCGACGCCTACCCCCACCAGCTTTCCGGCGGGCAACGGCAGCGGGTGAGTCTGGCGATGGCGCTGATCAACGCCCCTGACCTGGTGATCTGCGACGAACCCACCACCGCCCTCGACGTGACCGTCCAGGCCACGGTGCTGGCCAAGCTCAACGACGTCCTGGACGCGTCCGGTGCGGCTTGCCTGTTCATCAGCCACGACTTGGCGGTGGTCTCCCAGGTCTGTGACCAGGTGGCGGTGATGCTGGATGGGCGGATCGTCGAGACCGGTTCGGTCGCCGAGTTGTTCGCCCGCCCCCAGCACCCCTACACCCAGGGCCTGGTCGCCACCGCCCGCCTCGACCAGACCATCCCGGGCCAGCGGCTCCCCGTGGTGGAGGACTTCTACCGGCCGGGGGTGAGTCGATGAGCGAAGAGTTGTTCCGCGCCGAGAAGCTCACCCGCCGCTACCACAACGCCGGACGTGAAGTGGTGGCGCTTTCCGAGGTCGATCTGCAGCTGGCGCCCGGCGCTCGGCTGGGGATCGTGGGGGAGTCAGGCTCGGGCAAGTCGACCCTGGTACGGCTGCTGGCCGGGCTGGATCGTCCGACCTCGGGGCGGGTGTGGTTCAAAGGCGCCGACATCACTGCCTTACCGGAGCGTCGTCGCGGCTTCCTGCGCTCATCGGTACAGATGGTCTTCCAGGATCCCCGCTCGTCGTTGAACCCTCGGATGCGGGTGGGCGACATCATCACCGAGCCGCTTCGTTCGCGGCTGCTGCGTCCCCAGTTGGTCGGGGTCGATCATCGCACCCGGTTGACCGAGGTGCTGGCCGCCGTCGACCTGGACGCCGACGCGGCCGACCGCTACCCCCACGAGTTCTCCGGCGGGCAGCGCCAACGCATCGCCATCGCCCGTGCCCTGGCGCCGAAGCCGGAAGTGCTGATCGCTGACGAGCCCGTCTCTGCGCTGGACGTGTCCGTGCGGGCGCAGGTGCTGAACCTCCTCACCGACCTGGTCGCCGGCCAGGGACTCAGCCTGATCGTGGTCAGTCACGACCTGCTGGTGGTCCGCCACCTGTGCGACGAACTCGCGGTGATGCGGGCCGGCAGGATCATCGAATCCGGGCCGACGGATCAGGTCTACCTCCAACCGAAGACCGAGTACACCGCAGCTTTGCTGGCAGCGATTCCGCGAATCCGAACCGGCCCTGGTGAAACGGGCGACTCCCGGTAGGTTTGGGCGCATGACGCTGCCCTCAGGAGCCTGCCGATGAGTTCGCCAGGCTGGTATCCCGACCCGGCCAAGGTGCCGAACCGTCTGCGCTATTGGGACGGTCAGACCTGGACGACCCAGGTCCGCGACGATCTTGCCCCCGGTGGGGGTGCCCCCGGTGGTCCGACCGGCCCCGGTAGCCCGGGTTCGCCCGGTGGGGGAAAGGGTTGGCTGTGGGCCCTGCTTGCCGGCTTGCTGGTGGTGGCGTTGGTGGTCGTGTTGGTGATCATCAACCCGTTCAAGCCCACCCTGCCCGACGGTCCGGTGGCCACCTACTCACCGACGATCTCGTCGTGGAACGAAACCGAGACGCCCACCCCGACGCCGTCGGTGCCTAGCCCGAGCATCACCCAGTTGCGTTGCGACCAGGAGGGGCCAGTGCGAGACGTGCCGGCTACCGTCACCAACCATCGGGTGAAGGTGGGCCCGATGTCGATGCCGGTGCCGGACGGCTGGGAGGGCCCGCAGGCGATGAACGCGGTGCTCTATCTGGTTGCGGCGCAGGGGTACACCATCGACATCGAGCCGAGATGGTTCAACCAGATGGTCATCGGGCCGACCAACTTCGCAGACCCGAGCACCTCCCTGGAGACGCAGGCTCGCACCATCGTGGCCTGCCTGAGTGGCACCGACGTGATGGACCGCTACCGCGCTCCGGACAAGCTCGAGATCACCAAAACCTCGGTATCCGGGCACCCGGCGGTGCAGGCGGACGCCTCCTACTCCTGGAGTGACACCGACATTCAGAGCAAGGGCTCGAAGATCCGGGTGGTCGTCGTCCAGACCGCTGACGGACCGTACGCCTTCTTCGGCGAAGCCACCCAGGAACGCGCCGACATCCTTGCTTTGATGGACACGCTGACCGCCAATTTGGCGATCACCTGAGCGGAGAGTGCCGATAGTGAGCGAGCCGGGGTGGTACCCCGACCCGGCCAAGGTGCCGCAGCGATTGCGTTATTGGGACGGCGTCGCCTGGACCGAGGATGTGCGGGACGCGGAAGCACCGGCGATCTCGGATGCCAGCCCTGCGGGCGGTCAGCGGTGGCGGTGGGGCGCCGTGGCGGCGTTGGTCGCGATCGTCCTGGTCGTTGCGTTGGTGATCTGGCGTCCGTTCGAGCGCCCGAGCGCCGAGGCGCCGCTACCTGAGCCGTCCCGGTCGTTCTCCGCCTGGGACGAGACGGAGCCGCCGACTCCCAGTCCGACGCCGACGCCGAGTGAGTCGTCCGCGGAGCCGAGCCCGAGCCCGACGGGGAAGTGTGAGCAGGAGGCGGAGGCCCGCGACATCGAGCCGGTGGTGGCCAATGGACGGTTGAGTCTCGGAGTGATGTCGATGCCCATCCCTGCGGGCTGGGACGGTCCGGTGTCGGAGTACACCGTGTACGGGAACACCGCCTACGGCTATGAGTTGAACATCGAGGGGTCTTGGTACAACAACCTCAAGATCGGACTGACCAACTTCGCTACCCCACGCAGCCTGGAGACCCAGGCGCGGCTGCTGGTGGCCTGCCTGTCCGAAGGCAGCGGGATGAGCCTGTACACCTCACCTGACACGCTGACCGTGTCGAAGGTCAGCGTCAGCGGGCATCACGCGGTGCAGGTTGATGCCTGGTTCTCCTGGAACGTGAAGAGACTCAAGACCAAAGGCTCACTGATCCGGGTGATCGTGGTCGACACCTCCGACGGCCCCTACTACTTCTTTGCCGAGGCCACCAAGGAACGCACCGACGTGGTGAATCTGGCCAAGAAGATCAGCACCCAGCTCCGGGTGAGCTGAGCTCAGGCCCCGGGGGCCAATCGCCGGACGGTTTCGTCCTGCAGCAAGGTGTTGGTGGCGATGGCGCCGGGACCGTTGACGCCGGGCTCGCCGTCCAGATTGGTGAAGGTGCCGCCGGCCTCGGTGACCACGATCGAGACTGCCGCCATGTCGTGCAGCGCCAGCTCGGGCTCCGCGGCCAGATCGACGGCCCCCTCAGCGAGCAGCATGTAGCTCCAGAAATCGCCGAAAGCGCGGGTGCGCCAGCACTCCCGCAGCAGATCGACGAACTGCTGACCGCGCCCGCACTCCACCCAACCGTCGATGGAGGAGTACGACAAGCTGGCATCGGAGATCTCCGAAACCCGCGACGTGCGGCAGCGGGTGCCTTGCAGCAGGCTGCGCCCGGTGAAGGCGCCGCCACCCTTGGCCGCCCACCAGCGCCGCGACAGCGCCGGGGCCGACACCACGCCGACGACGACCTCGTCGCCGTCCATCAACGCGATCAAGGTGGCCCACACCGGCACGCCGCGGACGAAGTTCGCGGTGCCATCGATCGGGTCGATCACCCAGCGCCGGGGACCCCACCCGGAGTCCTCGCGTTCTTCGCCATGGACGGCGTCACGGGGACGGGTGCGGGACAGGCTGGTGCGCAGCGCGTCCTCCACCGCGGTGTCGGCGTCGCTGACCGGGGTGAGGTCGGGCTTGGAGGTGACCAGCAGGTCCGTTGCCTTGAAGCGATTCATAGTGATCGCGTCGGCCTGATCTGCCAGCACGTGGGCAAGGCGCAGGTCGTCGGTCCAGGATTGCTCAGCCATGGGCGCCAATCTAGCCGAAGGCGCGTTCCATCCTCCGGAACGACTCCAGACGCTCTGTGGTCAGCCGACCATCGGCCACGGCAGTGTCCAGGCCGCAGTCGACCGCCGCGGTGTCATGGCGGCAGCCGCGCGGGCAGTCGACGATCAGCTCGGCCAGATCGCCGAAGGCGGCGATGAAGGAGTCCGGAGTCACATGGCTCAGCCCGAAGGACCGGATCCCCGGGGTATCGATCACCCAGCCGCCAGGCGCCGGCAGTTCGAGTGCGATCGCGCTGGTGGAGGTGTGCCGGCCTCGGCCGGTGACCTCGTTGACTTCGCCGGTCATCCGATCGACACCGGGGATCAGCGCATTCACCAAAGTCGACTTACCGACCCCGGAATGCCCCACCAGGACGCTCATCCGTCCGGCGAGTGCCTCGCGAAGTTCGTCCAGATTCGAGCCGGGTTCGACTGCCACCACACTCACGCCGAGCGGGCGGTAGGTGGCCATCAAGCCGTCGGGAGCGGCGAGATCGGACTTGGTGAGCACCAGCAGGGGATCCAAACCCGCGTCATAGGCAGCGACCAGGATCCGATCGATCATGCCCACTCGTGGCGGCGGGTCTGCCAGTGCGGCCACGATCACCAGCTGATCGGCGTTGGCCACCACTGGTCGCTCATAAGGGTCATCGTCGTCGGCGGTGCGGCGCAGCACCGTGTCCCGCTCGCCGACTTCGACGATCCGGGCCAGGCTGCCGTCATCGCCGGAGGTGTCGCCGACCAGCCGTACCCGGTCACCCACGATCACGGCCTTGCGTCCCAGTGGCCGCGCCTTTACCGCGGTGACCACCACGTCCATCCCGGTGATCCGACAGCGATAACGGCCGCGGTCGACCGCCACCACCCAGCCGTCGCGGGCGTCGTCGTAGCTGGGACGATCCTTGGTGCGCGGACGCGACCGCTTGCCCGCTCGCTCGAAGCCGTAGTGCGGATCGACGGTGATCGCGTCGTGAACCCGTCGGCTCATTGCTGACCACCAACCATGGTGGTCCACAGCCGCTCGAAGTCGGGGAGCGTCTTGGTGGTGCAGCTGACGTCGTCCAACTCGATCCCGGGGGTGACCAGGCCGATCAATGCCCCGGCGTGGGCCATCCGATGATCGGCGTAGGTGGTGAACACTCCGGCAGTACGGGCGGCCGGGGTGATCTGCAGCCCGTCGGCGGTCTCCTGCACCCCCACCCCGATCCGGCCCAACTCGTGGGCGAGGGCGGCGAGTCGATCCGTCTCGTGGCCGCGAATGTGAGCGACCCCAGAAATAGTGCTCGGGCCATCGGCGACGGCCGCCAGAGCGGCGGCCACGGGGGTCAACTCACTGACCTCGTGAAGGTCCACCGCCGCGCCGTGGACGCCGTCGGCGGCCACCGTCAGGGTGCGTCCGTCGGCGGAGTCGGCGTAGCGCAGCCGGGCGCCGAAGGCCGCCAGTACGCCGGCCAGTTGGTCGGCGGCCTGCACCGAATCGGTCGGCCAGGCCGTGGTCAGCTCGCCGCCGGTGACCATCGCGGCAGCAAGCAGCGTGGCGGCGTTGGTCAGGTCGGGCTCGACCACCTCATCGCTGGCGCGGATCGGGCCGGGCTCGACCAGCCAGGTGAGCTGATCGGGCTGGCTGATCCGCACTCCGTGACGGGCGAGCATGGTGCAGGTCATGTCGATATGTGGCCGCGACGGGACAGTGGCGCTGGTCAGGGTGATGCGCAGGCCGTCGCGGTAGCGAGGCGCTGCCAGCAACAGCGCCGAGACGAACTGGCTGGACGCGCTGGCGTCCACAGTGACGGTGCCACCGACCACCATCGGCCCGCCCGCGACCTCGAAGGGGATCGCCCGCCGGTCAATGCGAGCGCCGAGGCCGGACAACGCGTCCAGCAGCGGACCTACCGGACGTTGGGCTGCGGCCGGGTCGCCGACGAAACGGGTGCCGGGAGCCGCGAGAGCGGCGATCGGCGGAAGGAAGCGCATCACGGTGCCGGCGAGGCCGACATCGATCGTGCCGCCGCCGCGTACGTCAGTGATGGGGGATACCTGCAACCGGTCGGGCAGTTCGCCGATGGTGGCACCGAGACCGACCAGGCCAGTGCGCATCAAGGTGGTGTCGCGGGAGTCCAGGACGCCACGCAGAGCTGAGGGTCCATCGGCGAGCGCGGCGACGACCAAGGCCCGCGCCGATGCCGATTTCGAGCCGGGTACCTGCACCGTCCCGGTGATCGGTCCGGCAGCAACCGGCGCAGACCAGGTGCTCAAGAAACAGCGCTCTCAATCTGCCGACGCAGGAACCGGGCGTGCGTGGCCGCCCCCTTGGCGACGGCCTGGGAGGAGCGGGCGGCTTCGGCTTTACGGCGGGCCGCCAGTTGGCGATAGGCGCGGACGCGCCAGGCCAGATCGGGCTCGCCCTCGGTGTCCAACGCGGCCAACACCACCCCGCCGAGCAGGGCGACATCGGCGCCGAACTTGGCGCGATCGTCGGCCGCGGCCTTGATCGGGTTATTGGTGATCACCTGGGGGACCATGGTGGCGGCGAGCAGTCCGGCGCTGATCCGACGCCCGGCGCCGGTGGCCAGGCCGACACCTCCGATGATCTGGGCGATGCCGCAGTAGCGGGCCACGCCGACCGCATCGCGGGGCAGGAAGCCGGCCGCTTCGTCGGGCAATGCCGATTTCAGCGGCGGCAGCACCTTGTCGACGACCGGCTGTGCCGCCTCGGTGTAGTCGCGGGGGTTCCGGACCGCCTTGATGCCATTGATGACGAAATAGCTCGCCAACAGCGTGCGGGCGGTGAAGCGCAACAGACTCATGGGTCATTCCTACCCTGTGGGCCACCACCTGCCAAGCCGCGACGCCCGCAACCACCGCCGATGTATCCCTTTGCCGTGGTGGTGCGTCTATGTCATCGACAAGCTCTGAAAGGACAGCATCATGGTCAAGAACGTAGGCAATGCCGACAAGGTGGTTCGGGCAGCGATCGGCGTGATCGCCCTGGTGGCGGCCTTCCTGGTCGGGATCACCAGCGTGTGGGGCATCGTGCTCGCTGTGGTTGCGGTGATCGCGCTGGGCACCGCTGCGGTCGGCTTCTGCCCGCTGTATCGGCTGTTCGGGATCAACACCTGCGCCACCAAGTAGTCCCCCCGGGGCGGCGGCACGCTAGATTCGACAGGTGGCTTTCACCGAGGATCAGCTTGCCGCCGCCCTGCCCGGGCTGTGGGGCTATGCCCGCGCGCTGACCCGCGACGAGGACGCGGCCGCAGACCTCGTGCAGGAGACGGCCCTGGCGGCGTGGGAGAAGGCCGACCAGTTTCGTGGCGAATCCGGGGTGGCCACCTGGCTGCACCGGATCATGTACCACCGCTTCATCGACGCCACGCGTCGCCGGCTGCCGGTTCCGATCAGCGACGAGGAGTTGCTGGCCGCCAATGAGCGCGCGTGGGCCGATGACGCCTACACCGTTTCCGCTGAGGTGGTGCTGGAACGTGCGGAGGATCGAGCCGCGCTCCAGGAGGCCCTGATCCGTTTACCGGCCAGTCACCGCTCCGCGGTCCTGCTGCACGACCTGGAACAGATGACGGCCGCCCAGGTGGCAGAGGTGCAGCGGATCGGCGTCCCCGCAGCGAAACAGCGGATCCGACGCGGCCGCCAACTGTTGGTCAGCGCACTCGCCTCCGGAGCGGAACGGCGGGCAGCGCTCGGCGGCGTCCCGTTGAACTGCTGGACGGCACGCAGCCGCATCCTGGACTACCTCGACGGTGACCTCAGCGCGAGCGAACGCAGCCAGGTCGAGGGGCACTTGGCCGGGTGCCCGACGTGTCCGGCGCTGTACGCCTCGATCGTCGGCGTCACCGGGGCGCTGGCGGCCATGCGCGACCCGGACTCGGTGATCCCCGACGGGATCGCTGAGCGGGTGCGGGCCACCACGATGCCGAGAAGGTGACGCGGATGTGTGGACGATTCGCCGCCTCGGCCAGTGCCGAGGAGTTGATGGACTTCTTCGAGATCGACGAGAAAGTGGACGGGCTGCCGCCGGCGGCGTTCAACATCGCGCCGACCGACCCGATCGCCGCCGTGGTCGAGCGTGAACGCGATGGGGGAGTACGTCGGCTGCTGACGCCGGTGCGTTGGGGACTGGTGCCGTCCTGGTCCCCTGATGAGCGTGGTGCCGCTCGGCTGATCAACGCGCGGCTGGAGACCGTGGCCGAAAAGCCGTCCTTCCGGAAGGCGTTCGCGACCCGCCGCTGTCTGATTCCAGCCGATGGCTATTACGAATGGCGTCCGGTGGCGTTGCCGAACGGGAAGACCCGCAAGCAGCCGTACTTCATCCACCCCGCCGACGGCGGACGTTTGGCGATGGCAGGGGTGTACGAGTTCTGGAAGGCGCCAGAGGGTAGTTGGCTGGTGACCGCTGCGATCATCACAACCGCCGCTACCGATCGACTCGGCTACCTCCATGACCGGATGCCGGTGGTCGTGGAGCCGGGGCACTGGGACGCCTGGCTCGACCCCGGCGTGACCAGCGGTGCGGAGGAACTGGTCAGCGTGCCGGTTGCCGATCTGGACTTCTATCCGGTTTCCGATGCGGTCAACCGGGTCGCGAACGACGGTCCGCAACTGTGCGCACCCGTGGAGTCGGAATAGCTCGACCGGGCCGGGACGTTGATCGGGTGTGATGATGACCCTGTCCGCTCCCGGTGCTGCACCCTCGCAGGTCCAGCAGCGGCTAGGCGCGTTCACGATGAATCTGACGACCCCTGAGAGTGTGGAGGCCGATGTTCGTCCGTCTGAGACGGAGGATCAGCGGCGGCTCCGCTTCGAAACCGATGCGCTGACCTATCTGGATCAGCTGTATGGCGCCGCGTTGCGCATGACTCGCAATCCCGCGGACGCCGAGGACCTGGTGCAGGAGACCTTCGCGAAGGCCTATGCCTCGTTCGCCCAGTTCACTCCGGGCACGAACCTGAAGGCCTGGCTCTACCGGATCCTGACCAACACCTTCATCAACACGTACCGCAAGAAGCAGCGTCAGCCGCAGTCCAGCGGGCAGG
>JAJTBJ010000060.1 GCA_021286985.1 Propionibacteriales bacterium | reverse complement strand
CCCGGCGTTGGTCGGGCTGGCCTGGCTGCGCGGCCGCTGGGAGGGCACCGGCTACCGCCAATGGCCGGGCACCGAAAAGGTCAGCTACGCCATCCAGGTGGATTTCGCCGATAACGGCGAGGACTTCCTGCACTACCTCGCCCAGGCCTTCGAGATCGACGAAGAGGGACGCCCAACTAAGCCGTTGTTCATGGAGACCGGTTTCTGGAGGGGGCTGGCCGACGGCACCGTCGAGGTGATGATGGCCTCCCCGGAGGGTTATGCCGAGATCTGGTACGGAAAGCTCGCGCCGGGGCGCATCGACCTGATCACCGACGCCGTCGCGCGCACCCCCGAAGCGAAGGTCGCCTACACCGCCGGCCGCCGCCTGTACGGGACGGTCGAGAGCAAGCTGATGTTCTCCTTCGACCGGGCTACCGAGACCGAGGAGTTGCAGCCCTACATCTGGGCCACCCTCGAGCGGCGATGACCATTCTGGTTCCTTCCGGCATCGATGCCGGAGCGGTGTGGCATTACGGCGATCCGTTCCGGGAGCAGAAGGCGTTGGCCGAGGGGCTCGCCGGAGTCGATCTGTCCCACCGTCCGGTCTTCACCGTGGCCGGCGCGGATCGCCTGAGCTGGCTGCATGCGATCACCTCGGCCGACTTTGCTTCGCTGCAGCCCGGCGCCCGACGTGATGCCTACATCCTCAACCCGCAGGGACACCTGACCCACGCCTTCAGCGCAACCGACGATGGCGAACGGCTGTGGTGCCACACCGAGCCCGGACGGGCGGAAGCGCTGATCGCCTGGTTGCGCAAGATGGTCTTCGCAGCGCGGGTCGAGGTCAGTGAGGTGCTGACCGACCACGTGGTGGCAATGGCACCCGGAGCTGGCGCCGACGTTGTGCCGCGCGCAGACCTGGACGCGGTTCTCGGGCCGGTTCGCGCCGGGATCTGGGCGTCCGAGGCGCTGCGCATCGCAGCCGGGCGTCCGCGCGCATTTCTCGACACCGACGACCGGACGATTCCCAACGAACTGGCCAACCCCGACGGCGACGCGCTCGGTGCGGCAGTGCACCTGCGTAAGGGCTGTTACCCGGGTCAGGAGGCGGTGGCCCGCATCTACAACCTGGGACGGCCGCCGCGGCGGCTGGTCTTCCTGCACCTGGACGGGACGGCCAACGAACTGCCGGCGGCGGGGGAGGCGCTGACCCTTGACGGTCAGGTGGTGGGCCGGATGGGCTCCAGCGAACGCCACCATGAGCTAGGTCCGATCGGGTTGGGGCTGGTGAAACGCCAGGTTCCCGCCTACGCCGCGCTCGCCGTCGCGGGCATCGCGGCCGCCCAGGAGTTGCTCGTCGATCCGTCCGCCGGATTGCACTTCCGTCCGGGTGTGGGGCGCGCCTGACCGACGGGCCTGGCGTGGTGCGGGTTGAAGCTGGATGATTCACCCGTGACGGACCTGGATTTCACGAGTGTGGTTGATCAAGCTCGACTGGTTGCGAGTGGGGCAGCGAGCACTGTCTGAGTCGCATCGATCGCCTCGACGACGACCTCAACGCGTTCGCTTACGTGCTGCGTGATGGCGCCCGCGCCGAAGCTGCCGAACGCGACGCCACCCCGGCCGCCGAGCGTGGTCCGCTCCACGGGGTGCCGATCGCGATCAAGGACGAGAACCACGTCGCCGGGTTGCCCACCGCCTATGGGGGTGCCGCCTTCGCCACCCCGGCCAAGGAGGATTGCGAAGTGGTGCGGCGGCTGCGGGCGGCCGGAGCGGTGATCGTCGGCAAGACTCGGATGCCGGAGTTCGGCATTTGGCCGTGGACCGAGACCAGTGCCAACGGTTACACCCGCAACCCGTGGAACCGGTTGCGGTCAGTGGCCGGGTCCTCCGGCGGGTCCGCGGCGGCGGTGGCCTCGGGCATGGTGGCGGCCGCGATCGGTGGGGACGGCGGCGGCTCGATCCGGCTGCCGGCCTCGTTCTGCGGCCTTTACGGCCTGAAGTGCCAGCGCGGACGGGTCAGCACAGCTCCGAACGTCGACCTGTGGCGATCCCTGGGCGTGATCGGCCCACTCACCCGAACGGTCGCCGATTCGGCGCTGATCTACGACGTGATCGCCGGGGCGCTGCCCTCGGATGTCTGGCGCGCCAAGGATTGGACGATGAGCCTCACCGAGGCCGTCCACAGCGAACCCGGACGGCTGCGGATCGGTTACACCACCCGCCTGGGCACGGCCACCGCGGACGCCGAGACTGTTGCCGCCTTGCAGCAGACGGTGGACGCGCTGCGCGAGCTCGGCCACCTGGTGACCCAGGTGCGTCCGCGATTCCCCGAGGTCTCGGTGGCCTTCCTTGCCCAAACCGCAGCGGGGGTTTCGGAAGAGGCCGAACGCGCCGAATACCCCGATCTGTTGGAGCAGCGCACGCGGACGTTGCTGAAACTCACCGCCGCCCTGCGTGGTCGAGCCGGTTGGGGCGAGCGGACGGGGGTCGCGGCAGGCAAGGCATTCGCGCGGGAGTTCTTCTCCGACTTCGATCTGCTGCTGATGCCCACCACGCCGACTCCGGCCGTGCTCGTCGGTCAACTGGACGGCCTGTCGGCGGTGGCGGCAACGGCGAAGGCTACGGCCGCCTCCGGCTTCACCTCGTTGTGGAATGTGTTGGCAATCCGGCCGCGGCGATTCCGTCCGGTCTGACCGCCGACAGTCTGCCGCTGAGCGTCCAGTTGATCGGACGGCCGAACGACGAGCCCACGGTGATTCAGGTGTCGGCGCAGTTGGAGCGGGTCCGTCCGTGGGCCCAGGTGCGGCCGCCGCTGGGCTGAGCGACGCTGCCTGTGGCTGAGAGACGGGTTGGTTGAGCAGCGAGCGAAGCGAGCGTGTCGAAACCCGAGGCGTGGTTTCGACACGCTCAACCAACGCAGGCGCGGCTCAACTACTGAGGCTCAGCAGCTGCCGTTGCCGATCAGGCCGGCGATGGCGCGCACCTCGGCCTTGAGTCGGGCAGCGACGTCCTGACCAGGGGTGTCGCTGGGGCGTCGCATCATGCCCATGATGGCCACGATCATCACCCCGAAGGCGGTGCCGGCTACGTCCCGGTCGCCGGTACGCTCGGCGACGAGGTCGATGATGGGCTGCTTGCGCAAGCTGAACTGCTTCCAGAAGGTCATGCTCAAATCGGGGTACTTCTTGATCAGTTCCTTCACGCGCGGGTAGTCGCTGGGAACGCTCAAGGCCCGCGCAACCAGATCGCACACGTCCGAGATCAGGTCGCCGCGTGCGGCAAGGAACCACTCCCGTAGCTCCGGTTCGATGGTGGTCTCGGACAGATCGAAGGCGGCTGCGGTCTTGGTGGGGAAGTAGTTGAAGAAGGTCCGCGGCGAGACCCCGACCTCGGCGCAGATCTCCTCGACGGTGACGCCTTCCATCCCGCGGTCCTCCACCAGCCGCAGCGCGGCTTGGTGGATGGCGTGGCGAGTGGCCTGCTTCTTGCGCTCCCGCAGGGAGCCGCCGGCAACCTCGTCGATGGAGTTGGTCATTCCGCTGCCTCCTGTTTGGCGGCCTCGTGCCGGTGGTGCTTCTCCTCCAGGGCGGAGCGGCGACGCAGCGGCGGCACGTCGTAGAACCAGGTCATCATGAAGGCCGCCACCATCACGGCCAGCCCGACCCAGTAGATGGTGACCACCGAGTCGTTGAAGCCCTGCAGGAACGGCGTGGTGAGTCGCGGATCGGCGCCCTTGACGAACGAGGTGTCGGACGCGCTGGTGTCGGTGCTCAGGTTCTGGTCGTTGCCGCCACTGCGGATGCTCTCGATCAGCTTGGGCACCAGTTCGTCGATCATGGCTCGACGTTGGACGGGATTGGCCCAGTCCACGGCGAGTTTGCCGTCGATGACGCTGAGGTTCTTCTGCTCAGCGACCTTCTCCAAGGCCTTTCGCTGAGCGTCGGGCAGCACCTCGTCGACCTTGTCGTCGATCACCTGCTCGATCTTGGACAGCTTGGTGGCGCCGGCGGCGATCTTGCCGCTGCCCACCGCCGCCCCGGAGGCGCCGCTGCTGAGCAGGGAGCCCTTCTGGCCGGCCATGGTCGCGCCACCGGCGAGTTGGTTCAGACCGCCGGCCAGTCCGCCGAGACCGCCGGACAAGGAGCTGATTCCGCCGGAGAGGCCGTCGGCCATCCCGGAGTGCTTGGCCAACCCGGCGCTGAGCCCAGAACTGCCGTTGAGGTAGCCGTCGGTGTCGTGGACGTCGCCGCTCACCGCGGAGACTGCGTCGTCGAGGCGGGTGCGGTCGCTGCCGAGCGCCGCGCAAGCCCCGCTGTCGCCACCGGTGCACGCGTCGGTGTCGGTGTTCAGCTGGGTGATCGCCGCCTTCAGGGTGGTCACGTCGTCGACCGCGTTCGCTGCGGTCTTGCCCGCCTTGGTGGCCGTGCCGCTGTCGTCGGCCAGCTCGGAGGAGAGTTGGCTCATTCCGCCGGACAGTTGCTGGCTGGCGTTGCTCGCCGAGGTGGCCCCGGCGGCCAACTGCTGGGCGCCCGAGCCGATCTGCGCGACCCCGGCCACATAGGCTGCGGTGCCGTCGGAGAGCTTGCCCAATCCCAGGCTGAGCGCGGTGATTCCGTCGGCCAGCTTGCCGGTGCCGGACGCCGCAGCCTTGTGCACGGCGTCGGACACCTTCTGGCGAACCTTGGCCTCGACCTGGTCGTTGACGGTCTTGGTGGCATCGCTCAGGTTGCTGGCCACCTGGTCTTTGATCTTGGAGGTGGCCTGATTCCACATCTTGTCCATCACCGCGGTGTTGTTGGGGGCGGTGGCCACCGCGGGATCCAGGGCGGCGTCCAGGGCGGCGGTGACCGTGGGCTTGTCGGTGAGGGTGCTGGTGATGTTCAGCGGCAGCACGGTGAACAGCAGCGACAGCAGCACGGCCGTACCGAGGGTGCCGCCGATGGAGCGGAAGAAGGTCGACGAACTGGTCGCAACCCCCATGTCTTCGGCCGGCGCGGAGTTCTGGGCGGCGAGGGTGAGGGTCTGCATCAGCTGGCCCAGACCCATGCCGATCACGAACATGGCCACCATCAGGTACCACGACGGCTTGTCCAACGACAGGTTCAGCAGCAGGACGTAGCCGACAGCGGTGGTGGCGGTGCCGGTCACCGGGAAGATCCGATACTTGCCGGTGCGCCCGATCAACTGGCCGGTGCCGATCGATGCCAGCATCACCCCGCCCATCATCGGCAGAGTGGCGAAACCCGACTCGGTGGGGGTCAGGCCGTTCACGATCTGCAGGTAGAGCGGAATGGTCAGCATGGCGCCGAACATGCCGAAGCCGACCAAAGCGCCCAGCATCGTGGTCATCGAGAAGGCGCGGGCGGAGAACAGGCGCAGCGGGATGATCGCGTCCGACCCCATCGCCCGTTCGACCAGGACGAAGGCGGCCAGGCTGGCGCCTCCGATGGCGTAGCAGGCGATGGCCTGGGGTGAACCCCAGCCCCAGTCGCGTCCCTGTTCGGCGATCAGGAGCAGCGGCGACAAGGTGGCCACCACCAGGCCCGCGCCCCACCAGTCGATCCGGCGGCCTCGCAGGTGCGGGACGTGCGGCAGGTGCAGGAAGGCGGTCACCATGAACAGGGCCAGAACGCCGACCGGGACGTTCACCAGGAACACCCAGCGCCAGCCGGCGATCCCCAGGATCTGATCGGAGCCGGCGAACACGCCCCCGACCAGCGGGCCGATGACCGAGGCGATGCCGAAGGTGGCCATGAAATAGCCCTGATACTTGGCGCGCTCGCGCGGCGACATGATGTCGCCCACGATGGCCAGCGGCAGCGACATCAAGCCGCCGGCGCCCAGGCCCTGGAAGGCGCGGAAGCCGGCCAGCATGAGCATCGAGGTGGAGAAGCTCGACAGGGCCGAACCCAGGACGAAGATGGTGATGCTGATCAGGAACAGCGGGCGGCGTCCGAAGATGTCGGAGAGCTTGCCGTAGAGCGGGGTGGTGATGGTGGCGGCGATCATGTAGGCGGTGGTCACCCAGGCCTGCTGGTCGAGCCCGTTGAGGTCGTCACCGATGGTCCGGATCGCGGTGCCCACGATGGTCTGATCCAGCGAGGACAGGAACATCCCGGCCATCAGCCCGTAGATCACCAGCAGGATCTGGCGATGAGTCATGAATGGCTTCGGCGTCGCCTCACCGATCGAGGGACGTGCTTCGACAGCTGTCGCCATGCGGGGAACCTCCCAGTGCACACCAAACGCCGCTGATTGCAGCGGCGCAGATTTATAGTAGTGCAACTTTGCAGGGCTGCAAAAATACTCCTGGATGGTGCAGGATCCAGGGAAGGCCGAACGTCGGTCGGCTCGCGGCGAGGCGCGTCCGGTGCAACGGGGACGGTTCCTAGTTGCGCCGGTGCAGGAGGAACCGTCCCCGGTTGCGCCGGGGTCAGGCGTTCTTGGCGCGGTTGCGTTGTTTGGCGCGCTCGTTGGCGTCCAGGGTGACCTTGCGGATGCGGACGTTCTTCGGGGTCACCTCGAGGCATTCGTCGCCGCGGCAGAACTCCAGCGCCTGTTCAAGGCTCAGCAGGCGCGGCGGGATCAGTCGCTCCAACTCGTCACCGGTGGAGGAGCGGACGTTGGTCAGCTTCTTCTCCTTGGTGGGGTTGACGTCCATGTCGTCGGGGCGCGGGTTCTCGCCGACGATCATGCCCTCGTAGACCTCTTCGGTCGGCGAGACGAACAAGGTGCCGCGTTCCTGCAGGTTGAACAGCGCGAAGCTGGTGACCACGCCGGTGCGGTCGGCCACCAAGGATCCCGACAGGCGGGTCTTGATCTCGCCGGCCCACGGCTCGTAGCCCTCGAAGACGTGGTGCATGATGCCGGTGCCGCGGGTCTCGGTGAGGAACTCGGTGCGGAAGCCGATCAGGCCGCGCGCCGGGATCACGTACTCGATCCGGACCCAGCCGGTGCCGTGGTTGACCATCTGTTCCATCCGCGCCCGGCGGGTGCCCATCAGCTGACTGATCGTGCCGACGTGATCCTCCGGGACGTCCACGGTGAGCCGCTCGACCGGCTCTTCCACCTTGCCCTCGGGCGTGCGTCGCAGCAGCACCTCCGGCTTGCCGACGGTCAGCTCGAAGCCCTCGCGGCGCATCATCTCGACCAGGACGGCCAACTGCAGCTCGCCTCGTCCCTGCACCTCCCAGGTGTCGGGACGCTCGGTGGGCAGCACCCGGATCGACACATTGCCGATCAGCTCGGTGTCCAGGCGGTTCTTCACCAGGCGGGCGGTGAGCAGCTTGCCCACCTTGCCGGCCAGCGGCGAGGTGTTGATGCCGATGGTCATCGAGATCGACGGCTCGTCGACGTGGATCAGCGGCAGCGGCCGCGGATCGCTCGGGTCGGCGATGGTCTCACCGATGGTGATGTCGGGGATGCCGGCGATCGCCACGATGTCGCCGGGGCCGGCCGAATCGGCCGGAACCCGCTCCAGCGCCTTGGTGATCAACAGCTCCGAAAGCCGCACATTGCTGATCGTGCCGTCGGACTTGCACCAGGCCACGGTCTGGCCGCGGGTGATGGTGCCCTCGACGATGCGGCACAGTGCCAGCCGCCCGAGGTAGGGGGAGGCGTCCAGGTTGGTGACGTGGGCCTGCAGCGGAGCGCCCTCGGTGTAGGTGGGAGCCGGAATGGTCTCGGTGATCAGGGTGAACAGCGGCTCCAGATTCTCCGAATCGGGCAAACCGCCGTCGGCCGGCTTGTTCATCGAGGCGCGTCCGGCCTTGGCCGCGCAGTAGATGATCGGGAAGTCGAGGTGGTGGGCCTCGTCATCGTCGAGCAGATCGAGGAACAGCGAGTAGACCTCGTCGACCACCTCGTCGATGCGGGCGTCGGGACGGTCGACCTTGTTGATCACCACGATGATCGGCAGGTTCTTGGCCAGCGCCTTGCGCAGCACGAACCGGGTCTGCGGCAGCGGACCCTCGGAGGCGTCCACCAGCAGCAGCACCCCGTCGACCATCTCCAGGCCGCGCTCCACCTCGCCACCGAAGTCGGCGTGGCCGGGGGTGTCGATGATGTTGATGGTCAGCTTCTGGCCGTCGGCCATGGTGTGGTCGACCGCGGTGTTCTTGGCCAGGATGGTGATGCCCTTTTCCCGCTCCAGATCCATCGAATCCATGACGCGGGCGTTGACGTCCTGATTCTCCCGGAAGGCACCGGACTGCCACAGCATGGCGTCGACCAGCGTGGTTTTGCCGTGGTCGACGTGGGCGATGATCGCGACGTTGCGTAGGTCGGCGCGAGTGGGCATGAAAGACTCCGGATCTGATCGGGGAACCGGACAAGTCTACCGCCTCGGCTTTCCCCGCTTTGCCCAGCGCGAGAACGCCAGTGATCGCAGGGGCAAACTTGTGGGATTTCGCCATCCCCAAACCGATGCCGCGCCCCTACGCTGTGCTCCACTCACCATCGAGTGGAGGACCACAATGGAGTACCGCGGCCCCTTGCCCGACATCGAGATCCCGGACGTGTCGCTGTACGACCTGCTCTTCGGTGAGCAGGCGCAGGCCGATCCGGATCAGACGGCATTCGTTCATCCCGAATCCGGCGCGAGCCGCACCTACGGCGAGGTGAAACAGCACACCGATGCCGTCGCCACCTGGCTGGCCGCCCGCGGGATCGGGCCGGGCTCGGCGGTGGCCATCGACCTGCAGAACTGCCCCGACTACGCCGCCGCCTTCCACGGCATCGCCCGGACGGGGGCGGCCACCTCTCCGGTGAACCCGGCCGCGATCGCTCCCGAGATCGCCCGGCAGCTCACTGAGACCAACGCCCGCTTCGTGATCACCAGCCAGGCGCTGCTGGGCAAGGTGGCCGAGGCGGCCACGCTGGCCGGGTTGCCGGCCGAGGCGGTCATCGTCCTGGAAGGTGCCGAAGGGCACACCGCCTGGTCGGACGTCCTGGCCACCCCGGTCGACCTGCCCGAGGTGAGCATCGATCCGGCCACCCACCTGGTCTGCCTGCCGTTCTCCTCGGGCACGTCGGGATTGCCGAAGGCGGTGATGCTCACCCATCGCAATCTGGTGGCGAACCTGCTGCAGTTCAACGAGGTGCTGGCCGGCATGGGCGACGACAACTCGATCGTCGCGTTCCTGCCGTACAGCCACATCTACGGCATGACCACCAATCTCAACTACGGCCTGTTTCGCGGTTTTCCCCAGTACACGATGGCGAGTTTCGCGCCGCAGGCCTTCCTGGAGATCATCGCCACCCGGCGTCCGAGTTTGCTGTTCATCGTCCCGCCGGTCGCGGCGTTCCTGGCCAAGCACCCGGCGGCACTCAGTGTGGGGTGGGACAGTGTGAAGCTGATCGTCTCCGGCGCCGCCCCGCTGGACGGCGCGGTGGGCGAACTGATTCAGCAGCGCCTCGGCACCCGGGTGGTGCAGGGCTACGGCATGACCGAGTTGTCGCCGGTGACCCATGTGATTCCGCCGGAGCGCCCCGACATCGATCTGGGCACGATCGGCCCGGCGATCCCCAACGTGCGCTTCCGGGTGGTCGATCCCGAGACCGGGCTGGACGTTGCTCCCCCCACCAGTGGGGAAAGCCAGCCCGGTGAGCTGTGGTGCACCGGGCCCAACGCGATGGTCGGCTACCTCGGCTCGCCGGTGGACGCCGACGCGGTGTTGGACGCCGACGGCTGGGTGCACACCGGTGACCTGGTCACCGTCGACGCCGAGGGGGTGGTGCGCATCGTCGATCGGATCAAGGAGTTGATCAAGCGCCGCGGCTTCCAGGTGGCGCCGGCGGAGTTGGAGGCGCTGCTGTGTGCGCATCCGGCGGTCGCCGATGCCGGGGTGCTGGGGCTGGCGTCCAGCACGCCGGGGGAGCAGATCCCGCATGCGCTGGTGCAATTGCGTGAGGGCGCCGAGGTGAGCCCCGGTGAGCTCACCCGCTGGGTCGCCGATCAGGTGGCCGCCTACAAGCGGCTGGGTGGGGTCACTTTCGTGGAGAAGGTGCCGCGATCAGCGGCCGGCAAGGTGCTGCGTCGGGAACTGCCGAAGGTCTACGCCGCGTCCAAGACGTCGTGAGCCTGCGACGGGTGTGACCTGGGTTCCTCACCGTTGCCTGGCTGAGGCCTAGGCTGCCGCCATGCTCGAACTGCGCCCGAACTGTGAATGCTGTGACGCCGACCTCGACCCGGCCTCGGCCGAGGTGCTGATCTGCAGCTTCGAATGCACCTGGTGTGCGGCCTGCGCCGCCGACTGTCTGGGCGGCGTGTGCCCCAACTGTGGCGGCGAGTTTCAGCACCGTCCGATTCGCCCGGCCGCAGAGCTGGCGTCCCACCCCGCCTCGACTCGGCGGGTGCACCAGCCCGGGCTGCATCGGGCTCGTCAGTCGGGCTGACCTCAGCGGAGGTCGTCGGGGTCGTGCAGGCGGCCGTGCTCCATGGCGTCCAGCAGGTCGGGACGGATGGCCACCCCGGTCGCCAACCGGGAGTTGCGCATCGAGTAGGCGAAGTAGATGGCGAAGCCGATTACCAGCCAGATCAGGAACCGCAGCCAGGTCTCCACGGAGAGGTTCAGCATCAGGTAGCCGCAGATCACCGCCGAGGCGATCGGCAACACCGGCGACCACGGCACGCGGAACGCCCGGGGCAGTTCAGGACGCTTGCGCCGCAGCACCACCACGCCGATGGAGACCAGGACGAACGCGCTGAGCGTGCCGATGTTGACCATCTCCTCCAGCACGCCGACCGGGGTGAAGCCGGCCACCACCGCGACCGCGCCGGTGACGATCGCGGTGATCAGCCATGGCGTGCGGAACGTCGGGTGCACCTTCGCCAGGCCCATCGGCAGCAGGGCATCGCGCGACATGGCGAAGATCAACCGGGTGGCGCCGATCATCAAGGTCAGCACCACGGTGGTGAGGCCGGCCACCGCGCCGGCCGAGATCAGGGTGGCCGCCCAGGTCTGACCGTGCTGCACGAAGGCGTTGGCCAAGGCGGCCTTCGGGTCGAGCTGGTCGTAGGGGACCATTCCGGTGACAACCAGCGCCACCGCGCAGTACAAGATCGTGCAGATCACTAGCGAGGCGATGATGCCGATCGGCAGGTTGCGCTGCGGGTTGCGGGTCTCCTCCGCGGTGGTGGCGACCACGTCGAAGCCGATGTAGGCGAAGAACACCAAGGCGGCCCCGGCCAGGATGCCGCCCACCCCGAAGGTGGCCGGGACGGCGCCGGTGAAGAACTGCAGCAGCGGCTGGGTGGCCCAGGCGTTCGGGTCGCTGGCCGGCGTCGGTATCGATTCGGGCACGAACGGGACGTAGTTGGCCGGGTTGATGAAGCCGATGCCGGCCACGATCACGAACAGCACGATGAACAGTTTCACCGCGACCAGCGCCAGATTGACCCGCAGCGACTCCTTGATGCCGACCGCCACCAGGACCCCGAGGATGAGCACCAGCAGCACGGCCGGCAGGTCGATCACGCCGCCGTAACTGATCGCTGCCGGCAACTCGATGCCGAGCTTGCCGAGGAAGACGCCCAGGTAGGCGCTCCAACCCTGGGCCACGACGGAGGCGCCCAGGAACAGCTCAAGGATCAGATCCCAACCGATGATCCAGGCGAACACCTCGCCGAGGGCTGCGTAGGAGAAGGTGTAGGCCGAGCCGGACACCGGCACGGTGGAGGCGAACTCGGCGTAGCACATCGCCGCCAGCGCACAGGCGACCGCTGCGATCACGAAGCTGATCACGATGGCCGGGCCGGCCACGTTGTGCGCGGCCCGTCCGGTGAGGGTGAAGATGCCGGCGCCGATCACCACGCCGACTCCGAACACAGTCAGGTCGAGCGCGCCCAGGGAGCGTTTGAGCTGGTATTCGGGTTCGTCGGTGTCGGCGATCGACTGCTCGATCGACTTGGTGCGCAGCAGGTTCATGCCATCCTCCCGGTGGACGCCTCGTCGCGTCCTCAGTGCCTCATCACGGTAGTTCGCCGCAGCGAGCGGACGTCACCGCGACCACCATTCGGCGCCCGGGGGCAATCGGGGAGGCGTCCGGGGCGGTTCGGGGTCGATTCGCCGGCACCTATCCGTAGTCTGGTGGGCGTGACCCAATGGTTCTCCGAATCGTTCAACGCCGAGTTCGCCAAGCAGGCCGAAGCGCTCGGGCGGGTAAATCTGGCCGTCTTCGGCAAGACCGGCGTGGGCAAGTCCACGCTGGTGAATGCGATCTTCGGTGAGCGCGTCGCGGCCACCGGCATCGGCGCCCCGGTCACCCTCGGCTCGCATCTGTACCTGGATCGGCGCGGCAGTCTGGGCGTGATCGACACCCGCGGTCTGGAGATCGGACGCGACGACGACGAGCTGATCGCCGAACTCACCAAGGCGGTGAAGGACTCGCGCAGCAAGCCGTTGAGCGAGCAGATTCACGTGGCCTGGTATTGCGTGCGTGGCATGGATCGGCGCTTCGAGGAGGTCGAGGATCGCTTCATCCGCACCCTGGCGGCGCTGGAGATCCCCGTGGTGGTGGTGCTCACCCAGGTGCCGATGAAGGACGGGCAGTTCCATCCGGACGCGGTGGAGCTGGCTCGCCAGATCGAGGCCCGCAACCTGCCGATCTTCGGCGGACGTCCGTTCCTGACCTACGCGATGAGGGACCAGTTCAGCGGTCAGCCGGCTTACGGCTTGATCGATGTGCTGCGCGCCACCTTTCACCTTGCTCCTGAAGCGGTACAAGCCGCCCTCGCCGCCGCCCAAGAGATCGATCTGGAACTCAAGACGAACCAGTCGAACAAAGCGATCGGGGCGGCAGTAGCCGCAGCGGCCGCAGCCGCGGCGGTGCCGATTCCGTTCTCCTCGGCGGCGGTGCTGGTGCCGATCCAGCTGTCGATGATGGCCCGGATCGCCCACCTGCACGGCATCGGGCTGGAGAAGTCGGCGCTGCTGGCGGTCGCCTCGACCTCGATCGCCACCTCAGCTGGACGCGCGGCCGCGTCCAGCTTGTTGAAGTTCATCCCCGGCGCGGGTTCGGTGGTCGGCGGCGTGATCAACGCCTCGGTGGCCTCCGGCTTGACGTTGGCCATGGGCCAGGCGTGGCTGGTGGTCTGTCAGCGGACCTTCAACAAGACCCTGCCGATGATCGACGGCAAGCTTGACACCGCCGCCGTCCGGCACCTGTTCGAGTCGGAGTTGGCCCGGCGCATGCCGGGCATCCGCAAGCCGGCGTGAGCCGCACGGCTATGCGGGAGTCTCACTCGGTGTGGGGGCGGGGGCGACCACCAAGG